>JALSLM010000107.1 GCA_026988295.1 Thiotrichaceae bacterium
GGATGTAAAGCAGAAATAAATCTGGCAGAGCCACGCAAAGATATTCCTTATCAGTTTGAACGTGAAGGTTATTTCTTTGCTGATTCAAAAAGTGATGACAAGCTAGTGTTTAATCGCACTATTGGATTAAGGGATACTTGGGCAAAATAATAGGAACTCCATAACTTGTCGGATTACGCTATCACTAATCCGACCTATAAAATACATCATGCATTTTTCCTCCTTTTAGTAATTGACAGTAATTACAATTTAGTAGGAATACTAATACCCATCCCCCCCCCCTTTTTTGCATATTTTTAATATACTTCACATTTGTCGGATTAGGCTATCGCTAATCCGACCTAGCTTATTCTTACCTGAATCCGTGAGGTCAATGCGGATAGCAGGGCGTAAGATATTGGCTTAGCATGAGATTTAAAAAATCTTAGCTTCACCCGTAGGTTAAGCGGGTATTTTTTAAACTCATGATGAATCAATAGCTTGCGTCCTGTGCCGTAGTGACCTCACGGATTCAGGTCTTATTAAATAAATCAAAACCCTAAAGAAATATTACGATGATGAGATAAACAAGCGGCCACATCTTTTGCCTGATCATCCGTAAGGCGTTTTTGTAGTCTTAGCCCTATGGTTTTACGCAGTGAGTTGTCATAACTTGCTAACTTTTCTTTTAGTCCAGTTGATGCTTTATTGCGCCATTTGCTTTCTTTCTCATAAGCACTAACAGCATCTCTGTAATAAGCCATTGCTTTATCTCTGGCTTCAGTCAGTGCTAGCTCATCTTTGGCTTTCTTAAAGGCTCTACGGGCTTTGGTGATTTTAGATTTAATAGCACGACTACCTTTGATGTTAGAGAGTTGAGATTCTATTCCCTTAACCGTTGTAACTATTTCTTTTTTATCCGCATTTTGTATAACCTTCTCTAATGAGATTAGCTTTTTCTTAAATCCATCTAGCTTTTCAGTATCAGCAATAATTTGTTGTATTTCGGTGAGTGATTCATAGGATGAGTCAACCGCATTGAAATATTGTCTACGAGCTTTTTTGAGAGTTTTATCAAGTTCTCGATACTGCTTTTGATTACTCTCCCATTCTGCTGGAATAGTTTCTTGCAATGCAGTTTTTTCTGTATGCAACTGCTTTAGCTTTTCTTTTAGAATATTAAAATCCTCTGAGTTCTCTTCAAAATTGCCCATTGCATATTCATTTTTACTAATCAAATCACTTAACTTTAGCAAATCAGATTTTATAATCGTTACTTTTTTATGTAGAGGTTGATAAGCCACAGAAAACTCATCAAGTGTTGCTTTTTCAGCTTTGACTTTTTCGATTAATGCCAGTGCATTATTAGCATCAGCGGTGCTTTCTTGAAACTTTGTTTGCAACTTCTTTGGAAGGTAACTTATATCAAACTGTGTTGCCTGCTGAATACTTTGTTTGATCGCATCACCATTTTCGGCATATTCTTCAAGCACATAATCTTCAAGACAAAGTTGTAGCTTTGGATTAATTGGTGGTGGGGCTGTTTCTGATAGTAGATGAGTGCGATTGGGCAGATAGTTAACCAGACTTGGGTATAAGCCAACAATGAGTAGCCCCAATAATTGAAGAATAATAAACGCACTGGCTCCTTTGTAAATATCAATGGTTTTCACCACTTTATCTGCAACCCCTCGTAAATAAAAGAGAGCAAATCCAAAAGGTGGAGTAAGGAAGGATGTCTGAATATTTAGCCCAATCATTACACCCAGCCACACTGCGGTAACATTGGCTTCGGGGTTAGCTAAAAGTATTGGCGCAACAATGGGAACAACAACGACGGCAATCTCAATAAAATCAAGGAAGAATCCCAATAGAAAGATAACCAGCATAACCACGATGAATTGCGTCCAAAAGCCACCTGGTAATGTGGTTAGGAAATGTTTAACCAGCTCTTCACCACCAAAACCACGAAAAGCCGAGGTCAGCATCGCGGCACCGATTAAAATGATAAACACCATTGAGGTCATTTTAGCGGTATCAATCATGACATGCTTTAGCGTATCATCAATTTTAGTAACACGCCATGCGCTCCAAGCCACTGATATTAACAACAATCCAACTACTGCAAGTGCAATTTTAATAAAGAAAAACTGCTCATCAGATTTTATGTTTTTGATATTAAGATCATAATTGCTGGTTAAATAAGCAAGCACAGCAATAGCAATAAGGGCAAAAATTGCAGGAATATAGGCAGTGATTTTTTTGCCTGTATGCAGGCGATAACCTGCCATAATCATAGCTCCAATAGCTCCGATAGCTCCAGCCTGATTAACTGTGGCAACTCCCAAAATAATAGAGCCTAAAACAATGAAAATTAGTGATAATGGGGGGA
>JALSLM010000108.1 GCA_026988295.1 Thiotrichaceae bacterium
AAAACAAGCTAAAAACACGCCATTTTGTGATTAAAAAATAATCATTTGTTTTTTAAGAAAATAAAGGGCTTTTGATGATTGCAGAAGTGATTGTTCTCAGACAGCCTCCTAGGAGGCTGTCCGAGAATAGAAGTCGTAGCGAGGGAAAGCTTATTTGAGCTAGATTTTTCACCAACTGAGGGGAATAGTTGTTCTATTCTCCGAAAATCGGGGGATAATATAGCCAAATTCAGCTTTTCTGCAGTAGACTCTCTATTCTCAGACAGCCTCCTAGGTATTTTAAATGCTTTACCTTCATACCAGTAACCAGCTAGAACAACTATCAATAGCTTTTGCACAAACAGTCAATACGCCTCTAAAAGATGTTTTTACCAAAGAAATGGTTATCGTACAAAATGCAGGAATGGCACGTTGGCTATCTATGCAGCTTGCCGATATTGCTGGCATCAGTGCTAATCTTGAATATTTATTCCCCGCTGAATTCATGTGGAAGTTGTTGCGTATGGTTTCTTCTGATATATCAGAAGAAAGCCAATGTACGCCAGAAACATTGCGTTATCACATTATGGAGGAGTTGACACTTAACCATGCGGATTACCCTGAGCTGGCACATTATATTCTCTATGAAAACCAGCAAACAAATTTAAACGACACTGCCACATGGGATTTAGCTTGCCAACTGGCGGATATTTTTGATCAGTATTTATTCTTTCGTAGTGACTGGATTGAGCAATGGGAAGAATCCCCAGAGAAATATATAAAGGGTGATTGGCAGGCTAGGCTTTGGATTCGTTGCGTTAAAGAAAAACAGTTGGTTCATTGGCAATTCTTGCAGGATCAGTTTAAAGATTCCTTACACTCAACGGATAAAACTACCTTATTAAACAATTTACCTGAGCGGGTCATCTTTTTCTCAATGCCTGCTCTTTCGCCTGGTTATCTGGATTTATTGGGTGAATTAGCTCAGCTAACAGATATTCATTTATATTTAATCAACCCCTGTGAAGATATTTATTGGGGAGATATTATTTCAAAAAAATCACAAACAAAGCTTTCTGTAGAGGAACAAGCCTATGCAGAAACAGGCAATCCATTATTAGCATCTATGGGAAAACAGGGTCGTGATTTTATTCATCAATTATTTGATGTTACAACAGCGGAGCATTTTTCTATTCCACCTGCGCCTAGCCCGAACGAGAATGAAGAAAATCAAGATTGTATAGATCAGCAAAAGACAATATTAAAACAACTTCAAGAAGATATATATAACTTACAAGAACCTCAAAAAATGATCTTGTTTGATGATAAAAGTGATAACCACAGCGATTTTCACAAAATCTTTCACAAAGATCAATCAATTCGCTTTAATGCCTGCCACACAACTCTGCGAGAAGTTGAAGTTTTATATGATCAGATTCTTGATGCTTTAAATACAGACAAATCACTATCTCCAGCAGATATTGTCGTAATGTTGCCTGATATTGAAAGCTATGCTCCCTATATTGAAGCTGTATTTTCAAGCACCACTTTTTCACAAACCCAAAAGCCGCTACCCTTCAGTATTGCAGACAGAAACCCAATAAATGCGCAGTTATTAGTTGAAGCTTTATTAAAAATACTCAAACTAATAGACACACGATTTGATGTTAAATCAGTTTTTGAAATACTTGATTACAAAGACATTAGTAGCCAGTTTTCACTTGATGAAGATAAAATAAATAAATGTCGAAAACTCGCACTCACAAGCAATATCCGTTGGGGCATTGATAGCAAATACCGACAAAAAAACAAGCTCCCAAACACCCAAGAACACACATGGAAATATGCGCTCGATAGCCTGTTACTCGGCTATGCTATGGGTGAAAGCCCGCATAGCAATCAGCTTTTTTCTGTAGATAACTCTTTAGATAGTACTGTAAATAATAATAACAATGATCTAGCACTATTAGCCCATAACATCATCGAAGGTAGCGATGCACTTATTCTGGCAAATTTTAAATCTTTCACCGATATTATTTTCTCCATTGCCGACTGGCATGATCAACTTTATTCAATAGATGATTGGATAACAAAAATAAAAACACTAATTAGCCAAATTTTTATCGAGACAACTGATGTTAGCCAGATTTTAAACGCCATTGATAAAATCAAACAAACAACAAAACTAACTGATTTTCAGCAAGAAATTTCTTTTGCCGTATTTTTTAAAATACTGCAATCAGCACTTTCCAGCATCAGTGGTAGTGAGAATTTCTTAGGGCATGGCATAACCTTCTGTGCAATGGTTCCCATGCGTAGCATCCCGTTTAAAGTCGTCGCCTTAATGGGAATGAATGATGGCGAATACCCGCGCCAAAACAAGCGTCAAAGTTTTGATCGCTTAGCAGAAAAACCACGCAAAGGAGACCGCTCACGCCGAGATGAAGATCGTTATCTATTTTTAGAATCAATACTCGCCGCTCGTAGCCGTTTAATAATTAGTTATATTGGGCAAAGCGTAAAAGATAATACAGAAATACCCCCATCAGTACTTGTTAGTGAACTACTGGATTCACTAGCCATTTATTCTGATATGGCTTCTGATATGGCTTCTGATATGGCTTCTGATATGGCTTCTGATATGGCTTCTGATATAGCCGCTGAAAAATGGGTAATAAAACATCCACTACAGGCATTTAGCTCACGTTATTTTGATCAGAGCAGTGATTTATTCTCCTATGCAGCGCAATACACCCAACTAGAAAAGTCTAACGATGCCCCCTCGCAAATTTTTATTAGCGAACGCTTAGAAGAACTTGATAGTGATTTTAAAAAAATCAGCTTAAATGAGTTAATCAAATTTTATCAAAGCCCCGCTAGGACATTTTTAAAACATCGTTTTGCCATTCAAACTTTTGACGAAGATATAAGCCTACCTATTCGTGAACCCTTCGAGCTTGAATCCTTTAAAGATAGAGAAATTAGAAAAATACTCATTGAATCAAATGAGAACGAACAGCTCTTAATCGCTAGAGCAAAAGGCTTGCTACCCTACGGTGAAATAGGTGAAGGATTTTTTAATAATGAAGAACAAATCATTGAAATTTTCAAAAATAAATTACCTGAGGTTAACAATATTGATAACCTACCCTTTTTCTTGTCACTTGACGACTTTCAACTTTATGGAGAAATAAATTCTCTAGGTATTATTGACAACGAAAGTAAAAAAACAGAAGCATCAGGACGAATATTAATCCACGTTGCACAGCCCTATTTCCATGATTACATTAGTATTTGGCTACATCACCTAGTTTTGAATACAATTTCAAGTACAGAGACAAGACTCTATTCACCCGAATATTCTTTTCTATTATCGCCCGTAGAAAATGCAAAAGAGCAACTCATACAGCTACTTAACTACTATTGGGAAGGCCTACATTACCCATCAAAATTCTTTCCAAAATCAGCATTAGCTCTCTATCAAAACAGCGCTGACAACACTGAAAACATAAAACAAGCAATCACAACATGGCATGGAAGCAACCAACGCGCAGGTGAAAAAGATAAATTTGAGCATTATTTGCTATATCGCAGCATTGAAATGAGCGAGCAAACAACTCCACAAGAATTTTTAGAAACCGCAAAACTATTTTTTGGCAATTTCTTTGCTCATCTAAAAGAAATATAGGTAGCGGATAGCGGATAAATAGATATAATCCCTTGCTTTATTGGGTTCCCTCAACCCCATTCAACAAAAAGGATTAAAAATGATTACTTCAAACACCTCAAAACTTCACGACAATACCTTATTTTATCTGGTTCTCTTTCATCTCGCCGTTATTGCAGCCAGCAACTATTTAGTACAAATCCCGGTTACTGTAGCAGGCTTTCAAACGACTTGGGGAGCATTCACTTTTCCCCTAATTTTTCTTGCGACTGATTTAACAAACCGTCTTTATGGCTCATCTCAAGCACGAAAAATCATCTTCACCGCAATGATTCCTGGGATTTTAATTTCTTATACACTCTCTGTTTTATTCTTTAATGCAGAATTTCAAGGTTTTTCACAGCTTCTTAATATAAACTTATTTGTTGCACGCATAGCCATTGCTAGCTTTTTTGCCTATGTCTTCGGGCAACTGCTCGATATTTTTGTATTCAGCAAACTAAGGCAACAAAAATACTGGTGGATTGCCCCAGCGTTTTCATCAATTGTAGGAACATTAATAGACACACTTATCTTTTTCAGCATAGCTTTTTACAAAAGTAGCGATGAATTTATGGCAACAAACTGGCCAGAAATAGCAACAGTAGATTACTTCTTTAAACTACTAATCAGTATTGCCGTTTTCGTTCCATCTTATGGCGTTTTCATGAATATATTTGCAAAAAAATTAGTCCCTGCACACTAGCAGGCTGCCTGAGAACTTGGACACTGTGTATTAATTAAAACAATGCAGTAGAGACGCAAGCATTGCGTCTCTACGAAAACACTGTAGTGCTCTGCATTACAAAAAGTGCAAAAAACAGGGGGGATGGGTATCTATCTTATATGCTACCCATCCTCCCCCTTTTTTACACTTTTTATCATAGGCTACTACACTATTCGTGATGCAAAAATATATTACACCATCATCCCTGTAAGTAACACCTACACCGTCATCCCCGCATGTATCAACTACACCGTCATCCCCGCATGTTTTAAGCGGAGATCTATTTGAACTTTAAGTATAAATTGCGTGTATGTATTGTGAGATTCCCGCTAAAAACATGCGGGAATGACGATATGGCTAATACATGCGGGAATGACAATACAGTAGCAAGCTAACAGACTCTTATGTCCCACAAAAAGTTTGATGCACAATTTCATCTTTTTTAGGTGGTAATAAATACTTTTCCTTACCTTTTTGTAAGCTAAAAGGGTTTTCCAGAACTTCATGCAAGGCATGAAAAACACTGAAATCATTATGATCTTCTGCCGCACGAATCGCGGCTTCTATTTGATGATTACGCGGAATATAAATAGGGTTTACCTTTTGCATAATGGCGCGTGATTCTGCAACTGTGCATGTTTCGCTTGCTCTACGGCTTTGCCATTTATCAGCCCAAGCATCAAACTCTTCGGGCTTAGAAAATAAAGTGCGTGCTTGTGATAACGCATCATTTTGAGAAAAATAATAAAATGTTAGCGTAAAATCAGCCTTATTACTTTCCATCAAATCAAGCAATTCATTGACTAACTCAGCATCAGCCTCATTCTTTTCAGATAAGCCCAATTTTTTGCGCATATTCTCCAGCCAATATTGGTGATAAATACGACTGAAATTTGTTAAAATATCCTCAGCAACTTTCACAACAGCCTTAGCTTCTACATCAGATACTTCACTATTTTCATCTTCTTTATTGCTATTATTAACAAATAAAGGCAACAAAGTTTCTGCCAAACGTATCAAATTCCACTGCCCTATTTTCGGTTGATTATCATAAGCATAACGTGCATTTTGATCTATCGAACTATAAACGCGATTATGTGAAAACTCATCCATAAACGCACAGGGGCCATAGTCGATTGTCTCCCCTGCTATCGACATATTATCCGTATTCATCACACCATGAATAAAACCAAAAGACATCCATTTTGCAATCAGCTTGGCTTGGGCATCAACAACAGCTTCAAAAAATGCCACATACTTATTTTTAGCCTTTTTTGACTCTGGATAATGACGCGCAATTTCATAATCAGCCAACTGCTTAAGCCCTTCTAAATCACCTTGCGATGAGAAATATTGAAACGTCCCCACGCGCACAAAACCCGTAGAAATACGCGTAAGAATACCACCTGCTACCAATGTATTGCGTGCCAGCTCCTCACCCGTCGTAACCGCAGCTAATGCACGAGTCGTTGGCACACCCAATTTTGCCATCGACTCACTCACCAAATACTCACGCAACACAGGACCAAGAGCAGAACGACCATCACCACCCCGCGACCAAGGTGTCGGTCCTGATCCTTTTAACTGAAAATCATAGCGAACACCCTTAGGACTAAGAAACTCACCCAATAGAAGCGCGCGACCATCACCTAAACGTGGCGAAAATCCACCAAATTGATGCCCAGCATAAGCCATAGCAATAGGCTCAGAACCCTCTGTGATTTCATTACCTGAAAAAACACCTAAAGCAGTCAAACACTCAGAATCAATACCCGTTAAGCCCAACTCATCAGCCAACTTATCATTAAAAACAATTAATTCAGGATTTTTAACAGGCGTAGGATTCGTTTCAGTATAAAAATTTTTAGGTAGTTTTATATAGCTATTATCAAAATGGATTTTCATAGGTATCATCAATATCTTAAAAAAACATAGTATGCACCAGTTTATAAATACAAGTAAGAATGAAAGGATTATTATTGTGCCATCTCTTATTAAGGAAACCCTGATTAATGATTAGAATTTAGCGCAGAAAAATCTGTCGCTATTTTTCATGAAATGAAACGTAATAGTTATTCTATTGCGGTGAGCTTCATGGAAAATATCGGCAGATTTGGCAAGCTAAAAATAATTGGACTTGATCAGGGTTTCCTTAAGGAAAGCCTGATTAAGTCGATTAGAATTTAGCGCAGAAAAATCTGTCGCTATTTTTCATGAAGTGAAACGTAATAGTTATTCTATTGCGGTGAGCTTCATGGAAAATATCGGCAGATTTGGCAAGCTAAAAATAATTGGACTTGATCAGGGTTTCCTTAAGGAAAGCCTGATTAAGTCGATTAGAATTTAGCGCAGAAAAATCTGTCGCTATTTTTCATGAAGTGAAACGTAATAGTTATTCTATTGCGGTGAGCTTCATGGAAAATATCGGCAGATTTGGCAAGCTAAAAATAATTGGACTTGATCAGGGTTTCCTTCAGCACACACAGGAATCCACAATGAAAATAGCAATAATTAGCGGTAGTCACCGACAACAATCACAAAGTATAAAAGTTGCCAAACACATTAATCAAACCCTTCTCAATAATAAAATAGCAGATGATGTATGGTTGTTTAGCCTTGCAGGAAACCCGCTACCACTATGGGATGAAGGTATTTGGGAAGGTGACGAAAAATGGAAGAAAATCCTTGAACCGCTTTCAAAAGAGCTAAACAGTTGCGATGGCTTCGTGATAATCGCGCCTGAATATCACGGACAAGTTCCCGCTGCATTAAAAAACTTTTTTCTCATGTGGAAGCACGAACTTTCACATAAACCCGCACTAATCGTAGGCGTATCATCCGCAGATGGTGGCTCATACCCCGTTGCAGAATTACGCATGAGCAGCTACAAAAATAACAAACTATGTTATATGCCCGAACATTTAATCATCCGCCACGTTGAAAGCGTACTAAATGAAAACCCCGCTGACAACAATAGCGATGCTGATGCCTACTTTAAAGAACGCATTAATTGGACCTTAGCCCAATTACGAGAATATGCTATTGCTCTAAAACAAGTTAGAGACAGCGGTGTAACACAAACTGAAAAATTTGGAAATGGCATGTAATTATAAAAATATTGTTTTCACTTTATAAGTTTATGAACGGGACAAAATGGTAGAGATGCAATGCATTGCGTCTCTCGAGTTCTCTTCTCGGACAGCCTAGTAAACAATTTTTCCATATATCTGAAAGTATGGTGACGTTTGTTTTTTTGTGTGAGAAAATGATCTATATATAATCATTACCCAAAATTAAAAGACTACAAGGTATTAATTTTTATGAAGGTTTCTCACGAAATACGTAAGGCTGTTATCCCTGTTGCTGGGCTTGGAACACGCATGTTGCCAGCGACTAAGGCAATTCCTAAAGAAATGCTCCCGATTGTTGATAAGCCGATGATTCAATATATTGTTAATGAATGTATTGCTGCAGGAATTACTGAGATTGTGTTGGTGACTCATTCAAGTAAAAATGCAATAGAAAATCATTTTGATACTAGTTATGAGCTTGAATCTACGCTAGAAAAACGGGTTAAGCGTTCACTTCTTGATGAGGTGAGATCTATCTGTCCGCAGCATGTTACGATTATGCACGTGCGTCAGGGGGTTGCTAAAGGGCTTGGACATGCAGTTTTATGTGCTAAACCTTTAGTGGGTAATGAGCCTTTTGCTGTGATTTTGCCTGATGTGTTGATTGATGATGTTGAGTGTGATCTTGAAACTGAAAATATGGCAGAGATGTTACGACTGTTCGATGAAAATGGTGAGAGTCAAATCATGGTGGAGCCTGTTCCTATGGAACAGGTAAGTAATTATGGTGTGGCTGATGTAAATGGTCATACACTTAATGCAGGGGCTTGTGCTCCAATGGTACAGGTGGTTGAAAAACCTCCCATTGATGAAGCACCATCAAATATGGCTGTTGTTGGTCGTTATGTGTTGTCAGCTGCAATTTGGGATTTATTAGAGCAAACGCCAGCAGGTGCTGGTGATGAAATTCAGCTAACGGATGCTATCGCTATGTTAATGGATAAAGAAACAGTCAATGCATTCCATATGAGAGGAAAAAGTCATGATTGTGGCTCTAAACTGGGTTATATGATTGCTAATGTAGAATACGCTATGCGCCACGATGAACTTGGAGATAGGTTTAAGGCTTATCTGAAGAGTATTTCTGCCTGAGAGCAGGGGGGTGAAATAAAAACTTCAGTTATTTCCCCCCCTTCCCGGCCTCTCCCTTATCAGGAGGAGGAACTATTCATTTTACAAATCGGTGAATCATCGGGGTTTTCGACACTGCTCACAATGGTTTCTACGAACTCATTAAACTCATCCATCGTTATTACGTCCAACATACGATTCATAATACTAGGGTTTATTTGTGCAATGGTTTGTTTACCATTGGCAAGTTGGATGTAGATTCCTGCGGCATTGGTTTCTTCTTCGATATCTTGCAATGTGTCTTCAAGTAGTTTCTGATCTTCCGCACCTAATGATTCATGATAATCATCTAATTCATCCCAAAGTTTATCTTCAATGTCTTCAGGTGTTCTAACAACAATGCTATCAAGCATAGGGTCGCGATGAAGCTCCCATGTTAGATTCTTTGATTTTAAAAAATCAATAAATTTATCTGCAATTATTTGATTAAAAAATAAATATTCAAGCATGTGTTTATCTATTCTTAGAAGGCACTCCTTTCTCAAGGAAAACCTGCTAGAACAATCTCCTCCTAGTCGTTTAATTCTTGTCCTGCTACTTTTAGTATAAATTTATCCATTAATATTGTGGGAAGCAGACGTTTTAAGGTTCCCATTACATAGGTGGGAATGGTGACATAATAACGTGGTTTAGGCTTATTACTTTCAAATGCATGAATGACTTTTTTAAGCACGGCTTCAGGGGAGAGCGTATAGGGGTCTACATCACCTTCTTTTGCTAAACGCTTTAGTGTTTTATTGTAGCGATCTCGATGGACACTTTCTTGCATATTGACATTATCTTTAAGTGCCTGCAATGCATTAGGACGAAAGCGACTTTTAATCGGACCAGGTTCGATAAGTGATACTTTTACATTGGTATCTGATAATTCTAAACGCAAGGTATCTGCAAAGCCTTCAATGGCGTATTTGCTGGCATTATAAGCACCACGAAAGGGTAGAGAAACTAAGCCGAGTACGGAACTGTTAAATACTATGCGCCCACGATTATTATGACGCATTAAAACAATCAGACGGTTATTTAACTCCATCCAGCCAAAGACATTTGTGGCAAATTGCTTTTCCATTGTTTCACGCGTCAAGTCTTCAACGGCTCCTGGCTGCCCATAAGCTCCATTGTGAAAAACACCATATAGATTTGTACCGACCAATAACATTAACTCATTGGCTAGATCTTGCACACTTTCTGAGCTTGTATAATCAAGTTTTAAGCATTTAAAGCCTTCTGCTATGAGCTTTTTTACGTCTTCATCCTTACGTGCGGTTGCATAAACATTATAGCCACGCTCTTTTAAACCCTTGGCAACGTGATAACCTATACCGCTTGAGCAGCCTGTTATTAATACTGTTTCTTTCATTACTTCATCCTAGTTGTAATGCTAATGGTCAAGTTCTCTTATAACCCATCCCCCCCTTTTTTTACATATTTTTTCTTCAATAAATAAAGCAAACTTGTTGGTATAGCTATTTTGCTACTCGTTTAGTACTAATAATTCCGTTAAAATGGTATAGACATCTTCCTAACCCATAGCATAATTCAATAATGAACCGTGATATTAAACTAGACGATAGCTGGCTTGAACAAATTGGCAATGAATTTGATCAGCCTTATATGCAGTCTTTAAAACAGTTCTTGCTGGAGCAAAAACAACAGAACAAAACAATCTTGCCGCCTGCATCACTTTGGTTTAATGCGCTTAACAGTATGCCTTTTGATAAACTCAAAGTGGTTATTCTAGGGCAAGACCCCTACCCTACACAAGGACATGCTCATGGGCTCTGCTTTTCAGTGATGCCTGATGTTAAACCCCTGCCCAAATCTCTGCTAAATATTAATAAAGAATTAATGGATGATCTAGGTATTGATAATAGCCACAGCGGTTATCTACAAAGCTGGGCTGATCAGGGAGTTCTTTTACTCAATGCTGTTCTGACCGTTGAGCGAGGCAATGCCAATTCACATCAAGGTAAAGGCTGGGAGATTTTTACAGATGCCATTATTCAAGCAATTAACCAGCAAAAAGAACAAATTGTCTTTATCCTTTGGGGGGCTTATGCACAAAAAAAAGGTGTACATATTGATACTTCAAAACACCACATAATCAAATCAGCACACCCTTCACCACTTTCGGCTTATCGTGGCTTCTTTGGTAGCAAGCCATTTTCAAAAACAAACCAGTATCTGCAAGCGGCAGGGCTAGAGCCTATTAACTGGCAACTTTAATGGGTATTACAGTAGCAATAACAAACTTAAATAATGAGAGAAATATGAAAGCTTTTTACACCTTTATTATTTTTATAACTTTATCAAGCATTACTTCAGCTGAGGAAATCCTCACATCTTTACCCAATAAACCTGAAGCACCTGAATTTTTGCTAAGAGATATGAATGAGAAAATAAAAGAACTTGATGATTACAGAGGAAAACCAATTATTATTAACTTCTGGGCAACATGGTGTCCACCCTGTCGCGAGGAACTACCCTCCATGAATCGTGCTTGGGGAAAAATCAAAGATGAAGGTATTCAAATGCTTGCCATTAATATCGGTGAAGATGAGGAAGCAATTTCTTCTTTCACCAAAAATTACCCTATTGATTTCACAATCTTACTCGATGAAAGCAGCGAAGAAATAAGTAACTGGTCAATTCGTGGTTTACCCACAACTTTTGTCCTTGACCCACAAGGTCACGTTATTTACCGAGCAGTAGGTGGACGTGAATGGGATAATAAAAAAATCCTAGATATGGTTCGAGCTTTAAAAACTAAAACTATGCCTGTAAATTCACGGCAGAAAGGAAAATAGGTTTGTATGTCATTAATAATCAATATAGTACATCGTTTATATTTTGGTTATTAAAGTCCAAAACTTGACTTTAAGGAAAACCTGATTAAGCCGATTGGAATTTGGCACTAAAAATAATTGGACTTGATCAGGGTTTCCATAAGTGCATAGTTTAGTTACTTCAAAAAAAAATTATCATGATTCAGTATAAGGTTAATATTATAAATATGGATCACCTTTTTCTAAAATGTATTTATGTCTTTCTCTTACATTGAGATTTTCTAAAGCAAAACGTTTTTGCTTTTCTGATGTATCTGCAAATCCACGAGATATTGATTCTTGATGAAAGGCTGCACAATATCAGGTTTTACATATAGACTTTTAAATAACAAATTTAAAAATCATACTCAAACTGTAAAGTTGCTGTTATGTCGTTATCTAAACTACCATATTGGCTTTTTTTATCACCTTTAAATTTAGCTAGTCTCAAAGCTAAGGATGATTTGGGATTTAATTCATAGGCGACTTCGGCTTGGGCTAAATAACTATGATCATTGATATCTGCCATTAACAAACCTGTTAGATCGAGGTTATCAATTCCAATATCATTCATCTTTGAGCGTAGAAATAAGCTATGCTGTCCAAGAGGTTCACCGCGAGATTGAGCTAATCCCCGTATGGAAAGAAGTTGTCCTGTTGCTACATATTCCTTATTTGTACTTGCTAACTCTGCCGTATTAAAAAACTGCCTAGCGGTAGTTTTTGATAGACCTGCTTGATTGTAGTGATATTCAAGGCTGGTGGTAATATTTGAATTTGAGGTGAAGGATGCTCCTACTGCAAATTGTTGTTGATATTTTTCTCCTTTATCTTTTGTAAATGTGCTTGCGACAAGTGGATGTAGCTGTCCTGATCTTCTGTATTTGTATAAAGCTTCATCAATTAAACGACGGCGTTTACCAATATTCCATTCCATATAGCCTATCCAGTGATCATTAAATGATTTGCTGATATTCAAGCCAAAGTTGTGTTTCTCTGATTCAGAGTAATAAATCAGTTCAGGGTTTAAATCATCGCTGATTTTCTGGTTGAGTTTTAACATGACTCTTGAACGATCATTGCTCTTGTGCAGATTAAGCCCCAAAATATCTTTATCTGTTGTCCAATGATTTTGTTTATGACTCATCTTTGGTGATACTACGAGTGTTAATGAGCCATTATTCCAAAGCTTTTGACCTCGTAAAACTAAAGCACCTAGTCGCGCATCACGTAGCTGGCTAATATCTTCAGTGTTGCGGTCAAGCACAGCGCCTACTTTAAAATAATCTGTGGGATTAAACCCAGTGGCTACACCACTTTTAATATTTATTCGTCCAATATCAATAAAGCTTGTGTCGGATTGTTGCCAACTTAGATAAGCTTCTTTGATATCCAAACGCAAATCATCACTGGCTTTAAATTGGTCATTTTTGCGTGAGTAGGCATTGAATAATAAATCAGTTTTTACACTAAGATTTGGTCTGAGTGATGTATCGCCACGCACACCTAAGCGCATTAGATTGCTCCAGCCTGATTTGGTTTTATTCGCAATATTAAAAAAAGAATCAGATAGTTTTTTCTTGTCTGAATATTGAAATGTATTATCAAAGCTAAATTTATAGTTTTGATCGGCTTCATCGGTTGATTTTATTGCTTTATTTGCCTCCTTATTTGTACCTTTGTTTGTATGTTTGCTTGCACCTTTATTAACGCTAGTTACTGCTGGTTCTTCAGTAAGGGATGATAAAAAACGAAGATCTGCATCCTCGTTCATATTTTTCTTTATTACCACACCGTCATTTTCTGCTTCAGCGGCATTGGCTTTATTTGCATAGCCAAACCACAGGAAAAGCATGAGACTAAACGAAATAATTGTCGAAATTCTCATCTTTATTTCCCCTTAAAGCGTGGCAAATAACTACGTTGAAACCATGCTTCAGGAATCTTAATGGCGCGGTAGTTGCTTAATTGCATTCTGGTCACTTTATTGGTATCCATGCCATCAATAATAAGAACCTCTGTTGGACGCATCCCCCCTAAATACTGTCGATAGCCGCGATAATAGACAATTTTTATCAAACGTTTTGAAATTGAATAGAATTTCGCTTTCACTGGTTGATAGTTTTGTTTATCCACCCAAAAATCTGCCGCAGCGTAAGTAACGCTTCTATTCTTTGCTTTCATTTTTAAATGATAAGTTTGGCGAGGTTTTTTATTAGCATCTTTAATAGTCTCCTGACCTTGCAAACTCACTTGATAATCTAATGCAAAATTTGCTGTCATCACATCACCATTAGAGGATTGACCGAGTAGCCGTTGTTGAGGTGAAAGACGAATGCTGTTTTTTGCCGCAGGATCATAAAACCAGATTTCATTGCCATTTCTTAGCATCAGTTTGTCACGATCTTTTGCAGGCTGAACAAATCTTACTAAGGTACGAAATTGTCCATTATTTGGATGAGCTTTGGAATGTACTTTAACCACCAATTTATCAACTTGTTTCGCTTTGTTAAATTCAGTCATTGTTACCAATGTAGAGAATGGTGTATTTGGATTTCTAACTTTGTCAGATTGCTTTAGAATTTCTAGCGCACTTAGCGCAGAAACTGTATTCATCAGCAATACTTGAAACATTACAAGTAATAAAAATAAGATTTTGTATGTGCTTTTTGTACTTTTTACTTTCTGCATAGTTTTCATAATTAACTCCTGTTTGGGGATTCAGGTTATACCCATCCCCCCCTTTTTTTCACTATTTTTAAATGAGAGATTGTTTTTTTATTGCAATGCTAGGAGGCTGTCCGAGAACTAAGAATTGACTGCAAACCCCATAAACATCATAATCTGAGCTTATCAAATTCGTTAAATAGAGCGACTATTCGCCTCTTTTGATAAGCCCACCTTATAATATTTCTGGCATTTTCGTTTCAATCCTAGTTCTCGGACAACCTCCTAGGAGGCTATCCGAGAACTCGGACAGCCTCCTAGCCATGCCTGATTGCATCGACAATATTCATCCTAGCAGCAAGACGTGCTGGAATCAGTGATGAAATACTCGCAACAAATACCATTAGTAACCATGTTCCAATCAGTAGAAATGGGTTTGCATATAGAAGAATTCGTAATGAGGTACTACTGGCATTACTAGGAGGTGTCCACTCCAAGCCAGCTCTATTGAAAGAGAAGGCAACAACAATGCTGGTAATAATGCCAAGTGTGGCACCTGTAACGCCAATGACAGCACCTTCTGTAAAAAACTGTTTAAGAATGCCACTGCGTCGAACGCCCATTGCTCTAAGTGAACCGATCTCTGTAATACGCTCCATCACACTCATGGTTAAGGTATTGATAGTGGTAAAAAGAACAACGAGGCTGATGACAACAACCATAAAGAGAAATAACATCGAAAACATATTAATCACTTTAAAAAACTGTGGATTAAACTCAGTAAAGTTTTTAACCTCGAACTTCTGCCCTTTTAGATCTACCTTATTCAAAAGTGCTTGAATCGTATTTTGAATATCTTTCATCTTATCGGTATTTTTAAGCTGTAGCACAATGGCACTAGCACGAGATTTATCGGCATAAACAAGATTCTGTGCATGATTAAAGTGCATACTAATAAAGCCATCATCGAGAAACTTATTCCCTTGTTGCTGGGCTTCTATCACTGTGAGAGATAAAGCATTGGGTGCGCCACTGCCTGTAGATGCCAGTAGATCTATTTGGACTCCTTTTTGTGGGCTTTTCTGTTGTGAATCTTGTGTGGCAACTTTTTCAGATTCAACCATATCTTGAAAAGATAAAATATCATTATCTACAGGTGAGTTGTTAGTAGATAAGGCTTGATCTTTGCAACCTGCTACTTTTAATGGTTTACACAAATTTAGCATTTTAGCCATACCAAACCCAACCACCCCTTGATCAGTTTTATGATCAGTCAGTGCTATTTTTTGTGGTTTTAAATTAAGCTGATAATAATCCCAATTTTGCATTTTATTATAATGTGAAGGAATAATACCGTTGCCAATAAAAGTTTTAGAAGTATCAGCTGCATAGTTACCTGCTATTCCACTTAAACGAACAACAGGCGTAATGACTTCTATTTCTTGCTTAATAGTCTTGTTGTTTTCTATAAGTTTTATAACATCCTTATAATCATCAATAAAATATTCTGTCGGACGGCTTGAGCCATACTCAAGATAACCTATAGGATAAATATGAAGATGCCCCTGAGCTCGCACAATTCCTGTCTGCAAGCCATAATAAATACTGGAAATAAAACCACCAAAAAGTAGCAAGGCAAGTACCCCGATAATCATGGCGAATATTGTCATTAAAGAGCGACGACCATTGCGAAAAAGATTTCTAATCGCAAGTTGTAAATTACTCATGATTCACTCCTACATTCGTATTGTTCAACGTTGCTATTTTTTCAATACGACCATCCTTGATTTCAATCACCTCACTGGCATAACGCATCACTTCAGAATCATGTGTTGAAAAAATAAAACTGGTTTTATAACGTGACTGCATCTCTAACATAAGCTTGATGATTTCCGCACCAGTTTTAGAATCAAGATTAGCCGTTGGCTCATCAGCCAAAACAAGTTCAGGACGTTTAGCGAGAGCTCTAGCTATTGCAACACGTTGTTGCTCCCCACCACTTAAATGTGCGGGTCGATGATGCTGACGTTTTTCCAAGCCAACCGCAGATAAAATATCTGCCACACGTTCGCGGCGCTCCTTACGCGGAATATTCTGTAAAATAAGCGGATACTCAACATTCTCAAAAGCAGAAAGTACTGCCATTAAGTTAAAATTTTGAAAAATATACCCGATATGATGATTACGAAAATCAGCAAGTTGATTATCACTAAGAGAAGCAATATCTTTGCCTAATAACCTAAACTGACCACTCGTAGGAACATCAATACAACCCAACAAATTAAGCAGAGTAGTTTTACCACTGCCAGAAGACCCTACAATAAAACTAAACTGCTGAGGTTTTAGCTGAAGATCAATTCCACGTAATGCCTTAACCTCGACATCACCTAATTGATAGGTTTTAGTAATATTTTCAAGCTTGGCAAGTATTTTAGTCTTGCCTGTATTGGTTGTTATTTCCTTAGTTATTTTTTTGCGGTCTGCTATCATCTTCTGATTCTCCTGTTCTGATAGACAGTTTATTCTTTAAGCAAATTCACTTATCAACAACCCTGTGATTAATTGTGATAAATTTGTAACAAAGTATGGCATTGCCTTTCAGCTTGGCTTGTGATTCTGTATTCTATTCTCTTATGAATGAAAATATGAATAGCAATCAAATACTATTGATAGATGACGATGAGGAATTGTGCGAAGCCGTTAGCACCTATCTTGGTCGTCATGGTTATCAAGTTAAAACAGCTCTTGCACCTTCGATTGCTTATAAACTGATACTTAAAAACCAGCCTGATTTAATTTTGCTGGATGTCATGCTTCCTGAGCAGGATGGTTTTGAGGTTTGTAAAAAGCTGGTTGCTGAAACCAATATTTTTGGCATTATCCCAATTATAATACTGACAGCACGTGGTGATGTATTTGATCGTATTGTAGGTTTAGAAATGGGTGCCAGTGATTACTTGCCAAAACCTTTTGAGCCACGTGAATTATTGGCTCGAATTCGTAGCACATTGCGTCAGACTACTTTGGCAACTAAAAATCAACATAAACAACTAAAAAAAACTCCGCCTAGCAAAGGGTTGTATCTTCATCAGCAAACACAACAAGTATGGCTAGATGGTGGCTTGCTTGAATTAACCGCCATGGAATATGCGTTGCTGGCACTTTTTTACAAACAGCCAAATAGCATTATAAGTCGTGATCAAATTATGGATCATTTACGTGGAACGGATGCCTGCATATATTCTCGTGCCATTGATGCACTGGTAAAACGTTTACGCAAAAAATTAGGCGATGAGAGACAAAATCCACGTTTTATTAAAACAGTATGGGGTCGCGGTTATGAGTTTATAGGTCATGTATAAATCACTTTTCTCACGTTTGTCTTTTAGCCTTTTTAGCACATTGCTACTTATCACTATTATCATAGTAACCACTTTGAGTATTATTGTCGCTGAAGAACCCAAACGACTACTTTCAGAAAGATTATTACGTTATAACATTGAAAAAATAGGCATCCCACCAAGCAATAAAAATCTCAAACAGTTTTCTGAGCAACTTCAGATTTCACTCACTGTTACAGGAGAAAATAATTTTCTATGGAACTCTAGAAAAGGTTTGCCTCAACCGAATCTTTTGGAGTCATTAACAAGCCCAGACACACAGTTTGATTTTTTGCGACTTCGCACTTTCAAACAAGTAGTCTTACTACGACACAAAAACTTTAGCTACTATATTTCAGATTACGAAGGTCAGCTCTCAAGCAAAGCAAAACTAACGCTTGTTTTAGCTATTATTTCAATATTGCTGGTACTTTTTATAAATCGTCGCTTTATTCATTGGCTCTTTCACCCTCTTAAACAACTCAAAGCTGATGCTATTAAAATCAGCGAAGGTGATATAGAGCACCATCTAATAACAAATCGTAAAGATGAGCTAGGAGAACTCACTCAAAGCGTTAATGCTATGGCCGAGAAACTACAAAATAATATCCGTAGCAAACGACAATTATTACTTGCCATAAGTCATGAATTACGTACCCCCTTGGCACGCGCAAAAATGTATTTATCACTTATGCCTAAAAATGAGTACCAAGAAAAGCTGGATAATAATCTAAATACACTAAATAGCTTAATTGAAGCATTACTCCAATCTGAAACTCTCGGAGATTCACGGGAAGAGCTGAATATCACAGAAGTTAATATGAACTTACTCATACAAGAAATTATGAATGAGTACGAAACAGACAGAATTCACTTCAAAGCATCCCAACAAAGCTACAAACTTCAAGCTGATAAGTTACGCATAAAACTATTAATCAGTAATTTGCTCAATAACGCTTTGCAATATACCGATGATATTGTAGAGATAGAGCTTTACTACCAAAATAAAAACATCCAATGTATTATAAAAGATCACGGCAAGGGTATTGCTAAAGATGAAGTCCCACACCTAACTGAAGCATTTTATCGCCCAGATAAATCGCGCCAACGTAAAACGGGAAATTATGGTTTAGGTTTATATCTTTGCCAGAAAATTATTGATGCTCACAGTGGCAAACTAGAAATTAAAAGTAAGTTAGGACAAGGAACAAGTATCATTCTTAGCTTTAAGACTCAAGATTAAATAAGCCACAGAACATAAGGCGGAATTTCTAAGGTTATCATTCAACCATCTGTTTATATCCCGAATCCGTAAGGTCACTACGGATTCAGAATTATATTGCAAATTAACACAGACAAAACTTACAAATTAAAAAATATTAAAAAGGAATATCAAATAAGATGCTTTATATGAAAAATATCATTTCAATTTTAGTTTTAATAACTGCTCTAACTGTTATCACATCCTGTGATCAAATATATGATTCTGTAATTTCTTTTGCAGACATGAGTGTTGAAGAATCATTGCAAAATGTCACTGATGAAGATTTAACCGAAGTTTGCTCCAGTAAAGAATATTTAGCCGCATTAAAAGTGACTAAAGAAAAATGTTCTAAAGCAATACTTTCAAGGAAAAAAGTTTGCTTAAAAAGCTCCCAAGAGAAATGGGAAAATAAGATTTCAAGTAAAAAAGACCTTGAGCAAATGGCAACTGAGTATGTCAAATGCTTGATAGATTAAAGCATCAAAGGGGTCAGACTCGATTGATTTTACCACAGCGATAATATGTTGAAGACGAAGCAAAAGGGAAGCTTTGAGTTAAAAAGGCAGGTATAAACTGTTTATGCAGTCATTTCAATCAAGTCTAACCCCTTTGATTCTGTTAGGCTTTTATAAATTTATGCAACTAACTCTTGCTCAACATCCCAGCCAGGGAAAACGATTACAGCAGGATGGCATTTCAATGCTCTTGCCAAAACCTTTGCTCTTTCTACCCCCAATTTTACTTTATCATGTTCAATAGCCGATAAGGTTGATTGAGGAATACCACTAATTAATGCCAATTCATTTTGGCTTAATTCTTGAAGTTCTCGAAGAATGCGAACTGAGTTACCAATAGAAACTTCGACTGTTTTTTTAGCTTTTTTAAATTCATTCATCTTAATTTCTCCGATAGTCATGAGGTGTTACCCTAAATACTTTTACATAAAGCTCTTCATTTTCTATTTTATAAACAACCCTATACTGAATATTGAGGCGAGATGAGCGGTGACCTTCCCATTCACCCGAAAGAGATTCATCGTTAAATCCCTTTATTAGCTTTAATCCTTCTGGTCCTGAAATAGCTACAATGTCCTTCCATTTTTCATACCTCATTAGTATTTCATTTGGAATTTTCTTTAGCTGTTTCGTTACTTTTTTATGTTCATAAATGTCCCACATACTAAATACAGTATATATATTATATTTAGTATGTCAATGTTACATTTTAGCCTAACGCTCAATTGAGGGGGGGGGGACAGACAGTGATGAACGTAATCATATGAAATACTTTATAGAATCCACTAAACTTAAATCAACTGCTTAGCATCAAAGGGGTCGGACACGATTGATTTTACCACAAGCGATAATATGTTGAAGACGAAGCAAAAGGGAAGCTTTGAGTTAAAAAGGCAGGTATAAACTGTTTATGCAGTCATTTCAATCAAGTCTAACCTCTTTGATCTGAAGATAAATACTATACGAATCAACAGTTTGCATCCTGTTCCGTAGTAACCTATCGGGTTTAGATTATAGATACCCATCCCCCCCCTTTTTTTATACTTTGTTAATCAATATAAACACGATGGAGAATTGAAGTTGTGCTTGAAAATCTGACAAAAGGTAGTAAACCGCATATAAACTGATTTACTACCACCATGAGTTTAGAATAATTAGGGTCAGAGTAAAATTTAAGGCAAGTAAAGAGAAATACTACTCTGCCCCCAATTATTATACTTTAAACATTTAGGTTTTAAATTGTTTCTCCATAAATCTACCATCCGCATATTTATGCAGGATGCTGGCTATAAATGTTTGATATGGGATACCCTCACGTAAAGCAAGTTTTTGGATAGAAGATAGGTCTCGACTAGTAAGACGTATATTTATTCTTTTATCTTTTTTAAACGTATTGGCGGCATATTCTTTATGTTTTTCCATTTCTTTTTTTGTATTTGACATGGGGTGCATCTCTCCAGAGTCAAATGCTTCTAGGATTTCTTGCTCCTCTTTGTCTAGTTTATATTTAGGCATAATTATTCTCCGATATATTTTTTGGTAGCTTTACGACTGGGTATGATTGTTTTTAGAAAAATCTCATTATTAGACTTTTCTATATACGGAACCAAGTAAGCATAATTATTTATTGCCACAACTGAAATCATCTGGTTTGGGTATTTATCTTGGTTTGGATGCTGATATATATCCAATTCATCACCTTTTTCAATATGATAAACAACTTCTTCAAAAGAGATTCCTCTCTCCAGTTTAAGTATTTCATTTTTTTCTATATTCCAATTATAGCTTTTCATGCGGTGTTATTATAGCACAATGTGTGCCTATTGCACTCATTTGGTTTTTGGTAGTCTAACGCTTGTATCAGCTACCGCCTAGAAGGGCGCAACTTTTAGCAGCTTTTTACAAAAGATGTGACGCTTTCAGTGGTCAGCTGGATATACTGGTTATGTGCTTTAGTCATAGACTGCTGTGCCTTGATGAGATCTCAGCTTCCAGCTTTCTCCATATCTAGCCCACATCAAAGGGGTCAGACTCGATTGATTACTTTGATTAAACCCATGCCTATACATAAAAAATAGTTTACTATTCACTCATGGATAAAACGATAGATTATTTTCAATTAGAAAATGCTCTGCAAAAAGCAGAGGCTGATTATAGTACTTCTGAGGCTCAGGCTATTGCTTGTGGCATGTTGGCGGTTAATATTGCGGCAGATAAAGTTGCTTGGGCGCAGCTTATTTTTGGTGAGATTGATCCAAATGATCGCTTGCAGGTTGAAGCGATTAAGTTGACTGGGGAGTTGCATGATCAGTGTAAACGACAGTTACAAGATGCCAATCTTGCCTTTGAGCTATTAATGCCTGATGAGGATGAGTCTTTGCTTTTACGTGTTTCTGCACTTCAAGAATGGTGTAATGGTTTTTTATTAGGCGTTGGCTTAAGTGGTGTGAGTGATCATAAAACACTGCCAGATGATACTCGTGAATTACTCGCAGACTTTACTGAGATAGGTACTTCAGGTAGTTTTGATCTGGAAGATGAGCTTGCCTCAGAAGAAGCTCTTGCTGAAATTAGTGAATATGTGCGTATGGGGGTTCTTCTTATCAATGAAGAATTACAGCCGATAAAGCAATCAACACTCATACATTAGATCCTGAATCCGTGAGGTCACTACGGCACAGGACGCAAGCTATAGATTCATCACGGTTTTAAAAAATACCCGCTTAACCTACGGGTGAAGCTAAGATTTAGTGAGCTTCCCATCTGCGCTAGCAGATGGTTGACTCAATTATGCAGAGCTTTTTAAATCCCGTGCTAAACCAATATCTTACGCCCTGTTATCCGCATTGACCTCACAGATTCAGGTAGATTGTTTCATTCATTGTTTCAAAAAAACCTAAGCAAAACCAGACCTGCTAGAAAGGTATAAACACCTATTGGCATGGTAAAAAACGCCTTAAAGTCATCGGGTATAAACTTCTCACTAGCAGGAAAAAATTTTCTCACTAAGCCAAAAAGAAAAATTGGAACCGCGACTAATAATAATAAAACACCTATTGAAGTTAACATACCCATCCCCCCCTTTTTTTACATATTTTCTAAATCATTATGAATCATATCTTGGATCAACTAATACTCGAGTTCTCAGACAGCCTCCTAGTGATTCAATAAACGACCGCCATCAACGGGAATAATATGCCCTGTAATATAATCTGCATCGCATACTAAAAAAAGGATTGCTTTGGCAATATCTTTTGGGCTTCCTTCACGTTTCAAGCAGGTTTTGTTTAATATCTCTAACTGTTCATCTATTCCACTTATTCCGCTTTCATTCTCTGGCCAAAGAATAGCTCCTGGCGCAACTCCATTTACTCTAACTTCTGGGCCGAGTTCTCTTGCTAAAGATTGCGTTAGCATTAATAATCCTGCCTTTGCCGAACTATAAACAGTGTGATCTTTTAAAGGACGTATACCGTGAATATCCACCATATTAACGATACAGCCTTTATTTTTAATTAGCTCAGGTGCAGCTAGTTGTGATAAAAATAATGGGGCTTTTAAATTGCTTGCCATTAGATTATCCCAATCTTCTTCGCTTATCTTACCTAAAGGTGTGGCAAAAAAGCTCGATGCATTATTAATAAGAATATCCAAACGACCTGCTTGATGAATTATAGCATCAATCATCTTTGATAATTGTGTTGTATCAGATAGCTCGGCTTGATGCAAATAGCAAGAATCAGGACGTATTGCATTTAATTTTTTACTCAATTCTTCAGCATCTTTAGCAGAATTACGGTAGTGTATCACCACCGTTGCACCTGCCTGATGCAAGGCTTGTACGGTCACCGCGCCAATACGCCGTGCTGAACCTGTTACTAAAGCAACTTTACCTTTTAGATTTTGCATGTAGACTCTCATACCCAATGAAACATATTCAAAGTTTACCAGAACCCTCCGCTGATGCCTTGCAACATAGTCAAAAACTTGTTGAACGCATTTGTGATGAAATTAAAAATACTGCCAATGCTAATACTCGCAATACAAATAATAACGGCAGTATTTCTTTTCGCCGCTATATGGAAATGGCTCTATATGAGCCTGCACTAGGTTATTATGTGGCAGGCACTCATAAGATTGGTGCAGCTGGTGACTTTATTACTGCGCCAGAAATCTCTCCTTTATTTTCTCAATGTATAGCAAATCAATGTGCTGGTATTTTAAAAAAGTATAAAAAAGGGGGGGGATGGGTTTTAGAGCTAGGTGCAGGCTCTGGTATTATGGCAAGCGATATTTTATTAGAGTTAGAACGACTGGAGCAATTACCTGAGCAATATCTAATATTAGACCTCAGCCCTGATCTAATACAACGTCAGCAACAATTGCTAACAGAGCGTGTGCCTCATTTGCTTAATCGTGTGAAATGGATTAACCAGTTACCTGAGAATTTTGATGGTATTATTATTGGCAATGAAGTACTGGATGCCATGCCTGTTGAGGTTTTCACCCAGCACAATGACCAGCTTTATCAACATCATGTTATTTGGGAGAATAATCAACTTTTTGAGCAACTACAGCCCGCCAATGAATCTCTGCAACAGCTCGTAGAAGCCTTAAATATCCCACAGCAAGCTACCCCTTATACCTCTGAAACCAACCCCAATCTTGATGGTTGGTTTAAAGCACTCAGCAAAAGCATAAACTCGGCTGTCATTTTATTAATTGATTATGGCTACCCACGCAAAGAATACTACTTGCCAGAGCGCAATAAAGGCACGCTTATTTGCCATTATCAACATTTGATTAATGAAGCCCCCCTATTCTACCCAGGCTTGCAGGACATTACTGCCAGTGTCGATTTCACCGCTGTTGCTGAAGCTGCCGATAATGCGGGTCTATCAATAACTGGCTTCACATCACAGGCTGCTTTTTTAGCCAATGCAGGCTTAGAAAACTACTTTATGCAAGAGCTCGATAAAAATCCCGATAATCAATATAAACTAGCGCAGCAGGTACGCACATTGAGTCTACCCTCCGAAATGGGAGAACGCTTTAAAGTCATCGCACTAACAAAAGCAATTGATAAGGATGATAATAACAGTGATATGATTGGCTTTTCATCACTTGATCAGCGCTATCGCTTATAGCACCAAGACCTGAATATCTAAATACTAAATAGCACTCCTCATCCTTTGGTAGTAGAATCCTCCGCATGAAAATACAATGGTTCCCTGGTCATATGCACAAGGCCAGTAAAGAAATTCAAGAAAAACTCCCAGAAATGGACTTGCTCATCGAAGTCCTTGATGCACGCTTGCCTGGCTCTAGTGAAAATCCTATGATTGCAAGTCTTCGCAAAAATAAACCTTGCATCAAAATTTTCAATAAAAGTGATCTTGCCGATCAACAACTCACTAAACAATGGCAAGATTATTATGAGCAAGACAAAGGCATAAAAACACTCTGCGTCACTAGAGATCAACCCGATAAAATAAAACAAATATCTTCGCTTTGTCGCAAAATGATCCCAATTAGTGACAGCCGTGTAAAAGAAATCCAAGCCATGATTGTGGGTATCCCCAATGTAGGAAAATCCACCATTATCAATATTCTAACAGGGCGAACCATCGCCAAAACAGGCAATGAAGCCGCTGTTACGCGCCAACAGCAACGCATCAAAATCAATGATAATGTTGTCTTATTTGATACCCCAGGCTTACTTTGGGGGAATATTAATAATGAGCACAGCGGTTTTCGCCTTGCCATAAGTGGCGCAATCAAAGACACCGCTTTTGAACATGATGATGCTGCCTTTTATTTAGCAGAACACCTAATTAAGCACTACCCTAGCCTGCTTGAAGAACGCTACCAATTCGCAAACTCTGATCAAGAATTCCCACAAACTGAGCTTGAGTTTATCGAAGCCATTGGGCGTTTGCGTGGTTGTTTACGCGCTGGAGGGCAAGTTGAATTAGATAAAGCCTGTAAAATACTCATCAATGAATTTCGCCTAGGCACTTTAGGAAAAATCACGCTAGAAAATCCTCAAGAATTTATTCAAGAAGTTGAACAGGCAAAGGTCCAAAAAGAACAAAAAGAAAAAGAGAAAAAAGCAACTAAAGCAGAACGAAAAAAACGCTGGAAAAAAAATCGTAAATAATATTTTTATTACACCATCATTACACACCATCACTACATCTTTAACTTTCTAACTTCATTACATGGCTTATAAATGTCTGATAAATTACATAGATTTCTACTAGAAAACCTTAATATTCGCGGAGAATGGGTTTCACTCAATAATTCTTGGCAAGAAATCCAAAATTCTGCCAAATACCCCAAAGCAGTACGCCATGTATTAGGTGAAGCATTAGCTATTGTTAGTTTATTAGCAGAATCATTAAAATTTGATGGCTCACTAACACTACAAATTAGAGGCACTCAACCCGTTACTATGCTTGTTGTGCAAGCCACTTCTGAGGGAGATATTCGCGGCATTGCGAAGTGGCAAGGTGAGATTTTAGATAACACACCATTTAGCGAGCTTTTTGGTGCTGGCACTATGGTTATCAGTATTGAAAACAATCCAAAATCAGAAGCTAGGAAAAGTAAACAATACCAAAGTCTAGTCTCATTAGAAGGTGACTCACTTGCCGCCTGTTTAATAGAATACTTTGCACAATCTGAACAATTAGAAACACAACTGTGGTTGGCTGTTGATGATAAATCCGTAGCAGGGCTTATGCTTCAAAGCATCCCAACTGAGGCTACAGCTAACGATAGTTTAGATATGAATGAAAAAAATAACTGGAATCATGCAACCATACTTGCCGACTCACTCAGCAAAGATGAGCTATTAAGCCTTGATGTTAAAACCCTACTTCATCGCCTCTATCATGAAGAAGATTTACGTCTGTATAATGCCAAATCATTACGCTTTAAATGCAGTTGCTCTCAAACAAAAATTGATCGAATGATTTATGCATTAGGTGAGGCAGATGCCAATGCTCTAATTCAAGAACAAGGAACTATTGATGTAGATTGTAAATTTTGCAACAAGCACTACGTACTCGATCAAGTTGATATTGCCAGACTTTTTAGTAAGGGATTTACACCACAGGACTCAATAGATAATAGTGATCAACCCAAGGTTCATTGAGAAAAACCTGATTAAGTCGCTAAACCCATCATCATAAAAAAGTGTAAAAAAGGGGGGGGGATGGGTAGCCTTGAAAATATTTGAGGCTTTGTGGCTATGAGACAAGAAAATTTAGATTTTTATACGGCTAAAATAATTGGACTTGATCAGGATTTCCCTAAAAGTGAGACCTGAATCCGTAAGGACACGGATTCAGGTAAGAACTATTACAAGCCTGACTTTAAACTTGCCGTAATAAATTGATCTAAAGACCCATCTAATACGGCTTGTGTATTACCGGTCTCGACACCTGTTCTTAAATCTTTTATGCGAGAAGCATCCAGCACATAGGAGCGAATCTGACTGCCCCAGCCAATATCTGATTTACTATCTTCCAGCTCTTTATTTTCAGCATTACGCGCCTGTATCTCTAACTCATAGAGTTTTGCTTTTAACTGCTTCATGGCAGTCGCTTTATTTTGATGCTGAGAGCGACCATTTTGACACTGCACCACGGTATTAGTGGGTAAATGCGTCAAGCGCACGGCTGATTCAGTTTTATTAACATGCTGACCACCCGCACCTGATGCACGATAAACATCCACACGCACATCAGATGGATCAATTTCGATTTCAATATCATCATCTATCTCAGGCGAGACAAATACCGCGCAGAACGAGGTATGGCGACGACCACCAGAGTCAAAAGGTGATTTTCGAACCAAGCGATGCACACCAATTTCAGTACGCAACCAACCAAAAGCATATTCACCTACAAAACTAATTGTGGCTGATTTTATTCCTGCAACATCACCAGCAGAGGCTTCCATCAGCTCAACTTTAAAACCTTTTGCCTCACCCCAACGAAGATACATACGCAACACCATTTCAGCCCAATCTTGTGCTTCTGTTCCCCCAGAGCCTGATTGAATATCAAGAAAAGCATTGCAATGATCAGTTTCACCCGAAAACATCCGTGCAAATTCAAGCTTTTCAACACCTTTAGCAGCCTTATCAACATCAGCAATAACGGCATCAACCGTTTCTTGATCATCCTCTGTTTCTGCCATTTCAAGCAAATCGTTAGCATCACCAAGTTGATTACTGACTTCATCAATAACCAAAACAATTTTTTCGAGCTTAGTACGCTCTTTACCTAAACGTGTTGCTTTTTCAGGATCACTCCAAACATCCGAATCCTCTAACTCACGAACCGTTTCTTCTAATAATTCTTTACTGTTTTCATAGTCAAAGATACCCCCTCAACGCTTCGGTGCGTTGCTGTAAATCTTTAATTTTTGTGTAAATGGGGTTTAATTCCATAACTTATAACCACTTTATATTTAAGGCTCAATGATACATTGAATGACAACAGAAAATAAACCCGTTTAGAGGCACCTAGATAAAATATGTAAAAAAAGGGGGGGATGGGTATGACACTTTTAACTATACTTGCCGGTAATAAATCAAGATTAATCAGAATTAAACAAGTTACTGGAATAAAAGCATGACTATGATCAAACAAAACGACTTAATTAATAGCGTTGCTAATGCACTACAGTTTATCTCTTATTATCATGGTGAGGATTTTATTCGTGCGATGACTGCTGCGTGGGAGCGTGAAGAATCACCTGCGGCAAAGGATGCTATTACTCAAATTCTTGTTAATTCGCGTATGAGTGCAGAAGGTCATCGCCCTCTGTGCCAAGATACTGGCATAGTTGTTGTATTTCTAAAAATTGGCATGAATGTGCAATGGCAGGATGCAAGCATGTCAGTTGAAGATATGATTAATGAAGGGGTTCGCCAAGCTTATTCTTATTCTGAGAATGTGTTGCGTGCATCGGTGATGTCTGACCCGCTGGGTGATAGAAAAAATACGCGTGATAATACGCCAGCGGTAATACACACACAAATAGTGCCAGGTGATACGGTCGAAGTACAGCTTGCTGCCAAGGGTGGTGGCTCAGAAAATAAGGCTAAAATGGTGATGCTCAACCCTAGTGATTCATTGCTTGATTGGGTGCTTAAAACTGTACCGACAATGGGTGCAGGTTGGTGTCCACCAGGGGTTTTGGGTATTGGTGTTGGTGGTACAGCTGAAAAAGCTGCATTACTTGCAAAGCAATCATTAATGCAAGAAATTGATATTCATAAGCTACGCGAAAGAGGTCCACAAAATCGTCTTGAGGAGTTGCGTCTTGAGATTATGGATAAGGTGAATGGTCTGGGTATTGGTGCACAAGGCTTAGGTGGCTTAACCACGGTTCTGGATGTAAAAATATTGGATTATCCTACTCATGCGGCTTCTTTGCCCGTCTGTATGATTCCTAATTGTGCGGCAACTCGTCATGCTCATTTTACGCTTGATGGTTCTGGTGAGGCTCATTTGACTCCGCCTGATTTGAGTGTCTGGCCAGATATTTCCTATGACGCAGGAGACCAAGCGAAGCATGTTGATTTAGATAATATTAGTGAAAAAGATATTGAAAGCTGGAAGCCTGGTGACGTACTACTACTTTCAGGAAAAATCCTCACAGGGCGCGATGCTGCACACAAACGCATGACAGCAATGCTGGACGCAGGGGAAAAACTGCCTGTCGATTTAAAAGGACGATTTATTTATTACGTTGGTCCTGTTGGTCCTGTTGGTGATGAAGTGGTGGGCCCAGCAGGACCTACAACTGCTACTCGGATGGATAAGTTTACAGAACAAATGCTCTCACAAACTGGTTTATTAGGGATGATTGGTAAGGCAGAGCGCGGTTCAGTTGCTATTGAAGCTATAAAAAAACATAAAAGTGTTTATTTAATGGCAGTTGGTGGAGCTGCTTATCTTGTTTCAAAAGCCATTGTGGGTGCAAAAGTACTGGCTTTTGAAGAGATGGGAATGGAAGCTATTTATGAATTTACCGTAAAAGATATGCCTGTGACAGTAGCGGTCGATTCTAGTGGTGAGTCAGTGCATCAAACTGGTCCTGAAAAGTGGCAAAAAATTGCATTTCTGGCAAATATAAGTGGAGATTAATTATTCATAAAAAAAAGACTTAAATTGCTTTGAAATATACTTGACACAATAGGTACTTTGCCTCACAATTCGCGTTCTTTTGGCACTGGGGCTATAGCTCAGCTGGGAGAGCGCTGCAATGGCATTGCAGAGGTCGGCGGTTCGATCCCGCCTAGCTCCACCATACTATGCAATGCATATTATGGACAGCAGGTTTTTTTACAATGAAAAACATAGCTCGATTTGGTCAAATATTGTTTATTATCGGATTGATCATGTCAGTTGTTGGCTTAATTGTTGGCTTCTGGTTGATGTTTCAAGACAATGATAAATGGGCGATTAGATTTTTAATTGCTGTGCCAACTGGTTTCATGTTGATGTTTACTGGTTTGGCTACAACAGTTTTATTATCGCCAAATGATGATTCTGCTTTAAGTGAGCAGCGATCATTGAAAGATTCAGATGACTAATGTAAGGTATACAAAATTAGTTTTTTGAATCTAAATAGTAGTTGTAATGCGTAAAATCAGCGTTTCATTCTTGCAAAAGAATAGACATTGTTTTTAGTACCGTGTCCCCATCGTCTAGCGGTTAGGACACCGCCCTTTCACGGCGGTAACCGGGGTTCAAGTCCCCGTGGGGACGCCATTTTACGCTTATAAGTTAACTATTAGAATGATCCTATGGTCCCCATCGTCTAGTGGCCTAGGACACCGCCCTTTCACGGCGGTAACCGGGGTTCGAGTCCCCGTGGGGACGCCATTCTTTTTCTCCTATTTCGGGAAAGCAAACTTAGAAGGTTTAGTAAAGTTTGTTATTTCTAATCTGAAATAATCTAAGCCTGAAATACACTATCTTTGCCATAAGATTTTTAGTTTAGCTCACTTCAGTATTCTTATTCTTCATTTCCAAGAAAAATTCCAGCAACGACATTCCTACCTTCTGACATAATTATATTAAAAGTACGGCAGGCGGCTTGCGTATCCATAATCTCAAAACCAATTTGCATTTTTGCTAGTTGCTTTAAGACATCATTATTTGGAAATTGTTGTTTTTCTCCTGTCCCTAATAAAATAACTTCTGCTTTAAGCTCATAAAAAGGCTCAAGGTCTTCTGCTGTCAATAATTTAATATTATTAGGCTTCCAGTCTGAAATAAGTGTTGTTGGTGATATAACTAATGGTTGTTGAAATAAACGCTCATTAATCATTATACCCTTGGCTTCATAGCCAGTAATCTTGTAGTTAGCCTCATTGTGATCTTCTGCAAATTTCATTTTTTGTATCGTTTATATCAGATTTTAGAACCCTCATCATAGTGAATGCCGATTGACAGTCAAGAGTTGTATAGGTAATGTTCTGCGTTTGATTTATTATTGTAAAAACATACGGGAAAGTAAGGGAAAATGAAACCAGTTAAGGTCGGATTATTAGGATTAGGAACAGTTGGTGGCGGCACTGCGACTGTTCTTAAAAGAAATGCAGAAGAGATTGCTCGACGTGCAGGTCGTGGAATTGAAATTGATTTTATTGCCACGCTTGAGCCAGAACGTGCACCTGAATTAGGTGTTGAGAATATTCGCCTCACTAAAGATGCTTATGAAGTGGTTAATGATCCTGATATTGATATTATTGTTGAGCTAATTGGCGGTTATTCACCCGCTAAAGAGTTAGTTTTGCAAGCGCTTGAAAATGGTAAGCATGTAGTGACCGCCAATAAGGCTTTGATAGCTATGCATGGTGGTGAAATTTTTGCCAAGGCACAAGAAAAAGGTTTGGTTGTTGCTTTTGAGGCTGGAGTTGCGGGTGGCATTCCGATTATTAAATCTTTGCGAGAAGGTTTGGCAGCAAATAGTGTTGAATGGTTGGCAGGTATCATCAATGGTACAGGCAATTATATTCTCTCAGAGATGCGCGAAAAAGGCAGAGACTTTGAAGATGTTTTGGCAGAGGCGCAAGAGCTTGGTTATGCAGAAGCTGATCCAACCTTTGATGTAGAAGGCATTGATGCAGCACATAAGCTTTGTATCTTGTCATCTATTGCTTTTGGTATTCCTTTGCAATTTGATAAAACATACACTGAAGGTATTTCAAAGGTGTCCCAAGAGGATGTTGCTTATGCCGAAGAGCTTGGTTATCGCATTAAACATTTAGGTATTGCACGTCGTACAGATAGCGGTATTGAGCAAAGAGTACACCCCACTTTGATTCCTAAAAGTCGTTTGATCGCTAATGTTAATGGTGTCATGAATGCTGTTCTAGTTAATGGTGATGCGGTAGGTGCAACGCTTTATTATGGTGCTGGTGCAGGTGATGAGGCAACGGCTTCTGCGGTAATCGCTGATATAGTCGATGTGACTCGCACCCTGACTACTGATCCTGAAAATCGTGTGCCACACTTAGCGTTTCAGCCCGACGAGCTTTCTAATACGCCTGTTTTGGGTATGGATGATGTTGAAACTGCTTTCTATTTACGTCTATCTGCTAAAAATGAGGCTGGAGTATTAGCTGATGTAACGAGAATTTTGGGTGATCAAAATATCAGTATTAAAGCATTTATACAAAAAGAGCCACGCCACAGCGAAGAAATGGTAGATATTATTTTACTTACTCATCGTGTAAATGAAGGCAATATGAATAAAGCTTTAGCACAAATTGACACACTAGATGTGATTGATGATGTGACTCGTATTCGCGTTGAAGCATTAAGTTGAAACAGCCGTGAGTTAAAAGACAAGAGAATAACCCTGAGCTAAGAAATAAGAAAATAGGTGCAAGTAAAATGAATTTTATAGAAACACGCGGTAATGATGGTACACGACCCGAAGCAATCAGTTTTTCACAAGCGATTCTTGCTCCAATGTCATCTTATGGTGGGATTTATTCACCAGAGTCATTACCTGATCTTGGTAGTGATTTTTTAGAACGCCATGTTGACGCTGATTATAAAACTTTGGCAAATAGTATTTTAACAGCCTTTGATGTAGATATTGATCAAGCAGTAATTGATGAAGCTCTGGCTTTATATGATCACTTTGATGACCCTAAAAACCCAGCACCTGTTGTGAGAGTCAAAGATGATTTATTTATAAGTGAACTTTATCATGGACCTACTCGGGCTTTTAAAGATATGGCCTTGCAACCGTTTGGTGTAGTACTATCTTCATTGGCACAATCTCGTAATGAAGATTATTTAATTATGGCTGCCACTAGCGGTGACACAGGGCCTGCAGCACTGGAAACTTTTAAAAATCGTAAAAATGTACGAGTGGTTTGTCTCTATCCTGATGGCGGTACATCAGATGTGCAGCGCTTGCAGATGGTTACAGAAAATGCTGAAAACTTAAAAGTTATTGGTATTCATGGTGATTTTGATGATGCACAAAGTGCTCTCAAGATGTTATTAGGTTCTGATTCATTTAATAGCAAACTGACAGAAAAAAACATCTCATTATCTGCGGCGAATTCAGTAAACTTTGGGCGTATTATTTTTCAATTAATGTACCATATTCATAGTTATCTTGAGCTTGTTAGGCAAGATGCAATCAAGCTTGGTGATAAGGTTTATCTAAATGTACCAAGTGGTAACTTTGGTAATGCACTAGGTGGCTATTACGCCATAAAAATGGGCTTACCTGTTGAAAAAATTCTGATCGCATCCAATGAGAATAACGTCTTAACCAGCCTGATTAACGATGGTGTTTATGATATTAGTGATTCATCAGTTATTGCAACCACATCACCTGCGATGGATATTCTAAAATCATCTAATGTTGAACGAATACTTTTTGATTTGTTTGGCAATGAGCGAACAAAAGAATTAATGCAACAACTGGATACTGATAAATGTTATAAGTTGGTCGAATCAGAACTTGCAGAATTGCAGAAAATCTTTAGTGCAGATTATTGTACTGATGATGAAGGCAAAAAATATATTCAAGAAGCTTTTAAAGATGGCTATTTAATGGATCCTCATACGGCAACTTGTTTTAAAACTTATGAAACTTGTCGTGATAAAGCTTTGAAAACAATAATTTATTCAACGGCTGAGTGGACGAAATTCTCACCAACTATTGCAGAAGCACTCACCGGTGAAAAAGGCAGTGGTGATAGAGAAGCACTAAAAGCCATAGCTGAAAAAGCTGAGATAGTGATTCCTGACGTGATTAATGAATTATTCAGCAAGGAAATTATACAGAATACAATAATTGACAAGACTGAAATAGAAAAAGAAATTATGGAGTTTTTAGCTTAAATTTTTAGCTTGGGTTATTTGGTAGCGGGTTAAATCTGCATTTTGTAGGTCGGATTAGCGATAGCGTAATCCGACAAAGAGCTATAGTTAGTTGGGTTAAGGAAAGCCTGATCAAGTCCAATTATTTTTAGCTTGCCAAATCTGCTGATATTTTCCATGAAGCTCGACGCAATAGAATGACTATTACGTCTCACTTCATGAGAAATAGCGACAGATTTTTCTGCGCTAAATTCTAATCGAGCTAATCATCAAACTAATGTTGTAAATACCCATCCCCTCCTTTTTTATGACTTTTTTACAAAATGATCCCTAAAATTGCAGCCATTCAAATGGCTTCCGGCCCACAAATTAAAACTAATCTGATGGAAGCGTTTCGTCTGATTCGTGAAGCAAGTACTCAGGGTGCTGATATGGTGGTTTTGCCTGAGTGCTTTGCATTAATGGCAATGGAAGATGCAGATAATATTAAGTTAGCTGAAGACTATGGTCATGGTGAAATTCAGGACGCAATTAGTCAGTGTGCAATTGACAACAATATTTGGATTGTGGCAGGCTCGCTACCAATAAAACCCGAAGTCACTGAGTCTTATTCAAAACGAGCCAATAAAGTATTTACAGCGTCACTGATGTTCAATAACCAAGGTGAAATTGTAGCACGTTATAATAAAATTCATTTGTTTGATGTTGATTTAGAAGGTGAAGAATCTTACCGAGAAAGTGATACTTTTGAAGCGGGTGAAGATATTGTTGTTGTCGATACTCCATTTGGACGAATTGGATTATCCATTTGTTATGATCTCCGTTTTCCACTGCTTTATCGTGAAATGGCCAAACAGGGGGCAGAAATTTTTCTTATCCCTGCCGCTTTCACTCATTCCACAGGAGAGATTCATTGGGAATCCCTAATCAGAGCAAGAGCCATGGAAAACCAATGTTATGTTATTGCACCAGCACAGGGTGGTTATCATGTTAATGGACGACATACCTACGGTCATAGTATGACCGTTGATTATTTAGGACACATTCATAGCTCTCACCAAACAGGAAATGCTGTTATTAGCATTAATATTAACTTAGATGCTCAGAAAAAATTGCGTAATAGTTTTCCTGTTTTACAACACGATAA
>JALSLM010000109.1 GCA_026988295.1 Thiotrichaceae bacterium
ATTGTATTCAGCTTGTACTCAGTATCTATAGATTACGCTAATGCTAACGACGAAATACAAAATAAGAGGAATACCTGTGTTAAAAAAAATTTCTGTTTACTCACTGCTCATCATAATTGCAGGGAGTATGACCGCTTGTTCAAATAATCAAGCAAATACCCCCCCAAAACAAAAACAAAAAACAGTAATAACAACTCAAAAGAAGCATGAGGTTATTCGAAAAAAACAGACTCATGGCAAACGAAGGATTATTCCAGTCGTTTATGAAAAACGCAGACCTGTCTTTAGACAGGTTGCACCCAGAAGAAGATCTACCACTGTACAAAGACGAAGAGTAGATCATTCCTTTTCAAATCAATTATCAAATGCTGCCTTAGGTCGCTTAAGAGCGCGAGTCAGATATGATGGTTCATATCATAAAATTGCCTATCCGTGGGGTGATGTACCTCAAAATATAGGTGTTTGCACTGACGTTGTTATTCGCTCTTATCGACGATTAGGTATTGATCTGCAACAACAGGTACATAATGATATGAGTGTGGCATTTAGTGCCTATCCAAATGTCAGAAAATGGGGCTTAACTAAGCCTGATCCAAATATTGATCATCGTCGTGTTTATAATTTAAGGGCTTTCTTTGCACGTCGTGGCGCTGCTTTACCCATTACTCATAACCCAAGACATTATAAGCCAGGCGACTTAGTGACATGGATGGTTGGAAAAGATCTGCCACATATTGGTATTGTTGTTAATAGACGCTCAAAAGTTGATCCAAACCGCTTTATGATTGTTCATAATATTGCTTATGGACCACAAATGGAAGATGTGCTATTCAGATTTCCTATAACAGGACACTACCGTTATACACCAAGGCAGATGGGTAACATCCCCAAGCCAAGGTACGCAGCAGCAAAAAGAGTATCTCGACCTGTTGCATCAAATAATCGATCTATGAACTACAATCAGCTAGTTGCAGCAGCACAATTATTAGGTGCTCACAAACAAGCTCAAAGAAAAAACTCACCTCCAAAGATTAAAGAAGTGAGCCCTATAACAGTGGCAAATCTTAGTAATACTGAAATGCAACAACTCTTGCAAGTGAAGTAATTACTCAGAATATAATATATTATAAAAAAAACGATTATTTTGTCATTTAGGTATTGACGACACTCCAACTAGCCAGTAAAATTCGCGCCTCAATTGATCCTCGATAGCTCAGTTGGTAGAGCAGTAGACTGTTAATCTATTGGTCCCAGGTTCGAGTCCTGGTCGAGGAGCCATATTCTGGAGGTCTCCATAGACATCGTTCTGTGGAGGCCTATCCTTTAAGAACAAAGGATAGAAGTACCTGTAGTGCTCCATCTAGCACGCTTTTCATTAAAGCTTCTTATAAGAAATAAGACAAAATAACACTCCAATTCTCGTGTAATCTACACGAAAAGCATAAGTTTGCCAAATATTTAACGATTAGCTGGTGGTGTTGGTTCGTCTGGCATTAAAGAAATACGAGGTTTCCTAGGATGAATCGGCGTAGTTGTTTTAAGTGTTGTTCTCATTTGATGAAGGTCAGTCGATACATATCCTAGTGTTGTTTTCACATTTGAATGCCCTAGTAGGTGCTGTACATCCTTAATGTTTCCCTTCTGATTAACTAAATCTGTTGCTAACCTATGTCTAAATCGGTGAGCACTACATTTTATTTTAGTATTTCTGGATAAGTTTCTAAAAAAACCTGATAACTGTTCTTCTGTCATTTTTTTTCTAAAGTATTTTGGATTGTATAAAGTGACATTGAATACTTGAGCATCTTTTAGTGAAATATCACTGTTCCCATATTTTTGCTGATTTTTCTTTTTTAATATCAGGAGTTCTTCATAAATATCATCATGTAATGGTATTACCCACTCACGTAATGTCTTACTGTACTTTGATTGAAGAAGGATTGTTTGCTTTTCAAAGTCAATATCATTCCATGTCAAGCCAATGAGCTGCCTTCTTCTAATGCCTGTATAGTAGAGTGTTCTAATCACTGTTATCCAAAACCAGCTAGGATTGAGCTTGTTTTCCGTGCTTTCAAGTACGCTTATTAGTTGAATTATATTTGTTTGAGAAATACTTTTAAATTGATGAGTCGCTTCTTTTACCATTCTGAATTTTAAAAATGGATTTTCTGTAATTAGCTCCTCTTCAACTGCGAATAATATTAGAGACTTTAACTGTCGAATATACGAATTGCAGGTAGTACTTCGTGTGCGTTGGAGTAACTCTTGTTTCCAAAGGTTTAAAGAATGCTTTGATATTTCACTAGCATCGTTAATACCCGTGTCATTTGTAAATATACGGATTATTTTAATAAGTAATTTAATGGTTTCTGTACTGGGTGTTCTATCAAGAGTGTACAGATGTAAGATGTTTTCTAACGTAGTTGTGTTTTGAGTTGATGTACTCATGCCTATCTCCTTGTTTGCTTCTTATTAGTGGATTGATAGGTTCGCACTCTAGTATAACAGTCCTTTTGGTCTACTGAATAGAGAAATGATATGATCCTTAATTACATTTAATTATTTCCTCTTGATATGAATATTCCCAGGAGGTAACCGGATAGCGAGTTTTTCTTCTGCATTTTCAATTAACATACCGTTCAGTATCTTAGGTGGTTTGTTTTTTCTAGTACTTAGTGTTTCAAACTTCCAGATATTCTTGTTGTCTTTCGTAATGGCGTGTAGATTTAAGCTTTGAAACGAGTGTTGTACCTGTTTGTAGCCCAAATCATGGTTTTGAGCGTATTTTCTAAAGATAAGTGGGCTTACTAGTATTAAGTCTTTATTCTCACCTACTGTATGTACCAACGCACTTTGTACATTGATTGCTAATGACCCGTCAGCAATTCCGTTACTGACCCAATCAATGAATAATTGGGCAGCTTTATTGCTCTTTGTTGCTTGAGTCGATTGATTATTGTCTGCCGATTTATTTTGTTTTGTTTCGTCGTTCTGATTTTCATTTATTGAGATACCAGGAGGGAGTGGTAGATCATCTAGTTCAGGACTATCAGTGTATTTAACTCCGGGCTCTTTTTTAGGTGCTTGAGAGTTTGTTTTCTTTGGTGTTTTATCTTGGTTTATCTCTGTCTTCTTTTGGGCGAGGGATTCTTCGGTAGACGTTAAATTGGTTTCTATCACTTTAATGTTGTCTGGTTGTGCTGGCCATGCACCGTGATCAGACCACAGCTTTATTAACGGAAAACAAAGGCACGTAAAGCTATTCTTCCAAGAATCTACATGTACCGTCATTTTCCAAACAGCACGATCTTTATTAGCTGGTTGGATAATATTATTTTGCATCAGTTCATCCATTAAGCGTGAGTTGTCTGATGGTATTCCAGTTTGACCTTCTTCGGTCATGTGCTTACGGATTTCATCAAGAACTCTCTTACTGACTAACCAGAGCTTGTCATCATAAACCCAGCCAGCAGCACCCGCTCTATTTAAAGGAAGTGCTACTCCGTCATCGAGTAAATAAATAAGGCTTGTCAGCAAGCGTTGATGAAGCGGAATGCCCTTAGCACTGGGTAATGGGATATTATCTGACCCCGTTAGATTCTGGGCTGTTGATGTTTGATCAGCATGTGCTACAAGCTCCCCAAGCGTATTTGCCTCGGATTGTCTTCCTGTTAAGCAGAACGTCCAATCATCCAATACGTCATTATTGCTAGCGATCCAGTTCATACCTGATGCAGGTACTATTTTTGTCGCTAACAAGAGCGCAATATTCTCATGTGAGCGATACTTTCGTCCTCGCCTAAAACTAACCTGATAGACTGTTCCTTCTGAAAGTGTTTCTGTTAAAGGCAGCCATTTCCTTTCAGGTTTTTCACTAACAACAGTAATAATTTGATCTGTTAAAGGTTTTCCAATGTCATGCAGCATGGCAGCCGTGAAAATAGCGTATGACCACAGTTCTTTTTGTTTCTCTATAACCTCTGCTTCTCCTCCTAAAGGTAGCATCTTGCCTTTGCGAAATTTAAGAGCATTCAAACCTACTTCAAGAGAATGAGTAAGTAGACCGCCTACGTTGGAATGGTGGTGTGATTCTGATGCTGGGAGTAGTTGTACCTGTTTAGCAAAATTATAGATAAATTGGAGATACACCGCGTTCCAGTGAGTTTTTGGAACACCTACTTGTTGGTGTATCTGCTTAAGAAGATGGCTATAGGGTTTTAGAAGTTCTTTTGCAGATAATGCTGTTAAGCCATTTGGCTTTAGTTTTTTGAAAATACCAAACAATTCTATGAGCCTTGATAGTTATTAGTGTGTTTAACGCTGAAAATGGAAGAAAAGTGTTATAAGGTCAAGGTTAAATTAGAACGCCATTAGATTGTTTTATTTGATAGGCAATGAAACAGTGCTGAAACTATTGCTAAATGGTTTTTTATTACAGGCTTTGGAAAGAAAAGCTTGGTGTTTCGCTTGAGCCTCGTGTGATTGGTCGTTGGTGTTTTTATATTAGTAAAAAAGTATAATGGCTTAATATAGATTATTTAATGAAGAGATTAGTTAATGTCAGACACTACTATAAAACAATTAGCAGAGTTAATTGGGACTCCTGTTGAAACTTTGTTGCAACAATTCAAAGACGCAGGGATGCAGGTATCAGGTGCTGAGGATACAATCACGGATAAGCAAAAACTAGCATTGCTAGAACATATCCGTACAGTTCAAAGTGCAAGCACTAATACTTCTGCTAAAAAGTCATCAGGCAAAATTTCATTAAAACGTCGTTCGACCAGTGAGATTGATGTATCAAGTTCACATGATAAAAGCAGTGTTTCAGTCGAAGTAAGGAGAAAGAAAAGCTTTAGTCGTCCAGCAATTATTAAAGAAGAAGAATCTGAAACAGGAAACCCTACTGGAATAGAAGCTGATGGTGAAGAAGTATCAATTCTGGATCCGTTCGATCCAGAATCAATCTCAATTGATCAAAAGTCAGTACCTATGGATACATTAATAAGAAGGCTGGAACAAAAATCCATCAACCTAACCCCTAGCTTTCAGCGAAATGAAGTTTGGAATGATATGAATAGAAGCCGATTAATTGAATCTATATTGCTTAGAATTCCTTTGCCAATGTTTTATGTTGCTTCGGATGAGGAGGGTAATTGGGAAGTTGTTGATGGTTTGCAGCGGTTATCAACTATTAGAAACTTTCTTTTGGGTGATGGTAAAGGAGAAAAACTTGTATTAGGTAATTTAGAATTTCTGGGTGAACGTTTAGACGGAAAAACATTTGCTCAAATTAAAGAGGATAATTTAAACCAACGTCTTGTAAATACAATTTTAGAAACAGAACTACGCTTTACTGTTATAAACCCTGGCACTCCAGAAATAGTAAAAAGAAATATATTTAAACGTATTAATACGGGAGGGTTGCCTTTATCTCCACAAGAAATACGCCATGCCCTTTATCAAGGAAGTGCAACAGACTTGTTAATTGATTTTGAAGAGTCCAATGAGTTTAGAGATGCAACATCAGGGACTGTTAATGACAGTAGAATGGGAGCGAGAGAATTAGTTCTCTACTTTTTATCATTTCTTGTTTTTCCTCGAAGCGGGTATAAATCAAATGTCGATGACTGGTTGAGTAATACTTTGCAAGTAATTAATGTGATGCCTGAACCAAATCAAAAAGTATTACAGAAGATATATAAAGATAAAGAAACGCCTATTATTCGTTATGTGTCAATTAATCAACTAGAATTTAAATTTAAGTTGGCGATGAAACGTAGTAAACAACTATTTGGGGAACATGCCTTTAGAAAATCTTTATTAGATGGTGATCGTAGAACTCCAATAAATAAAGCATTATTTGAAACATGGTCAAATATTCTTTGTGAATTAAGTGAGGAGAATTTTTCTTTATTATCTAATAATAAGAAGAAGTTATTTAAAAAATACAAAGTGCTTCTTCGAGGCCAAAACACATCAGATAGTAATGAGGACTTACTAAATCCTGAGAAAGCTAATTACTACAACTATCTGTTTTTTAATGAAAAGTCTAACTGGAAGGCTGATGATATTTTAATTATAGATGATTCCTTGGGTCTAATTCTTGAAGGTGATAAAGGAAAGATTAGGTATAAGGATTTGTTAGACGGAAAAGCGCTAGATGATGCAATTAGCCGAAATGCTTCTGATGCTCAAAATGTAGTAAAGCGGTATAGTTTAATTAGTAATATGGTTAATAATTACATAAAGGAATTAAAAGATGCTTAAAGAGTTAAGTTTAAAAGCGTTTAAATCTTTTCCAGATACTAGAATAGAGTTTAAGCCCCTAACACTATTTTCTGGTCTTAATAATAGTGGAAAAAGCTCAGTTATTCAGGCATTGCGCATGTTTGACAACGCTAGTGATGGTGTATCTCCGTTACTTGATGGGCATGGCTCAGTAGATGATATGCGATCAAAATTGTCTTCTTCATCTGCAACGATAGAAATTATGTGTAGTTTTAATGATAACGATAAATCAACACTAAAGTTAAGCAATGATTTCATAGAAGAACCTGCTAGGTGCCCAGTTTGTTGTTATGTAGGCGCCGATAGATTCGGGCCACAGGCAGTACTTCCTTTAAATCGCTCTTTTGATAAATTTCCGCATATTGGCAGTCAAGGACAGTTTGTTTTAGATTTTTTGGAGCAATTAAATTATGCGGTAATTCCTGAAACTCTTTGCACCATAATTTATCAGAAGGGAATTCGTTGATTTATGAACTTCGGGGCTGGTTAAGTGAGATAGCCCCCAATATTGATTTTTCATACGTTACGAATCAAAAAACGGATTCTGCTAATGCGGAAATAGATGGATTTCGCCCTACAAATGTAGGGTTTGGATTAAGTTATACCTTGCCTGTATTAGTTGCAATATTAGGTATGTCTTCACAAGCTCCAAGTACAGGATGGAGGGAGAATTGGGGTAATGAATGGGATCAAAAGCGTCAAGAAAATGGTGTAATGCTAATAATAGAAAACCCTGAAGCACACTTACATCCACAAGGGCAAACAGCGATGGGTCGATTAATTGCACTTGCAGCTGCAAGTGGAGTGCAAGTAGTTGTTGAGACTCATAGCGATCATTTAATGGATGGTATTCGTATAGCTACAAAAGAGCAGTTAATTCAGGCCAAGAGTATTGCTTTTCATTACTTGTCAAAAAATACTGATGGTTATAGTGAAATTATTACACCTCGTATTCACCAAAATGGAAAACTGGATTTATGGCCAGAAGGATTTTTTGATCAAACATTAAAGAATAGAGCAAGTCTGGCAAAGAGAAGCTAACTATGGATCATCAGATATGTCTCAATACAAATAGCTTTCCTGCTTTATCTGCTGAACAAGCCTATATTCTCTTTAATGATGCGCTACAAGGAATGTTACAACTTAATGATGGTGGTGACCGGTTTACCTTGTATCTTGATAGTGAAGAGTTACTAAATGAGTTTAAATTGGCTGAGAACTATACATATGTTGATTTTACTACTCAATTACATGACGCAAGTGAAATTGATCTCTATTTGTTTTTACTAGAATTAGTAGATAAAAGTCCTGCTTTAGACTTTATTGATGATGAAGTTATAAATGAAATGGCTGAATACAGTTTTTATATGCCCCGTTTTCCCAGTTCTGATAATGGAGAAGTATTTAGTCTTGCATATTTTTTAAGCGCAACATTGCTTAGTATAAAATCATCGAAGCAATGGAGCTCCAAACAGTTAAATATAGCCAGAATTAGTGATGATGGGCGTTATATTGATGAAACCCTTTCCTTAAATAATATTGCCTGCGAAGACCATGGGCGCTCACATTTTGAAGGGTTTAAATATGTAGATATTAATGCGATCTGTGATAATTGTTTGGTATCTGAATACTTTGTAGATTGGTATGAAGATTTAACCACAGACAATAAACATAAAGTTGTTGATAAATATAGGTTGGCTGTTGAACGTGAATTTAATGGTGGTGAACCATTATTCAAAACACTTGCAGATGGAAACGGTATGAGAGAGATTCGATTTTCTGCATATTCAGGAGGAGCTATCCGCATTTTATTTAAATCCTGTTTAGAAAATAAACAAGCAATTCTTCTTGGTTTTATTAAAAAGAGTAACAATGAAGGATATGCTGAAAACATTCCTAAAGCTCACTCGATATACGATGAATTAGTACAGTAGAAAGGAATAATGAGCTTTACTGCAGTTAGCTGGGTAGGGTGAGAAAAAATGATCGTATCAGAGATTGTGACTGGTATGACTTTGAATGGACGGGTACCCAGTACATCTTGAACATTTTTTACAACGCGCACATCAAAGCGGTGACATAACAGATCAAAGTAGCGTTACTCTTGAGGATATTCAGTTATTGCTACAGGAACGTATTCAAGAAATAGATTTTGAACAAGCAAAGCAAGATGTATTTCCATTTGTCAGCAAAAGCAATATGCTGGATATATGCTTACAAGAGTATTTTTCTGAATTGACAGCACGAATTAAGGCTTTTTAAGTATGACACCTCTTCCCCTTCAATCAAATATTGATGTGCAATTATTAAGTCAAATATTCAAGCACACTACCAACTCTTATAAATACCTGTTTTTTCAGTCTCTCTTGTCTCTATTGAAGAAAGAACACTTTAATAAATTTATTTTTTCATTTGATGAATTAGAGTGCGAGATGCTTGATTTGGCAGAGTATCCCATTAATATATTTAAGCTAAATTTTGGCACTCAAGATGAAGTAGCAAGCCGATTAGCAGGTAAGAAAATATCCCTCGTTAAGTATGTTCCATATCGGTTGCTTACACCTTTCTATTCCAAAGAGTTACGAGGCCTAAAGGATGCGGGAAAAAATTCAGAGATTGAGAGGCTATCGAATTTAGATAGTGCTACCAAGCCTATCTATATCATTCAGAATGATAATATTAAAATTCATCCAGAGTGGTTGTCTTATCTAACAGAGCATTACTCAGTAATAGAATCGTGGTGTTTTTGGCACTGGGTTAAAGCCTTAGCTTAACTTTAATCAAGACCTCGTTAGGCATAGGTAATTTATATTTGCTCTATTTCGATTCAATCTACCAGAAGTGGTGGGCTAAAGTAGGAACTATTTTTGGAAGTCTGGTCTGGCTTTTCGTGGGATATATTAGTTTTGCTATTACAATTACATAGCATTCTTTATATGACATTTTCCGCTTATTTAATAAACCAGTGTCAACTCTCTGTCATAAAATATTCATATTACTGCTCTATACTCCGCTTTGAAATTGCTTTAAATTCAAAGGTTAAAAATGAGCCATATCATTGTAAATAATCTTCAAAAAAGTTGGGGAAACAATGAAGTTATAAAACACATCTCTTTTGATGTTCCTGAAGCAACACTTACTGTATTGCTGGGTCCGTCAGGCTGTGGGAAGTCTACTGTTCTACGTTTGATTGCTGGGCTGGAGACTGCTCGGGTGGCAATATCCAAATTGGCGGACGAGAAGTATTAGAACTTGATGCTTCCAAACGAGGCATTTCTATGGTTTTTCAATCATATGCCTTATTCCCACACCTTAATGTTAAAGAGAATATTCTATTTGGTTTAAAGGTTAGAAAGGTATCTAAGCAAGACCAGAAAAAACGAATGCTACATGCCGCTTCAACTGTTGGCTTGTCTGACCTACTCGACCGTAAGCCCTCTCAATTATCAGGTGGACAACGTCAACGTATCGCCCTTGCCCGTGCAATAGCTTCTAAACAACCCGTTTGTTTAATGGATGAGCCTCTCTCCAATCTTGATGCCAAACTACGTGCTGAAATGCGCAGTGAAATTGTTTCTTTACAAAAAAGTCTGGGTCTAACCATGGTTTATGTCACCCATGATCAGGTTGAAGCTATGACGATGGCAGACCAGATCATCTTATTGCGTGACGGCATCATAGAGCAGATGGGTTCACCACAGGATCTCTATGAACGACCTCAATCGGCGTTTGTAGCAAGCTTTATCGGCACGCCACCAATGAATATCATCAAAACACAGCATATTGATGGTAGTTCAGAAGCTATTGCCAAAATGATTAATCATCCTTTTTCTTCATTCAAAACTTTAGATTCTTTTGGAATTCGCCCTGAAGACATACAGCTTGTTGATGATGATGGCATTGCAGGAAAAGTCCAAAGTGTTGACTACCTTGGTGGACAATCAATCGTACAAGTAAGCCTAGATAACACCAGCCTGATTGTGTTGGATAAAGGAAAAAGCTTTTTACTAAAAGGTCAGCCTGTTTTCATTAGATGGTCACATAAAGACAGTATTCTTTTCGATAAGAATGGAATATCACGTAAAGACAAATGAACAGACGACACCATACTTATATCAAAAATATATAGATACATTTTATTTTTAATCAATAATAGGAAAGTATAGTAATGAAAAAAAGTATCATAAAAATTGCGAGCAGTGCAGCAATTGCATTGTCTCTATCAATAAGTAGTTTTTCGGCAATGGCTGAAACAGAGCTGACAATGTATTACCCCGTAGCAGTGGGTGGTAAGTTAACAAAATATGTTGATGATATTGTCGATGGTTTTATGAAAAACAATCCAGATATTAAAGTTAACGCGATCTACGCAGGTAACTACAACGATGCACGCATTAAAGCATTAGCAGCACTCAAAAGTGGCAAGCCAGCACAATTATCTGTAATGCTTTCAGTAGACCTACTAGAACTCATAGAGCAGGATGCAATTATCGCTGTTGAAGATTTACTTGAGAGTGATGAAGATAAAAAGTGGCTTAAATCTTTTTATCCTTCGTTAATGGAAAACGCCACATTTGATAATAAAAAATGGAGCATTCCTTTTCAGCGTTCAACGATTGTTATGTATTATAACAAAGAACATTTTCGTAAAGCTGGACTTGATCCTGAAACCCCTCCTGCAACATGGGAAGAACTAATCGCAGCCGGGGAAAAACTGACTAAAGATGATAAATCACAATGGGGAATGATGATTCCCTCCACAGGTTACCCTTATTGGATGTTTGGCGCACTCACCAAACAAAATGACCAAGTATTAATGGCAGACGGCAATAAAACATTTTTTGATTCGCAAGGAGCTGTAGATGCTCTTCAATTATGGAAAGACCTTAGTGAAAAATATCAAATTATGCCTAAAGGAACCATCGAGTGGGGAACTTTGCGCCAAAACTTCCTCGACCAAAAAACATCAATCATGTGGCACTCAACGGGTAATTTAAGTGTCGTGAAAAACAAAGCATCCTTCGATTTTGGAGTAGCAATGCTTCCTGCAGGAAAAATGCGTGGCACGCCAACAGGAGGAGGAAACTTCTACATTTTTAAAAATACGACTAAAGACGAGCGTCAAGCAGCTTTAAAACTAATGAAGTATATGACTTCCCCAAAAATAGCCGCAGAATGGTCTATTAAAACGGGTTATATGGGCGTTTCCCCAGAAGCATATGAAACAACTGAATTAAAAGAATATGTTAAAGCGTTCCCTTATGCAGCAATTGCTCGTGACCAGTTGAAATATGCCACAGCAGAATTAGCAACCTTCCAGACTGGCCGTGTAAGAAAAATGCTAGATGATGCTATCCAAGCTACTTTAACTGGAGAAAAGAGCCCAAAAGAAGCACTCGAAGCCGCGCAAAAAAGTGCAGAAAAAGTACTAAAGGCCTACCGCAAATAGTAAATTCTAACTCTGTTGCTCTTGGTGATTAGAAATAGCTACCAAGAGCATCTTTTAAAAGAGACATACATCTTATATCTCTTTTAAAAGATGCAACAACTAACTTCCTTATATTATGAATCCTAAACTTTCCCGACATATCTATGGCTGGCTGTTAGTTACACCCGCCTTGATTTTATTGATAGCATTCACCCACTATCCCATTGTCTCAACATTTATTAATAGTTTATTTTCTAATGGCACTGTGTTTAAACAGTCAACTTTTATTGGAATGGAAAGCTATCAAACGATGATAGATGACCCCATTTTCTGGAAAGTAATAAAAAATAACTTATGGTTTGCACTCGGCACTATTCCAACATCAATTGCCTTAGCCATTATTATGGCTCTAACTGTCAATAAGGCCTTCGCAGGACGAGCCTTTGTGCGTATGGCATTTTTTACACCAACTGTCTTACCTATGATTGCTGTCGCTAATATCTGGCTATTCTTTTATGCACCTGAGATTGGACTCATCAATAATGTTTTGGAGTTTTTGGGACTAGAAGGCAAAAACTGGCTCGGTAATACTAGCACCGTTTTACCTGCAATAATGGTAATGACAGTCTGGAAAGAAGCAGGTTTTTTTATGATTTTTTACCTCGCAGGTCTACAATCGATCTCTCCTGAATTAACAGAGGCCGCCAAACTCGAAGGTGCGGGGCGTTGGTATTATTTTAGACGTGTGCTATTTCCCTTACTCCTTCCAACAACACTATTTGTCTTTATGAATGCCGTATTAAATTCATTCAAACTGGTTGACCATTTATTTATATTAACCAAGGGTGGGCCTAATAATGCTAGTAATTTATTGCTCTATTATATTTATGAAAATGCCTTCGCCTTTTTCGACACTAACTATGCTGCGACCCTAACTGTTGTACTGTTAGTACTCCTTTCTGTATTAGCCTTATCACAATTTTTCTTTTTGGATAAGAAGGTTCATTACCGATGAGAATAGATAAGTTTTACAGTTATATCGAAAATTTCGGAGCCTGGATATTAGCAATACTTTGGGTGTCACCCTTGCTATACGCGTTTTGGGCAGCATTTCATCCTGCAGAATATGCAACAAGTTTTGAGTTATTTGTACCTTTAACGCTAGATAATTTTAAACAGGCGTTGGAACAAGCGCCTCTACTTCGCTATAGCCTAAACACTTTTATTCTGGTTTCTGTTTTATTGTTAGCGCAGATGATTGTGTCAGTATTAGCAGCTTATGCCTTTGCAAGATTTGAATTCTTTGGACATAAAGTTATATTTGCCTTTGTTCTGGTTCAGTTAATGATTACACCTGAAATTCTCATTATTGAGAACTACGCCACACTTAGCGAACTAGGCTTGGTTGATACGATTACAGGTATAGGACTACCTTATATCGCAAGTGCCTTTGGAATTTTTTTACTACGACAAACCTTCAAAACTACCCCAATAGAATTAGAAGATGCCGCGAGATTAGAAGGCTGTGGAGTTATGTGTACGCTATGGAGAGTTTATATTCCACTAGCAAAACCAACATTACTTGCTTATGGCCTGGTTTCAGTAAGTTATCACTGGAATAATTTTTTATGGCCTCTTGTGGTAAGTAATTCAGTGGAAACCCGCCCATTAACAGTAGGGCTAGCCATTTTTGGTGCACCAGAATCAGGGGTTGATTGGTCGGTTATTTCTGCCGCTACCTTATTTTCTGTTGCCCCATTACTCATCGCATTCCTGTTATTTCAAAGACAGTTTGTGCAGTCATTTATGCATGCTGGGATTAAATAGTTCTACAACCCTTCGTAATCTGATATGTAGTTATTCCAATCTTACGGTTCCAATGATCTACATTCACACATAAATTTTAGCTAAAAGCAGCTGAGTCCTATAGGCATTAAAAATATAAGTTAATAACTTACTAGCTTTAAAAAACAGCATCCCTTGAGGTGTTTTTTTATCTCAGAAATACAGTGTTTTGTGTAAATGTCATAAAACCTTAACAGTTCTGTCATGCCATTGTCATCTTTATTGATCATTATATTTATCGTTAATTAAACCCCTTTTTTTGAAGTTAAAAAATAGTTAAGGAGAAAGTAATGAAGAGTTTTAAGATAAATATGGTAAGCACTAGTGTTCTAATGGCATTAACTGCTTCCATGTTGGTTACAGGTTGTGGCAGTGATTCTAATGAAGCAGAAAAAGCAGTTAGTGAAGTACAAACACCTGCAGATGATGCTGCAAAATCATCAATCAACACAGTCAATCGTTTAACACTAGCTGGTGTGGAGCATAAGGTTAGTTACACACAGCTAATGAAATCAGGATATGAAGATAACGGCGAAATCTTTGGTGCGCTAAAAGATGAAAACGGTAACTTAATTAAACACCCTGATGGTACAACCGTTATTTGTAATGGCACATCAAATTCTCCTACGGTAGAAGGCAGTGGCTTGGATCACACCTCCATTATCGAAAAAGATGGCAAAATCCACATGATTTCTCAGTTTGAATGTCAAGTCGGCGCGATGTATACCGCAGAACTTGAACAATCAAACGATGGAACATTAAGCCTTGTAGCGAATACCTTAAAATTTATTGATCAATCAGCGTTCAAAGGTGGCTGGGTACATTGTGCAGGCAGTAAAACACCGTGGAATTCAATGATTGGTTCAGAAGAATATGAGCCGGATGCTCGTAAAGTTGAAGATCAAGGAGCAGATTCGGATAAATATTATGCCAGCGCTAAACATTTTTTTGGTGGTGATACTTCAAAGCTAAATCCTTATTACTACGGCTGGACACCTGAAGTTAAAATTGAAGCAGGTGAGCCAGTTTACCAAAAACATTATGCTATGGGCCGTGCGGCACATGAATTAGCTTATGTGATGCCAGACAAGAAAACGGTTTATATTACGGATGATGGTGTCAATGATGGCTTCTACCGTTTTGTGGCTGATACTGCTGAAGACCTAAGCACAGGCACTTTGTATGCTGCGAAATGGACGCAAACCTCTGCAGTTGGTGGTGGTGCTGCAAACTTGACATGGATTGAATTGGCAAAGACAAACGATGCAGATATTAAAGCATTGGTATTAGCTGGTAACTTGAAATTCTCTGATGTCTTGGATGCAGATGTTGTTGTAGATAAAACAACGGGTACGTGTAACGTGGGTTACAGTTATGTGAATACAGAGCGCGGTTCAGAATGCTTGAAATTTAAAGATGTTAACGGTGATTCTGTCGTTGATATTAAAGATGAAGCATTAGCAGCGGCACTTGAAACTCGCCGTGTCGCCGCGATGAAAGGTGCAACCACTGAATTCCGTAAATTTGAAGGTTTTACTTACAATGCACGTGATAAGAAAGCTTATGTTGCAATGTCTGCTATAGAGCGTGGTATGGAAGATGGTACGTCTATTCCTAAAGCATCTGACAAATATGATATTGGTGGCAACAACGATATTAAGTTGCCTTACAATAAATGTGGCGCGGTTTATGAATTAGATATTGATGCCAATATGGTCGCAACTAGCATGAAGGCAATTGTTGAAGGAAAACCATTAGCAGAAGCTGATGAGTATGGAAATGGCTGTCATGCTGATTTTATCTCTAACCCTGATAATGTAGCGTTTATTGAAGCAACTGACACACTGTTAATTGGTGAAGATACTAGCAAACACACCAACAATGTTGTGTGGGCTTACGATGTTGTAAGCAAAGAAATGAAGCGTATCGCGACGGTTGAACTAGATGCTGAAACAACGTCTCCTTATTGGCATAAAGTAGGTAATTACGGTTATATTTCATTGGTTTCTCAACATCCAATGGAAGATCAGGATGTTGATCAATCTAAGAAGGAAGATAGCATTGGAGTGATTGGCCCTATTCCACTTAATTAATTTTGCATAGAAGTTAAAGTTAAAAAAGCCCACTATTTTTTCTTAAATAGTGGGTTTTTTGTATTCGTCAAAAAAGGAGAAAACCTATGGTTTCCTTTCAAAAATTAGCGTTTGGATTGTTAGCTCTATTCACGCTTACAAGTTGTGGTGGTAACTCTGGTTCAGTAGTTAAAGAATCAAGTATTATCCAGAACCGTGAAGCACCTATTCCATCACAGTGTTATACCAAAACAGAAGGTATAGTGATGTAAGAGATCCACAACCTGAAATTAGACCGATAATGATCATTAGAAACAGAATTTTACGGCACATCATTTATTCTCAGCCTTTGAGAGACTTGCCCAGCTAATGTTTTTTAAGGCTTGTTGATATTGCAGTTGTAGCTGTTTTATTTCAGTTAATTTCCATGCTTTTCTTTTTGGTTTGATGATTACCTTTCTAGGCTGTGGTTTTGATTTTATTTGGACGCTTGTTCTAAAATGATCAGGCAATTGAAAACTGACCAGCCGATTGATTGGATCAATGGATAGTATCCAGGGTTCACCAGAAAGCGTGTTTAAGGCTTGTTCTAAAGTGAGTGGTCCCATACGTCGATGAATTTTGGGTAGTGATAAACGAAACATCCGATGTACACGTTTATCTGGGTGGTAACGTGTTAGCTTGTAGCCTGTGTCTTTTAATAAAAAGTGGATTGCTTGGCCGACTGATTTGATTTTGGTTTGAAACGCTACGTTTGGTAGTACCATGTGTAATGGATTACGTTGAGCATTGGTTGGGCCTGGTAATAGATTGACATAGCGAGATACCTGTAATGATGTTTCATTTGCATGATACAAATCTCTGGCTGATGCATTTGATACGACAAGTAATGCGCTCAATATGAGAAAGAAGGTATAGGGGCTTAATGTCACTCTATTTATCCATAATGAAGAATTAGGATTAATAGAACATATGAGAAAAGTTAAATCGCTAGAAAATACGAAACAGCGTTATTGTATTTATTGCTTGATTTTAGTTTTACTGATTTAAAAAATGCCCGAATTAATCGGGCACAGGATTGAAGGGTGTTTGATAAAGAATCATGCGTTTATTTATCAAATAAAGTGTAAAGAGTCTCCCTTCAGGAAATCAATTTTATGTGCTTGTCATTTGCATAAAATATTTACTGTGAATCGATTAAAGGGGAAGCGAATTCTAGTTAAAGGCACGTTTCAACACGCACAAAGGGCCTCACGTTGGTTGGCAGTTGTGAGTCACTGCTACTTTTAAGATGATCAACGATCATCCCACAATAACCTGTTCCACTAAAAGTCATTGGGGTGATAATCATTGATCAAATTATTTTGGGACTGTGAGGCATCAGGCAGATACGAGTACCTGCCTGACCTTACAGTGGATTGTTATACTGCTTTTCACGAAACAGTAAGTTGTAAAATAATCAGACAATATTAAGAACCTATCAGGGATCGATGTCTGATTGATGTGCAATCGGTGCGGAAGCATGCACCTGTCTACCGTTTTAGATTGCGTTGGGTAGCCCTCGTACTTATAAGTAATTGCTGACATTAAGCGGTAAGCATCGCTGTGAATATTTAAGCGAACTACTTACCCAAAAGGATAAGTAGCTAATACGCTTATTGTTGAAGTAAGTTCCAACTGTCATGACTGGAATCATACTCATAACCGTGTTTACTTAACCAATCGACTTTCTGTTCAAAGTCAGGATCGTTTCTTAACACGGTCACTTGATTGCCTAACTGTTCAACAAAAGGACACTCAACAGAAGAAGTACAATCCTGTGTTGTGCCATCATCTTTAGCAGTTGGCTCTTGTTGCTGAGGATTTGTATCTGGTGATTCGACTTGTGGCTTTTCAGCCTTGTATACCATTTCACCATTCACTTTTATCCAACTGATATAAAGCAAACGACCCTTAATAACAGCACGGTCTTCACCGTCATTGTTTTTGTAAGGATCAGCATAAATATCACCGACTTTAAATCCGCAAATCACGCGGGAGTCTTGTTGGTTAATATCCTCTTTGTACTGTTTAATCAGCTCACACGCATCTGTACCGACGATGATGGTATCGATACGTGAATATTCGACATCATCAATACTGCCATGTAAGGCACTAATTCCAACTGACCAGAATGGTTTAAACTTCTTACCACTTTGAGGTTTTACCTCTCTGGCTCTGTTCAAATACCCGACACCTGTGGTGTGCAGATCAAAGTGTGTTGCTGCATTGTTTTCATTCGACATGTTTTTTCTCCGTTGAAAAGGGCAAAGAGAAAAAACACTGTCCCTGAATAGGAGATTTGTTTATCTCCTGCCCAGGATTTGGCTATTACTAACCGTTAGTTAAAGTATGCTCATCAGCTAATGCTGATACCTTTTCACAAGAGCGAAAGTGATAAGGTTTTTAGTTCTGTTGAATACGCAACAGCACGGTTAAAAATCAAATTAAAACCAATCACACAATGACAGTCCAATCGGTATGACATTGGGTCATTAGTCTTAAAATAATAAAGAGGAGGTCGAATTGTATAGACTGAAACGTCTGATTTACTTCCCAGATGAATGTTGAAAAGACAAGGAGAAGAGTCCAGTTATCCTGAACTAAGGAAAAAATTACTGCATGTTAAACTATGTGGATCACGTTTTAAAAAACGCTGCACCAAGATCCGTAGGGTGCGTTAGGATCAATATAGAGTGTTTTTCTACAATAATCAATAAATGTCTGTTCAATCATTTGCTTATACTGAAGGCATCAGCCATTCGGTCTTGTTCGGTGCTGCTTATACCAATTGCTTTAGCTTCTTTTGCCCATTGCTTAACACTTTGACAAACCTCATTTTTTATTTCTTGTGCTTTATCAGGTTTGATACGGAAATAATCTATCACCTCAAATGCCAACGCAAAGTCTAATTGGTTATCGGTTTCATTGATATTTAAGTGTAAACCTTTAGCAGGTGTAACAGGATTAATATCGTAAGCAGGAGATAAGCGCCAACCATTTTCAGTAAGAATAAAGCCGTGATTTCTTAGATGATCATCTGTATTAGAAACGGCAATACTAAAGATAATTCTTCGCCAAAGTTGTTCGAGATCATCTTTGGACTTTGCTCCTTGATTGGTAATGAATTCAGCGAGTTCTAGATAGCTGGCTTCGTAATCTCCATCATAGTAGCCAAGTTGAGTCATAGCAGAGGAAAAGTGCAGACGTTTACTTTTTACTCGATCAAAACGTTGGGTCAAAAACGTATGGTGTTTATTATTAAATTTCTTGAGTTGGCATTGAGCCATTTTGATACCTGCATTCTTTGCAAGTTTGTACGTAACATACTCCCAACCACCAATATCATAATCGTCATAAAGACTTGGAAACTTAGCAATCCAGAGTGATTGATGCTCATCAATAACACAGGCTTTAGGACGTGCTCCACCTAAAGATGACCCTGGGGAAATTAGCATAAATAACCATTTTAAATAATCTGTATCATCAACAGAATGATCCCCTTCGATTTGGGTGACAGCATATTCTAACTCGCGTAACGAACTGATGGGAGGAGCCGCTAAATTATTATTGTTATCAACAAACTCTCCTTCAAGACTTCG
>JALSLM010000110.1 GCA_026988295.1 Thiotrichaceae bacterium
CATAAATTAAAAGGATGTCCTTTCCTGCTGTAGGTGTGGTTTGCCACCCCCGTACTTTTTTGGGCTTTTGTAGGTGTCATTTTTTTGTTGGGCAAAAAAATGACTGTGATAAATCACATGAATAAAAATCAATCGCGTCCAAGCCCTTGATTATTGGTTTACCACGTGACCCCTGATTTCTATTTTTCAGATGGTGAGGCTTTTTTTATTTTCATTTGACCATTCATCGACTAACTATCAATAACTTAGGAGAGAGATAGACGATTGCATATTGTCGATGAGCGCTTGTTTGTCCTAAGTACACATTTTTTATTTTTTATGACCCTCATATTTCCCCCAGAAGCTCCTTTTTTTGCCATGTTTTTTTATCAGGTTTTCCTTAAAATCCTGGTGCGTTTCAAATCCCTGCCAGTCAGCAACCCTCTTTTCTAACTTATCTAATTTTTTAAGATGCCCTGCCGCACTGTTATAGGCTTTATTGAAAGCACGTTCGAGTATTGATAACAACAAGCGACGGTAGAGCAAACTCATTGCTAAATAACACGACTGCTCTTCAAACAAATTAATCAAAGACAATAAACCGCCATAGAAATGACCATCTATTTGATCGGCGTGCTTGAACAAATACGCCTCTGCCTCATTCACCCTGCCCACTGTTATTAAAAACTGCGTATCGCTACTATTGAAGGTTTCATCTTCATTTATCTGCGTCACCGCATCATCCAGAATCTTTTCGCGTTTATCCTCCCCAACTTCATCCAATAAAGTTTTAAAGGTGATAACAGAACGAGCTTGATGAAATTTTTTCGATAATATTTTAACTACACTTTCTGTATCTTCCTGCGCACGATAGATTTTTAGCCATAAATCATCACGCTCTCTAGCCATAAATGACTCACTCGACTTAATGCTATTAAGATAATCACAAGCATCTTCTAAATCACCATTATTAAAATGAATTTCAGCGATTTTTATATGTGACACCACAGGTAATTCACCCCATTTAGCCAAACAAGCTTGCTCAAATAAATATGCATCACCCAACTGCCTTGCCAGCATTTCGACCAACATATACTGATGACCTTGTTCAAATTCACCAGTCAATTGCTCTGCACGTTTTTTAAACTCGTCAACCATAAAGCGGAGCATTGCCTCATCCAAACCACACTCAAGCGCAACATTAATTAATTCCGAGCGTATCCCAAAGTCATCCTCTTTATTGAGTTTAAGCAGTAGCTTAGTAATCGCCTTTTTGTCTTGGTACTGTTTCGCGCTATTAATGAACAGACCAATAGCTTCGTGATACACATCACCTACCGAGCCATTAGAATCATCACAGCGATGAAACACACTCTTATCCGTCTCAATAAAACCAGCCAATAAACTCACCCTCCCCCAAGGATCATCAATACACTGATCAATCTCAACCACCAACTCATCCAAAGACCGCGCAAAAGCACGCATATCACGCCACTCAACAAAACGGCGAGTCCTTTTCAAGCTAGCTAACTTCTTCTTAATATTTACACTGTGATCATTAGAGCTAGTTTTAGTCATATTGTTTACCTCTTTGCTTTTTAAAGCGCCCTAGGCGTTGAAAAGTTGCTTTAGTAGCGCCCTAGGCACAATAAAGTATGCATAGTATCGCGTAGCGAGGCGCAGTGATGGTTGAAGCAAGGGACGCTGATCACACTAGGTCAAATGGTGCTATATTGAAGCGAAGGATGCTATCAAACGTAATTACTTCACTGTGACTTGACCGTTCATTAGCATGGGTAGTAGCCAATCTCGGAGCTTAGTTAGTTGTTGATTCTCTTGTGTATTTATTGAGATAGTTTCAAACATTGGTTCAATTATCTCAGCAAAGTCTTCTACCAATTCTTGCTTGGGAATTGATAAATTTGTTAGCTTAATATCATTTGAAACAATCGAATTAAAAACCGATCCTGAGGCTTTAACTTTTAAAAAATAAATTAGCTCTTCTGTCAGAAAGTATAAATAAGCATAACTAATCCCTTCTTTTGCTTGCAAAGCATAACAGGACTGATTCATTGCCATTTTCTCTCCAGCCAATACAAGTTTACCTACAGACCCTCTAGCTGTAATTAAAACTGTATTTTCTAAGAAAAGCTGTGTACTACTATTTTTTAAACCCTCATCAGTGATATAGGATTCTGTAGAAAATTTAAAAATTGTTCCGTCTGCATCTGTAGGGGTAAAAAAAGGTATATGTCCACTCCAGTATTCACTATTCTTTTTAGTTGGCGTTCCACCACCTAATAAATTTGCTACAGCTAGGATACTCGCCCCATCCCACCCCTCAGGAATCTCACGCTTCAACGCTTCATTAAACACCATTTTTCCGCCTGAGCTTTTATAGGGTTTGCCTTTGAATTCGAGTTTGCCGAGGGCGTTTGCCTGTGCTTCGCTGATGGGAAAGTCAAACTGCACAAACCAGTAGTCATACAGCGTTTTCGCCATCGCCTCCAGCTCGGTATTGATGTGGTTATTGAGGGCTATTTTTTTGTCTAGGGTGGAGAGGACGGTGGCTATTTTTGTTTGGACTGATGGCGGGTGAGTATAAACTTGTATAGAGTTTAAATTATCTTTTGTTAGTTTTGGTTGAGCTGATCCTGTCACATAGTTTCGATAATTTACTAGGTTTAAAAGGTAATACAAATACTCTGTATTATTATCTTTTCTGCCTCTGATAATATGTGCATGATTATTAACCCAAAACTTTCCATCTACAATGTTACAAATATGGCTGTTTTGTGATTTTAAATTTTCCCCATCCTCAGCAACTAGCAGATACTGACCATCAAAAAGGTAACCATCAACGTAATCTATAATTCCTTGCGCACCATAGTACGGATACACCTTTTCAATTATACTTCTTTGTTTTTTTGATAAAGGAACTCTTATATTATCTAAGTTTTCTGTTATCTCTCCAACTGTAGTTTTATGTAATTCAATCATCATGCCCCCCAAATCAACCATACAAAACAGCTAAAAAGTGGGGGGGTGTACCTTAAAACCCTCATTAGCGAAGAATAACCCACCTCACTCATAACCCAACCCACCCAACTGCTTCTTAATCTCCCCTTCCAGCGCCCGCGACTCAGCAAACAAGCCATCCAAATTATCCGTAAAACCTTTCATCTTAGCCTCAAATTCCTCAGCCGTTATATCCACATATTCAATCTTCACTTCAAAATACTGCCCCGCACTAAAGGAGTAGTTTTTGGCTTTTATGTCGTCGTAGCTGACTACCACCGAAAAATCATCCACCGCTTCTTTTTGGTTAAAAGTATTTATAATCTGCTGTTCTTCTGCCTCGGTTAATACGGTGCGTTGGTTTTTGCCTTCCTTGACCGTTTCGCCGAGGTTGGAGGCATCCAGCAATACCACATCTTGTTGATTGTTTTTATCCAGAAACAAGATAGATACATTCGTGCCTGTGGTGGCAAAGATATTGCTGGGCATGGAGACCACACCTGCGAGCATTTTGTCATCAATCAGTTTTTGGCGGATTTTCTTGTCAATGCCTGCTTGGGCAGTAATAAAACCTGTGGGGACAACGACTGCCGCCTTAGCCCCATTTTTACCCGTTGATGACTCACTCATCGAATAAATAATATGTTGCAAAAACAGCGAGTAAATCGCCATTTTATCAACGGCTTTTTTGGGTGTTTTAGGAATCCCTGCAAAGAACCGTTCTTTATTTTCTTTGGTGTCCAGATCATCCCGAAAATCGCTAAAGTCCATTTTAAACGGTGGATTGGAGACGATGTAGTCAAAGGTCATTAGCCCATCCCCTTGTTTATGAAAAGGACTAAGAATGGTATTGCCACGAATCACATTATGGATGGAATGCACCAAGCCATTAAGAATCAGGTTTAGGCGCAACATGCTGGATGATTTTTTGGATATATCTTGCGAATAAAGCGTACAGCGGTCTTCACCTATGGCATGGGCGATATTCATTAATAGCGTGCCTGAACCTGCTGAGGGGTCGTAGACAGTGGCGTTTTGTACTTTGCCCTGCTGATCTTGTGGTACTAATATCGCTGCCATTATTTTGGCGACGGCGTGCGGGGTGTAGTATTCGGCGTATTTACCACCACCGTCTTTGTTGTAGTCTTTAATCAGGTATTCAAAAATGGTGGCGTAGAAGTCGTATTTTTGATCAAAAATGGCTTCAAAGCTTTGGTTGACGAGGTGATTGATAATCGCTTTACAGAAATTATCCCTGTCATCAGCATCAACATATTCACTAATGCGGTCAAACAGGGTGTCTTTTTCGCCACTGGCGGATTTAACCGAGAACACATCATTATTGGTGATGGCAATATCGCGCAGGGTGTCGTCAAACAGCTTGGCAAAGTCGGCTTCGTTTTGTTTATTGAACAGGTGCGAGATTAAATGCTCTGGCTTGAGCTTGGCGGTATCGGCATCTAGCTGGAGCAGGAGCATTTCGTAATCATCATCGGAGTACGTTTCTAACGCTGTTTCCCATTTTTCGGATTGCGCTAGTTTGCTATCGAGTTGTTTGATTTGATAGGCGAACTTGTCGTTCATAAACTTATACAAAAATACCTGTGTAATGATTTTAAATTCATTACCGTCATTGCCTAAGCCATAGCTGGTGCAAGTGCCTTTTAGGTTGTCGATAAGGGTTTTTACTTTGTTTTCGAAATCGCTTGTTACCACTGAAATTTATTCCATTTGTTAAAGATAATGTAAATTCTGTTTGTAGGTTGGCGCTGAGTTTACGAAGCCCAACGTGACGCGGTTTGTTGGGCTTCGTTCCTCAGCACCAACCTACAGTGTTATTGAAGTTCGATCAGGATTTCGCCACTATCCAGTGCTTTTATTATTGCTGACCATTGTGTTTCAAAGAGTTGTAGCATGGCTTGTTTAGAGGTATTACCAACACGCACCCAAATTAATTTAGGCGAAGGCATAGTAACGGATGCGCGTATCTGAAAATCTTCATCTTTGGTGATAATCACTCGGCTTTGTTCTAAGGCTAAATCCCAAATGGCGCTGTCGGGGGCTTCCATCATGTCTACATCTAGCACATGAATGGCATCTTCACCTTGGCTACTTAGGTATCTTGCTAATGCTGGCGGAAGTTGCGCATCGACGATATATTGATAAGCCATAAGAGATTAAGCTACATTAAGTACAGGATGGTCAGATTGACGCGCGGCATAACTTAGAACGGCTTTAATATCTTGCTCTTCTAGGTATGGAAAATCTTCGAGGATTTGTTGGTTTGTCATACCACTGGCGAGCATATCGAGAACGTCTTTTACACGAATTCGCATATTACGGATACAAGGCTTGCCACCACATTGGTCACTGTTTACGGTGATGCGTTTTAGTAGGTCGGTTGCCATTGTTATCTCCTTCAATTTAATCGCTTACTTACTTTGTTCATCATAGCAGAAAATGTTTACCAATTTGATACACCGTTAAATTCATTAATGTATTCTTTGACGACTAATTTATTGATGTATTTTGATGATTCGGCATCCAGTGGAATATTGTACTTTCCTTTAAATTGCTGGATAACGGTTTTGATCATTAGGTTATCAAAGTAACCTTCGTTTTCAATGATTTTGTCGTTTAACTGAACTACGTCATCGGCTTGTTCTTTTACACCTTGCAGTGCTTCAAATATTTGACTTTCTCGTTTTGAAATATCGCCGCGTTCTACGAGGCGTTTATGCATACGCGCGTATTTAGCATCACCTTGGTATTTGTCTTTGAGTAGATTATTTTTGCGGTTTAGCTCGGCTATTCTTGCAAAGATTTTTTCTAATTTGCTGATATTCTTTGTCATTTCCTCTTGTGAAACTTCACTGAGGTTTTTATTTTTAAAGAGGCGTTCTAGCTCTTCTTTTAAGGTGATAAATTCAGGATCTTTAGGGTCAAAATTACCTGCTAGGGCTTCTCTGGTTTTGCGTAGCGTATCTTTGAGTTCATCAGCCAGTACCAGCTCTTCTTCTGATACTTTGATGAACAAGAAGATGATATCTTCTAAGGCGGTGTTGAGTAGATTGGTGGTGTCGTTGGCGTTTTCTAGAGTTTCTTTTAGGTTGAGTTTGTCAAGGTGTTGCCTTGCGATTCGATAGAGTATACTGATGTTTTGGAAGTCGAGCCTTTCTAATAAATCATAATGCCCTGCAAAGCGCATCAGGTTGTATAGGCTTTTGGCATTGTTTAATGTTTTGGTGAGTGCCTGCACTTTTTTGCGGTCTTCAATCTGACTGATTTGTTGTGAGAAGTTTTCTGCATTTTCTATATCATACGAAAACAAAGTCTCTTTAATTTCGGCAATTTCTTCTTCAATTTCTTCTTGTGATTTAAACAAGTTTGAATAGGTTTCGATTTCATCGCCTGCAACGTCTTGTAGCTCGTCAAAATAGGCTTTATTGGTTTTATCAAACTCACTGCTTATATCGGCAAAATCGACCACATAGCCGTATTTAAAATCTTTGTAGGTTCGGTTTACCCTAGTTAGTGCTTGCAATAAATTGTGTGCCTTGATTAAACGCCCAAGGTAGAGTTTTTTTAGTCGCTTTGCATCAAAGCCTGTGAGTAGCATATTGTAAACAAACAGAAAGTCTATTTTGCCCGCTTTGAAGTCTTCAACCTGCTCTTTACGCTCTTCCTTTGTACCTATATCGTGAAGGATTAGCGCGGCGTTTTTGACTTTGCTTTGGTCTTTTTGATCTTCTACAAAAGATACCTTGGTTTCGGATACATTGATTTCATAAATTGGGCTAGCATCAGCGACTTGATCTGTTTTCTGATATTTTTGAGTGAATATTTCAAACATCATTTTAGCTTGATCAGAGCTATCACAAATTACCATACCACCGACGCTATTATCTGAATAGGCGACGCGACTGTTTTCAAAATCTGTGATGATGTAGTCCAGCATCGGTTCTACAAATTGTTTATGTGCGTATATTTTCTTTCGGTCGAGGCTACCTTGTTGGATTTCTAACTCTTTTAAAATCTCTTGTAGCTTGATGTGGTAGTTGGTTTCTATACCTTCACGAATCAGGCGCAAGGTGTAGCCATCGGCTATTGAGGCATTGTAGTAGTATTTGTGAATATAATCGCCAAACAAGGCTTTTGAGTTGTAATCATCACCGAGTAATGGTGTACCTGTTAACCCTATGGTAATGGCGTTTGGGTCGGATTCTCTCAGGTTGGCAAGAAAGCTGCCTTTGGGGTTATAGCTACGGTGTACTTCATCTAAAAAGTAGATGCGCTGTATGTTTATGTCGTAGTCTTTAGACTTAACAACATCAGGGTCATCACTGAATTTTTGAATATTTACAACGGTGATTTCTTGCTTTCCATCAAGGTTGTGGATGGCTGTGGTTGTTTGTATATCTTTTTTAAATTCTTCTCTTGAATTAACAGTGCGGACTTTTAAATCTCGCGCGGTAAATTCTTTAGATGCCTGAATGAGCAAGTCGATACGGTCTACAATGAAATAGAATTTAGGGATAATACTTTGCTTTTGATAATAATCGGTCAGGTGCTTAACGTTGTAATAAGCCAGCGCCGTTTTACCACTCCCCTGCGTATGCCAGATGATGCCTTTTTTAATGCCTTCATCGAGCTTGTTTTCTATGGCTTTGGTAGCAAAGATTTGCGGGTAACGCATGATGTGTTTTTGCAAGCCGTCATTTTCATTAACGTAGGTGATGGCGTACTTTAAAAGAAAGGCTAAACGGTCTTTGCTAAAGAGTGATGTGGACAATCGGTTTGTAGGTGTATCAGGGTTTTTGTTGGTTGCAAATTCTGGGTTGTGTTTGATGATAACGAGGTTATTGTCTTTTAGAACAAAGTCTTCTGTGTCGTTATTTTCTGGCTTTAATAACTGGTTTAAATCCAGCTTTTCTTCTTCTCTTAAGTAATTGAATATGGGGTTGTGATAAGATGCTGAAGCGTAGAAAGCTCCTTGCAATGGCAAGGAAGATTCATCGTCATATTCCATATTATTGGAAAACACCATTAACTGGGTGATGTTGACAAACTTTTTGAATTTTTTATTTTGAAAGCGGGTGTTGATTCGGTCTCTTTCTTTTAGTACTCCCCCTTGGTTATTGGGTATTTTTACTTCGATAAAAACTAACGGCATCCCGTTAATCAATAAAATAATATCGGGTCTAAACTCTTCATCACCATTTTTGTAGGTTAGCTCGGTGACGACATTGAAGGTGTTATTTTCAAAATTCTCAAAATCAATCAGTTTTATGCCCGATGTTTCGGTAAGCTTTTCATAGAAGGCTTTGCCGAGATCATCATTGTCTAGTAATAAAATAGCATCTTCTAATAAACGGTTTATCTCATGTTCTTCGCTTTGCGGGTTTATTTTTGCGATGCTTTGTTTGAATAACTCGGTGAAAATGTTTGTTGATTCATCACGTGCGGGATGGTCTTTTAAAGAAAGGTAGTCATAACCTAAACGAGTTAGGTGAAGAATGGATGGGATTTTTACCCTTGAGTCTTCATTAAATTTCATTGATTAGGCTTACACACTTAAAACTGATCAAGTTTTTAATAATACATGAATTAAGTATATTTATTTAGCTTCTTAGCTAGTTTTTTCTACAATATTTATATTTTGTAACGATTCTTTAGCTTCTTCTGAGCCGACAAAAGCCACCCTTTACAAGCTTTGCATAATACGGGAACAACAACTTTTCAATTAGATGCAAAACCTTCATGGTTTGAATCTGTGGTTGTTGTTTGATTCGTTGGTATCTATTAAGCCATTAATCCCTGCTATTTGTCGGATTACGCTATCGCTAATCTGACCTACAAGAACATGGTTTTAATTTACTATTAAAAAAGTGTAAAAAAGGGGGGGGATGGGTAATAGATGTCTGTTAAGACAATGATTTTATCTTATGTAATACCTAATCCATAACTCTACTACTCTATTACTCCACTACTCTACTCCGCTACATTCCATTACATAATAGATAATAAGGTGTTGATTAATCTGGGTTTAGCACTAATATCTTATTCTCTATTATCTGTATTGGGGTCATGGATTCAGGTGATAGTTATACCCATCCCCCCTGTTTTTTACAGTTTTTTATACAAATATATATTTAATAAAACTATCAATACAATATAAATGTATTCAACTTAGGTTGCATTTAATATATTTAGGTTGTATTCAAAGATTGGAGATTTTATGTTTAACCTTGCGTATCGACAACTTTCAGAGCTTTTTGAAAAACTTGCAGCAGTTAAAGCGGTGCCTCTGCCAGCAAAAGGCTGGGTGCGAGCAATTCGTGATGGGCTAGGTATGAGCCGTCGTCAACTAGCAGAGCGTTTAGGTTTATCAACTTCTCGTATTCAAAGATTAGAGCAAGATGAAACAACAGGAGCAGTAACCATAAAAACTCTACGGCGCACGGCAGAGGCAATGGATTGTGTTTTTGTCTATGCCATTGTGCCAAGAACAAGCCTTGATGACACTTTACAAAAACAAGCAAAGTATAAAGCTAAACAACATTTACAAAATATTAGTCATAGCATGTCTTTAGAAGAGCAGACATTAGAAAATAAAGCCAATCAGTCTATGCTTGATCAACTAGCGGAGCAAATGATTAAAAAATCTAAACACCAATTGTGGGATTAGAAAGAAGATAAAAAAGGATAAAAATCCATGCTTGATTTATTTGCTTACCCTGATGGCGCAACTCCACTTGACCCTGATGAAATTCAGAAACATTGCTCATAGATTATGACTCACTTGATAAGCGTTAATTGTGGGATGTATTTAAAATCTTTTACATTGTAGGTCAATAGACTGGCATTATTTTCAATTGCCGTTGCCGCTATCAGTGCATCTGGAATATCCAGCGTATGACTTTTGGCATATTCGGTGATTAGTTGTAAGGCGGTTGCTGAAATGGACTCATTAACTTGCACCAGATCAAATAATTGAAGAAACTGACGGAGCTTTTGTGTTTCGCGTTTGTTTCTTGCACCGTAGATTAGCTCCATTGCAGTAACAGATGAAATAGAAAAAGGTGCTTGTAATTTGGCTAGTGTCTGTTGAGTTTTGGTATTGTCTTTGAGTATTTCTATCAGCACATTGGTATCTAGCAGTATCATTGTATCATTTCCATGCTTTCTCACGCAGGCTTTGTTGGGTAATATCGCTGTCTTTCCACATGCCAGAGAAGTCTGAAAAATCGGGAGTTTGCGCTTGCTTTTTCTGAGCTTCTAGCTCTTTTCTTAATACATCTCGAATATAGGCTGAAACACTCAGGCTCTTTTTACTGGCAGTTTTTTTAATCTCAGAAAAGAGGTCTTCTTCAAAGTAGAGTTGTGTTCTATGCATGAATCGCTCCTTTTAAGTCCTTGTCATTCGCTGATTTATTACGTCTGTTATTGCATATTTCATGGAGATTGAAAGCTCACTTTACCTTGCAATCATACATCAGAATTATACATTACCCTGAGACTATTTACTATGCTGTTTCACCTTGCCTGATCACCGTATTGTGTAAAGTAGTTACGCTTTTTAACATTGTTGGTTGTTCTTTTTAAAGCAAAATGTTTTACATGGGGGGGGGGAGAAAATCATTAGAAAATACTGGAGAGACCCGTAAACAATATATTCTAGCCCTACAAGAAGCAGATAAAGGACGCTACACTGCATTAATAGCATTTGTTAGAAGCTAAAAAATATTATGAAGCTTTGCATAATACGGGAACAACAACTTTTCAATTAGATGCAAAACCTTCATGGTTTGAATCTGTGGTTGTTGTTTGATTCGTTGTTGTTTGATTCGTTGGTGTCTATTAAGCCATTAATCCCTGCTATTTGTCGGATTACGCTATCGCTAATCTGACCTACAAGAACATGGTTTTAATTTACTATTAAAAAAGTGTAAAAAAGGGGGGGATGGGTAATAGATGTCTGTTAAGACAATGATTTTATCTTATGTAATACCTAATCCATAACTCTACTATCACTCTACTCCGCTGCACTACACTGCAGAACAGTGAATAAGATATTGACTACTTATTCTCTATTATCTGTATTGGGTCATGGATTCAGGTAATAATATGTTCACTGCCACACGGGTAGCTTAGAAAGCATCCATCCGACGAGTAGTCGGATGAATAACGTTCACTGCCACACAGGCTAGAAAGTAATCGAAGAGATGCCTTTCTTCTTTTCTCTAGTTTACGGTGTCTGGTTCAACATCTCTACCTAAGCGAGGGGCAAAACCTAAAATTTAAAAATTTGATACTTTTTAGTCCTCTTTTGTAGTCTTTTCTCCTCTTATCTATTAATAATTGTCGTATAATTGGCGGTTACTTATACTCTGATCAAAAAATAGAAACGTACTTATGACTTTATTTCCTATTATTCTTGCTGCTGGGCAAGGCACGCGGATGCGTTCATCAACACCAAAGGTACTACATACTATTGGTGGAAAACCAATGCTTCAACACGTTATTGAAAGCTGTCAACAACTTGATGTTGACAAAATAGCAATTATTTATGGTCACGGTGGTGAACAGGTTCAGCAGGTAATCAATACCGCTAATATTACTAATAATGCGGAAACTCTTGTCTGGATTCAGCAAAAAGAACAAAAAGGCACAGGACATGCTGTAGCTCAAGCAGAGAGTTATATTGATGATGAAGCTGTGGTGATTATTGCTTATGGTGATGTTCCTCTTATTAAAACAGAAGTACTTTCACGGCTTGCTAATAAACTTGAGGAAGCGACATTAGTGGTATTAACTGTAGTGCAAGATGATCCTACAGGCTATGGGCGCATAGTGCGTAACCCGCAAGGTAAAATTGAGAGCATTATTGAGCATAAAGATGCTAATCAGGAGCAATTAGAAATTAAAGAGGTCAATACAGGTTTTATCGCTGCCCGTGGTCGTGATCTTAAGCGTTGGCTTAATGACATCACACCTAATAATTCTCAGGGCGAATACTATCTTACTGATTGTGTTGCGCTTGCTGTAAAGGAAGGCGGTATTGTTGATGCCCTTATTTGCGATGATCCTCTTGAAGCTGAAGGTGTTAATGATCGTATTCAACAGGTCAAAATTGAAAGAGCCTATCAGGCAATGCAGGCAAAAAAACTGTTAGAGGCTGGAGTAACACTTTATGATACTGATCGCATTGATATTCGAGGCAAGCTGGAAGCAGGAAAGGATGTATGTATTGATGTTAATAACATCTTTATTGGCAAGGTCAAATTAGGTGACAGGGTTGTCATAGAATCAGGCTGTGTTATAAAAGATGCACAAATTGGTGATGATTGTTTAGTTAAAGCAAATTCTGTGATTGACTCGGCAATCATCGAAAACAATTGTGATATAGGGCCTTTTGCACGAGTACGCCCTGATACCTTTATTAAAGAAAATGCCAAGGTCGGCAACTTTGTTGAGATTAAAAAATCAGTCATTGGAAAAGGCAGTAAAGTCAGTCATTTGAGCTATATCGGTGATACTCAAATGGGTGAAGATGTCAATATTGGTGCAGGAACAATTACCTGCAACTACGATGGCGTAAACAAGCACTTAACAACTATTGGTGATCGCGTTTTTATCGGTTCTGATAGCCAACTAGTTGCACCTGTGAGTGTTGGTGATGATGCAACAATCGGGGCAGGCTCGACCATTACTAAAGAAGCACCAGCAGGTGAGTTGACCTTATCTCGGTCAAAACAACTGACCATAAAAGGCTGGAAAAAACCGCAGAAGAAATAATTCTGAATCCGTGAGATAACTACGGCACAGAACGCAAGCTATTGATTCATCATGAGTTTAAAAAATACCCGCTTAACCTAAGGGTGAAGCTAAGATTTTTTAAATCTCATGCTAAACCAATATCTTACGCTCTGCTATCCGCATTGACCTCACTGATTCAGGATAATAAGCGAACTCGCAAATTAAAATGGAGAAGAAATTATGTGTGGAATAGTTGGTGCCATTGCACAACGTCCAGTGACTGATATATTGCTAGAAGGCTTACGTCGCTTAGAATACCGAGGTTATGATTCAGCTGGTGTTGCATTAGTTGATAGTGATGGTAACGGTGATAATAACGGTGATAATAGCATTCAAAGAGTGCGCGCTTTAGGCAAAGTCATTGAGTTAGAAAAAAAACTAGAAATACAACCACAGCAGGGTCTTCTAGGTATTTCACATACCCGTTGGGCAACCCACGGCGAACCCGCAGAACGCAATGCACATCCACATTTAAGCCGTAATCGTGTGGCAGTAGTTCATAATGGTATTATCGAAAATTATGAAGAACTTCGTGAATCACTTAAAGCACAAGGCTATGAGTTTGAATCAGAAACAGATACTGAAGTTATCGTTCATCTGATTGAGTCTAACCTAGTCAATAATGCCAGTCTGTTTGATGCAGTCAAAGAGTCTATTAAACAGCTTAGTGGCGCATTCGCTCTAGGCGTTATTTCTAGTGAAAATCCTGATGTGCTCATTGGCGCACGTCAAGGCAGCCCGTTAGTTGTTGGCTTGGGCTTAGGAGAAAATTTTCTTGGTTCTGATGTTCAGGCTCTTCTTCCTGTTACCAGTCGTTTTATTTTTCTTGAAAATGGCGATATGGTTTCTATTCAACGTGATCAAATTAGCATTGAAGATGAAACAGGAAAGGCTGTTGAACGCGAGATAAAACAATCGAATGCTAGTTTACTCGAATCAAATTTGGGTGAATACCGTCATTATATGCTCAAAGAAATCTATGAGCAGCCAATAGCAGTACAAAGAACACTAGACGGTCGACTAGAACGAGATAGCATTAAACAGTGTATTTCAGGTGAAAATGTTCAAGAAACCTTATCAAAGGTAAAAGAAGTGCAAATTGTCGCCTGTGGAACTAGCTATCACGCAGGTTTAATAGCGCGTTATTGGATGGAAAACCTCACTGATATTCCCTGTCATGTAGAAGTAGCTAGTGAATATCGTTATCGCCGACAAGCTCCACGAGAAGATGTACTGTTTGTAACACTTTCGCAATCAGGTGAAACCGCAGATACCTTAGCGGCACTAGATAAAATTAAATCTTTAGGTTGTCTAGCCAGTTTGAGTATTTGTAATGTTGACGAAAGCTCTTTAGTTAGAGAATCAGACTTTTCTTTATTAACAGTTGCTGGGCCAGAAATTGGTGTAGCCTCAACCAAAGCATTCACCACACAACTGGTCACACTACAATTATTGATTGGTTTACTTATGCAAGCTAAGGGTGATAGCCCTGAAAAAGTTGCACAATTAGTTGCTGACTTAAAAAAGCTTCCTGCTTTGCTAGAACAATCACTAGAACATGATTCGGCGATTGAAAAAATGGCAGAACAGTTTATTGACAAACACAATGCCCTATTCCTTGGTCGTGGTGATCAATACCCAGTCGCAATGGAAGGCGCATTAAAACTAAAAGAAATCTCTTATATTCATGCAGAAGCCTATCCCGCAGGTGAGCTAAAACATGGACCACTAGCCCTAGTTGATAGTGAAATGCCAATCGTTGCGGTTGCACCCAATACCGTCTTACTTGAAAAGCTAAAATCAAATCTAGAAGAAGTCAGATCACGCGGTGGAGTACTTTATTTATTTGCTGATAAAGGTGCTGGAATAGCACAGCAGGACAATATACACCTGATTAAAATGGAAGAAGTGCCAGAAGGCATAGCACCCATTATCTACACCATTCCGCTACAGCTATTGTCTTATCACGTTGCCGTATTTAAAGGCACAGATGTTGACAAACCACGCAACTTAGCAAAGTCAGTAACAGTGGAATAGTGAAACTGTGCAAATAACATGATAAAAAGTATAAAAAAAGGGGGGGATGGGTATTTACAGGTATCTAAAACCTGAATTCATTAATCTAACTCCATCAAGTTTAAAATAGAATATTGTGATAATATCCGCGAGCGTCTCTTTTCTCTCATAATATTAAGGAAAACCTGATTAAGTCGATTAGAATTTAGCAAGCTAAAAATAATTAGACTTAATCAGGTTTTTCTTGAGTGATGAGCGCAAAAATTCAAACAAGGAGCACAAATAAAAATGCCAAAGGCTAGAGAACTCAAACGTGGAATGATTATTGAATTTGAAGGTGTGCCACACGCTGTAAAAACTATTGAATGCAAAAGTCCATCATCGCGTGGCGCATCAACCTATTACAAAATTCGCTATAATAATTTACAAACAGGCATGAAGCGTGATGAATCTCATAAAGCTGATGACATGCTAAAAGAAGCGGATTGTCAACGCACCAAAGTACAATTCTCCTATATCGACGGCGATAATTATGTCTTTATGGATAATGAGGACTACAGTCAGCACAGCCTTAATAAAGAAGATATTGCAGACCAAATCGGCTACATCACAGATGGCATGGAAGAAATCACAGCCTTACTTATGGATGGCAATATCATCGGCATAGAGCTTCCATCAACCGTATCTTTAGAGGTTGTGGATACTGCACCAAGACTAAAAGGTGCCAGCGCCACTAATCGCAATAAGCCAGCGACTCTATCAACAGGTCTTGAAGTCCAAGTGCCTGAATATCTTGAAACAGGTGAAATAATCAAGGTACATACAGGAACAGGTGAATTTATATCACGTGATACTTAAGAAACCCAAAACAGCATAAAAACTGTATTGTTAATTGCAAGCGTCTCATTCCCTATCTATCATGGCTTGCTGGCTTAAGCTACAAAAACTGGTTTAAGCCACTACCTCTGACTTTACAAATTTGGAATACTTCATGCGTCCTGCACATTTAAAT
>JALSLM010000111.1 GCA_026988295.1 Thiotrichaceae bacterium
CGTGTAGCAAAAAGAAAACTCACTTATAAGATAAACTTTAGTAAAGCAATATCTTCTGTAAAAGATATTTTGGTTAGTGCACTCAATGGCTTGTTGCTCGATATTGATATACAGGAATCCTTACAGACCATCAGCAAAAACCTGACACCGATACGACCAGGTAGAAGTTTTGAGCGTGAGAAAATACGCTGTAGACGACTTATGTGCAGGAAAGGTTACAGGTATGCTTAGTGATATCAATTGCTTATGCTTATTTCAATGACATTGGGGGGGTGGATGGGTTTGTATTTTTAGATTTGTATATTTAGGCTTATCAATACATCTAAAGAGAAACCCTTAAATTATCAATTAAACGTGCTTTTCCTAGCCATGCTGATGCGAGTATAACCAGTTCTTTGTCATTTTCCTGTGCTACTGATAAGTCACTGGCATTACGGATTTCGATATAATCAGTGGTAAAGCCCTGTTGATTTAACACTTCAGTCACTTCTTTTTGTAGCTTTAAATAATCTCGTACACCCGCTTGAATTGATTTGTGAATTGCTGTTAGCTCGGCATATAACTTAGGGGCTATAGCATTACGCTGTTGCTCATTCAAATAATTGTTTCGTGAGCTCATTGCCAAACCACTCTCTTCTCGGGCAGTTGGTGCGGCTATAATTTCTATACCAAAATCTAAATCATCAACCATGCGTCGAATCAACATAAGCTGCTGAAAATCTTTCTCTCCAAAGACAGATACATCGGGCTGCACTAGATTAAATAGTTTTGCAACAATGGTGGCAACCCCTGAAAAATGCCCTGGGCGTGAGTCACCTTCGAGTATATCGCTAATACCATCAACTTCAACCCGTGCAGCACTACCTTCTGGATACATTTCATCCGCTTCAGGTAAAAATACTAAATCAATTTTTTCTTGCTTTAATAGCTTGAGATCATTTTCAAGTGTGCGTGGATAAGCGGCTAAGTCCTCAGCCTTATCAAATTGTGTGGGGTTAATAAAAATCGAGACAACCACACGATCTGCAACTTCTCTTGCCTTACGCACCAGTGATAAATGTCCGTCATGCAAATTCCCCAAGGTGGGCACAAAAGCAGTGGTTTCGGAATTTGAACGATAGCCGCGCATGACTACTCGCAAGGCATCTTTATCATTTGCTTGAATCATATAATAATTGTCTTATTAAAAGAAACATTGTTCATCGGCAGGAAAGCTTCCTTCCTTAACTGCCTGTACATAGGCAGTAATTGCCTCAGGAATATTGCGCCCTTCAACTAAAAAATTAGTCGTAAACTTAGGCGCAAACGATGAAATACCAATCATATCTTGTAAAACTAGAACCTGTCCATCACAGACTCCTCCCGCACCAATACCGATAGTCGGTATTTCAAGCTCTTGTGTTAGCTGAATTGCTAAGGGCACTGGCACACATTCAAGCACTAAAGCATCTGCACCAGCATCTTGCAATGCCAGTGCATCTGCTAGCATTTGTTGAGCATCAGCAGCAGGCCGACCTTGAACCCGATAACCGCCTAGTTTATGTACTGTTTGTGGTGTTAATCCTAAATGCGCACAAACAGGAACACCATGTCGTGTCATGTGGCGCACAGTATCTAGTTGCGCTTCTCCACCTTCAAGTTTAACAATATGTGCCAATCCTTCTTGCATTATTCTGGCAGCATTGGCAATTGCTTGATCAGGATTGGTGTAGCTCATAAAGGGAAGATCTGCCATAAGCAAGGCGCGTTTACACTGAGGCGCAACCGCTTTGCTATGATAAATAATATCATCTACTGTAACTGATACGGTTGAATCATGCCCCTGCATAACCATGCCTAGCGAATCACCCACCAAAATAATATCAACACCCTGCTCATCAATAATGCGAGCAAAACTGGCATCATAAGCTGTCAAGGCAACAATTTTTTTCCCCTCCTGCTTCATATTACGAATGGTGTTTACAGTAACGTGTTGTGTCATAACTCTATTTCCTTAATCTTCTTAATATTTTTTAATTCAGAACCTGGCAAGGCTTCGATACATTCTTTTATAGTCGTTTTATTTATGCTTTTGCAGTTAGCCCCCAAATCGCTTAGTGGTAGCAATACAAAAGCACGTTCACAAATTCGTGGGTGAGGCACTGTTAAACGCTTTGTCTCAATGTATTGATCACCATAAAACAAAAGATCTAGATCTAAAGTTCGCGCACTCCATCGAGATACACCTTGACGAAGCCGTTGGTTATTATTTTCTATTTTTTGTAATTCATCGAGTAATGCTTCTGCCGATAAATCAGTATCAAAACTCACCGCCGCATTAATATAATCTGGCTGATCTTGAGGGCCATGAGGTTTACTCTGATAGTAGTGGGATATTTGTAGATTTTCTATTGATGAATGCTGTTGCAAGCTAACGATGGCTTTGTCAAGATAGCCACGAGAATCCCCCAAATTACTACCCAGCGCGACATAACAGTTTGTGAATATTTTATTAATACCCATCCCCCCCCTTTTTTTATACTTTTTTTAGATGTGTTTATCCTGAATCCGTGAGGCTAATGCGGATATGAGGGATAAGGTATTGGTTTCACAGTGGAATTAAAAAATCTTAGCTTCACCCATAGGTTAAGCGGGTATTTTTTAAACCGCTGTGGAATCAATAACTTGTTCATCATGCCGTAGTAGCCTCACGGATTCAGGTTTATATTTAAAGCTGTGGCTTCTTATTATCCGTTTCTATTCACTAATACGACGTTTTTGTCGTGTCTTTCTCTTCTTCTTAGCCTTCCCAGGTGTAACTCGTTGACACATAGCAATTTTCTCATCCATATCCACTTCCTGAATTAATGTCCACCACTCACAATCATCAAAGGATGTTTCCCCCGATTTTGCACGTAAACACATAAAGTCATAGGCAGCACGAAAACGCCGTTGCTCCAGAAAATTCAATACACGACGCTGGTTTTTAAATTTGAATAGACCTTGTAAAGTCCAGATTTCACGAGTCATATTGCTAAAGCGACGCGGCACTGAAAGGCATTTGACCTGCTCAGAAAAAGCATCACTAGCAGCTAGATGAACAGATTGCAAAGCAGGATTACCTTCTTGCTGGTAAGCCTTTGCATCTTCACGCACTCGCTTCCAAAGCATGACTGCAAATAAAAATGCAGGAGTCACAGGCAAATCTTTGCGAATTCTATTATCAGTATTTTTTAGCGCGGCATAGACCAATTCGCGAAAAGACCCATCACCACCACTTTCAATTGCATCTTCTTGCAAGCCTCTTTCAGCGGCAGGAAACAGACATTCAAATAAATGATAATCACGGAGCAATTCCAGCGTTCTAATAGCTTTTCCACCATGAAAAATTTTAAGTGCTTCATCAAATAAACGTGCGGGAGCAATATTATCTAATAATGAGGCGAATTGACGAATGGGAGCTTCTGAAGCAGGTTCTATGGTCAAACCCAACTTAGCTGCAAAACGAATAGCACGCAACATACGAACGGGGTCTTCGCGATAACGCACCTCGGGATCACCGATAATTCGTAATTGTTTTATTTTTAGATCAGCCATTGCACCAACAAAATCCAGCACATCACCTGTTTCTAAATCATAGAAAAATGCGTTGATACTAAAATCACGACGAAAAGCATCCTCAACCACTGTGCCATACACATTATCGTGAATAATCTGCCCGTGTTCACTTGTTTTTCCACGCCCTGTTTTATCATGAGGCGCACGAAAAGTCGCAACCTCAAAATACTCACGCCCAAAATGCACATGCGCCAAACGAAAACGACGACCAATAATGCGTGTAGAGGGAAGCACCTGCTTCACCTGCTCAGGTGTCGCACTGGTGGCAATATCAAAATCTTTAGGGTGATAACCCAGCATTAAATCACGAACACCACCGCCGACTAAGTAGGCCTCGTAGCCTGCTTTTGTTAAAGCATGTAAAATTGAACGTGCTTTTTTGTCGATTTCCCTAGGGTTTATACCGTGTTCACTGGCAGGGATTCGTGTGGCTGACTTCATTTTATGGGGGATGCCTACTATTTATAGTTCAATGATACTTTAAAAAAAGCCGTAAGCTTACCACAATTAACTGATTTTTTTCATGGGATTTGCATTGAATCCACAAGCTCAATATGGACTCATAAATTAGCATAAATATCAATGACTTGATTTCATCAATAATTTAAAGATTTTAAAGTTAATCACCCAAAAGCGCAGATGTTGCCAGATTAGGCAACGACGCATAAAGCAGGTTAAAGCGGTTGGTTTAGGTGGATAATAAGCTTGTTGGTATGGTTCTTTGTTCTTGGCTGTCATAATGATTAATCCATAAACTCGTAAAAAGAAAAGGGGGGGGATGGGTATCTACAAACTTATCCTGAATCTATCAAACCAAACTTGTAGTACTACAGACACTTCTTATTATTTCCGCATCAAATCCACGATTGAATAAAAAACGCATTTGCCGAGCTTTCTCTTTGTAGTTTATTGGTTTTGATTTGCCGAATTTTTTCTCTCGTTGTTTGTTTGCCATTTCATACCAATCTATATTTGACTCATTTAGTGCTCGACTAATTAATTGAGGGGTAATCCCTCGTTGTCTGAGATCATTTGTTATTTTATTTACTCCTTGTCCTCGCTGAGATCGCGATCGAATAAAACATTCGGTAAATCGGTTATCATTTAAGTAATTTTTTTCTTCTAGCTCATCAAGTAATGCATTTATATCGACTCCATCTGAAAAATCCTTATGACTTAGCTTGTTATAAATTTCTTGACGGGAGTGCTCTCGCATCGCAAGCGAATAAATTGCTGAATTCATGCAACGTGTGTAATTATCTTTTTTGCTAAATGCGAGGCGAGTCATTTTTTATTTAGATGTATCTTCTTCTGATTTATCAGAATCGTTGGATTCTTCTGTAGAATCATCATCAGCTTTTGGTAATAGCTTTTCACGTATAAGGGCTTCTAACTCTTCTGCTATTTTAGGGTTTTCTTTTAGATATGTGCCAGAATTGTCTTTGCCTTGACCAATTTTCTGTCCGTTATAGCTGTACCATGCTCCTGCTTTTTTGACTAAGCCTTCCTGAACTCCCAAATCTAGTAACTCTCCAACATGAGAGACACCTTCTCCATAGCGGATTTCAAACTCGGCCTGCTTAAAAGGAGGTGCCATTTTATTCTTAACAACCTTTATACGAGTACTATTACCAACAATTTCATCACCTTTTTTGATCGCACCAATGCGCCTGATATCCAGACGAACAGATGAATAAAACTTAAGTGCATTACCACCTGTCGTTGTTTCAGGACTACCGAACATAACACCAATTTTCATGCGAATTTGGTTGATAAAAAATACCATTGTATTAGATCGCTTGATATTTGCGGTGAGCTTGCGTAAAGCTTGTGACATTAAACGTGCTTGAAGACCCATGTGAGAGTCACCCATATCACCTTCAATTTCTGCTTTAGGTGTTAAAGCAGCAACCGAATCTATAACAACTAGATCTATAGCGCCTGAGCGAACTAGCATATCGGTAACTTCTAATGCTTGCTCTCCTGTGTCTGGCTGTGAAACCAGTAGTTCATCAATATTCACGCCTAACTTAGCTGCATAACTTGGATCTAGGGCATGTTCTGCATCTATAAATGCCGCAGTTCCACCAGCTTTCTGACATTCTGCAATAACGTGTAATGTCATTGTTGTTTTGCCTGATGATTCTGGGCCATAGATTTCAATTACTCGACCTTTAGGTAAACCACCAATACCAAGAGCCAAATCTAGCGTTAATGAGCCTGTTGAGATTACATCAATATTACGTGCGGCGGCAGAATCCCCCATACGCATGACAGTGCCTTTACCAAATTGTCTTTCGATTTGTCCAAGTGCGGCAGCTAGTGCTTGCTTTCTTTGCTCATCCATTTTTATATTTACCTTTTGTTCGTTTAAGCGCTTTAATGCTTCTATTTAACACTAAAAGGAAACATAAAGCAAACAAAATTTAGAAAACCATCCGTGAGCCACAGATAGAGATCTCACCGTTTAAAACTGAGCCGATGATACTTGTGTCTCACCCCTTTTTTGTACATTTTCCAGAATTGCTTTCTCATTACAGAGCAAGTTAAAAAACAAGTATTTTTGATTCTCAAAAGGAACTTCACTGATAAAAAAGAACAATGCAAACCCATATCAACAAACTTACTATTTTATTTTTACGTGTAAGTCAACTAAAAATAAGCCGTTAATCTGGTTAATATCTACCCTTTATCTGATTGGAATCTGTATTAGTATAGAGACAGGATTTTTGAGATAAGACGTTTTTTCTTCTCTTTCTTAATAACATCCTAGGGCTAAGTAACTTACGAAACTATAAAGTGAGATTTTTATTTTAGATTGAGTTCTCTGATAACAATGATTTACTGGGCTAAGTAGATTTTAGAGAACTTAAGCATACATAAAAAGCAAAGCAGTCTCGCATGTATAGTTAACAAAACAATACTGGGGGATTGCATTATGCCAAGCAATGCAGATTATCGGCAGCTCATTAAGCAGCTACAAGATGAAATTTCTGTACTAAGAAAGAGAGCAGAAACAGCAAGACAAAGCGCACTACAAACAGGTGATTGGCAAAGACATAATCTTTTTAATAAAGAAATATCAAAACGTAATAATCTTATTTCAGTATTACGATTAAAGATATTAGCTAAGGATTTAAAGGAAACTAAGACGCTCAGCCTTTTTTACAAAAAAAAGAACCCTTTAAAACATACTTCTTGGGAGAAAAAACTTAAACAACTGAAAAATCAGCTTACTACAGTTAAAACTATTGTCGAAAAACAAGTTAAAACGACTAATGAAAATGCAGCAATAGCACATGAAAATATACAAACTGCTTTAGCTAATGGAGATCATCAAAAAGCGATAGAGTTTAGAGAGGATAGAGATCGCTTTAACAAAGAAGCTGCAAAACTAATGAATCATTTGGTGTTAGCAATAAAAGCAGCACTAGAGGATTCAGCCAGTTCTCCCCCTCCTGTAAGCACTTTCCCAAGCAGGGAAATAGCAGAAAATTTTGAGAGAAATTATAATCAAGATTCTGCTCATCGTGCTATTTTCAAAGAGTTATTAGAGGGAAAGTATAGTAAAGAAAATATGAAAAACGACCCTAATAGGGATGCTTTTGAGGCAATTAGAAAAAATATTCTAGCTCCTTTATATTATATTAATAACAATGTTCATATTAATTATTATTATACCAACACTCTCCCTATTAATGAAAATGATAAACAAAAATTCTTATCACCACAACTACAGGTCAATAAGAAAAAGAAACCCGCTTCCTTTTTTATACGTGATTTTATGGGAATAAGAAGCAAAGGGGATCTAGTGATAAAAAACTGGCTAATTGAAGATAATGTGATAGATTCAGATTTTTCGAATGATTTTGATGATTTAGTAGTTGATATTAACTCACACCTTTCGACCCTTGCTATCAATAAATTTAAAGATGTGGCGCATAGAGATATAATACAACTTATTCCTGCGCCAAATAATACTGGCTCTGATCAGATGGCAGGGGCAATAATGTCTGATGTGGAAATTATTGAAAATATAATGCACTCTAAGGGACAGTTAAATTGTATTTTTGGTTCAGATGGAGCTTTTAAAAATCTCATTATCAAGAATAATCATATTCAAACTAAGGGTGAGCATACTATTTCTATCAATGGAATGCTTAGTGGAAAAATAACAGGAAATACAGATCTTCAAGGTGCTCCATTGCCAGCAAATAAAATTAAACTTCTACCGTTACGAATTGGTGGTGGTGCAAATATTTATATTATTGGCTTTAAAAATAAACCTGGAACTCCCGAAGAAGAAAGATATGAATACAAAGCCATCGCTGGTGTTCCCACAAATGATTGTAGTAATGCATCAATTGGACCACGGGATCAATATGGCGATATGAGACGCTGTATTGAAGGCAGTTATGCAGCAACTACACGAGATGCCATTTTTTACGATAAAGTTGATATGCAAGAATTTCATAAAGAATATGCAAGACATCCAGATATTGTGAGAAAAGGTAGAAAAAAGAAGGACTATAAAGCTATTATGCAGGCACTAGTCGATAACGGTTTTGCAGTAAAAGTCCAACCTACATCAACAACAAAACGTACTCCAGAAAAGGTTGCTTAGGGATGATTGTCCGAGAACTCTGGTTTGCAGCCAATTCTTAGTTCTTGGACAGCCTCCTAGCAAAAAAGACAAGAATACAATGAAATATTTTAAGAGCAGCTTATCTCAAAGAAAGCTAATGAATGGGGTGTTATTTGCAATATTTATCAGCATTGCATGGCTAAATACTGTAAATGCTGATCAATTTAACCAAGCCTCTAAATACCATGAGCTTATTTTTCAAGCAGAGTTTTCTTCTGATTACCCTAGTTATCCTCATGCTGCAAATAAGCAAAGAGGGACTATTTACGCTTACCAAAAAAATGACGACACTTCTGCAAAAAAACGCTTTAAGTCTTTGTCATCAAAGAGTATAAAGCAAGCCGTTTTAGCTAACAGTACGCCCAACCCCTTTAGAAAACTTTATGCTTATCTATATACACAAAAAAACAAAGCTAAACTCCTCAAATGCCCTGCGCTAAGCTACCCTTTTGATCTGGATAACAATGCTACTACCAAAGAATGGGTTGTGACTAGTTCACCGTATTTATGCTTGACCTCAAGGGGCTTTATCCTTGATAGTATTCCACATATTTGGATATTACAAAGGCAGGCTGACAAGTATCGTGTATTAATGGAGGCTGATGGTTATATCAAAATATTTGGTAAGTCACAAAATAATTATAATGACATTCTTGCTTATATTTATCTAACAAGAACTGGGCTTAAATCAGATATTAAATGTGGCGGCCCAATGAATATGTGGATTTATCAAAATAATCATTATCAACTTGCCAATGCAGATTATCACGCACAAGATTGTAATTATAAAAATACTTCAGGTAATGCGTGGGTATCTTTAAATAAGCGCTACATACAAAAAGTGATACCAAGCGCACAGAAACTAATGAGAAAACTTAAACAGAATCAAACCTCAAGAAAATCAGAACCTACAAATAGATCTTCTGTTACTACAGGCTTAGAAGATATTATAAGTACAGAGGACCTACTTAAACTATTGAAGCAACCCAATTAGGTATTGACTTCTTGATCTTTAAAAGCTGAAAAGTGTTAGTTTAAAGCTTACATCCTTAACAATTTGCTTGCCTTTTTCTTCAAGCACGGACGAATCAACAAAACGTATTGAAAAACGCTGTTTGCCTGCACTTATTTCAGGATAATAGGTCGATTTATCAGAAAGTTCTATTTGTAATAGTTGATAATCCCTGGTGTGGCTAAGTGTTTCTTGGTAAAAACCACCTGTAGCAACAACATCTTTAGAGTCAGGCCCTGAATAAATAAGCTCCATCAATAACTGAATGGCTTCAAAGGCAATACCATAAGGTCTTACCCAGTCATGTAAATCCTCAACTTTTTTCTTTTCAGGTAGGCTCAGCCAGTAATTAAACAGGGGAATATCCATGCGATTAATACTGCCAGCTATGGACGCGCGCTGTTTTAATATATTTAAAAAATTATGAATTTTTAAATGTTGACCAAGCTGACCGCGAAAACTATATAAACGCTTACTTTTTTCTTCAAGTTTCTCCAGCATGCGGGTTGCACGAACACTATCGACATTTTCCATTCCTTCAGCATTTCGTACTGCTTGTGTCTGAAAATCAAGTACATGTAAGGCTGCATTTTTCACATCAAGACGTGATGACAGATTATAAAGCTCTAGCAGAACCATGATGGCGGCTTGGCAATTTTCTGGGGTAGGTTTTTCAAGATGGTAATTAAAGCGTTCCATTAAATAAGTCAATCTTATAAAAAGGCGGATTTTTTCGTTTAATGGTTGTTCGTATATGGCCATAGTAAATGAAATTTCTTTGGTATTTAGCAAATAAAGGAGGCGATTCTATCATCTTTAATTGCCCTGCGTTCCTTATTCTGTAGCCTTTTTAAGGAAAGAGTCATGCAGTATTTTAACTTGATTTTTGAGCCTATTAATATCTCCTGTATTATCAAGAACATCAGAAGCTGCTTTTAAACGTATTTCACGACTAACTTGCTTTTTTATAATGGTTTTTATAATTGATTCATTAGAGTTGCCTCGTTGAATTACACGCTCAATTTGTTGTTCAGGTAAGCAATCAACGACAACAACCCGATCAAACAATTTAAGGTAGTTTTCTTCAAGCAATAACGGAATATCAACAACGACATAGAGGGATTCACTCGCTGCCGACATCTGACAAATTATTTCTGTGCGTATTCTTGGGTGTGTAATTGCTTCTAACTTTTCTAAAGCTTGTGTATCCGTAAATACAATTTGTTTTAATTTTCTACGATCTAATTCACCATTAGGCAATATGATGTGCTGACCAAAGATACGGGATATTTCTATTAGTGCTGGCGCGCCCTTTTTTACAATATCTTTTGCTATTTGATCAGCATCAATAATCGTTGCACCCAAAACGCGAAAGGCATTAACTGCGGTGCTTTTTCCACAACCAATGCCTCCAGTAAGCCCTATTTTTAGCAAGGTTTGTAAGCCCTTTGTTCTACTCGCTTTTAAGCGTAAACAGACTCTTTATTAAACTTTTTAGTTAAGAAATAATAGAAAGCAACACGTGGTTTCACACGAGAATCTTTCATTTTCTCGCAGACTTCTTTAATCGCAGCATCTAACTCAGGCCCATCTTCAAGCCCTAATTTTTTAATAAGAAAGTTCTTTTTAACTGTTGCCAGCTCTTTTTTATCTGAACAAGAAACAGAACTCGCATCGCGATTATGCACTGCAGGTCCTAAGCCTTTGAATACCGCTGTAATCAGTGCATCGTCTGCGTTTTTATCAAACTTTTTTATATTTGCAATAGCATCTTCTACCTTTGCCATTATGACTCTCCTGATAAAATGTTTATAACTGTCAGCATAGACAATTAATTATTATTCTAGTTCCTTTAAGGAAAGCCTGATCAAGTCCAATTATTTCTAGCTTGACAAATCTGCAGCTATTTTCTACGCTAAATTCTAATCGACTTAATCAGGTTTTCCTTAATTATAGCACTCTTATCTGTACCACTACTTTAATGTGGAAACTCGCGCGGGTCATCTCGGTATCCGCCTTCAACTCCTTTGGTAACAATTGCTACAGCATCATGAGGGTGCAAGCTTTCCATGTGGTTGACGCGAATCCAGAAATCATCCAGTGTTTTATCTTGCGTTAGCTTTGCTTGTACACGGCGGGCAGCATCTTCACAAAACATTAGGTTGGTAGCATTTAGGCGGGCAAATTCTTGCTCATCCTCACGTTTAACGGCTGCTTGAACGGGGGTTGATAGTGCCTCTTCAATCTCATCAATTAAACGAGAAATTGGCAAATCTTTGACGTGATCGGATAGCTTTACTCTCACCTGCGCCAAGCTTCGTTGGCTATGTGGCGTCGCTGATATGCCCTCGGTTGTACCAAGCCATTCATGCACATCTTTTAAATCCACTTTGCCTCCTTTCGAGGCCGCACCAAACTTACTCTCAAAGCCCTGCTGAATAAGATCACGTGATAAAGCTGCCGAACAAGGGCAAGTTGACGAATAAGGTACTTCAATCGTTAATTCAGTGGTTAAAACCCCTTTGCGAAGAGATGTGATAGGGCGTACTTTATAACTTTTCCAGCCTGTATTATTACTAATTAATGAACTACGACGCTCAAAAAACTCAAGACGACATTCAAGATAGGCGCTATCACTAATTCCATCCTGTGAGTCAGCAAAATTCTTAACCACTTCATGCAATAAAGCGGGGGTTAAAACATGATCACTTAAAATTCGATCAACCGCCAAATAAAGACGTGACATGTGAATGCCTTTGCTATTTGAGTCAATCAGATTAACATAGGCTTGCACACGAGCAACCGTTTGTATTTGCGCCCCTTTTCCATTAATCATGTGTACAGGCAGTTCTATCTCACTCATACCCACCCAATTTAGGGGTGCATTTGGACCTGAATGTGGCTCATTGGCAATATCAGGTAAATCACAACTGCTATCTGTACAGCCTTCACTAGCGCTCATGGGGAATCCCGCTCTTTATAATAGACCGAGGATTATACATAAAGCACACTATAAATGAATATACCCCTAGTAGATGTAGCCTCATTATTTTGCATAACAGAGCTTATGCTCTTAATTATACAAATTCACGACTTAATCAGGCTTCCCTTAATGAATAATAGGTAAAGACAGGTAAAAAAGTTAAAAAAAGGGGGGGGGATGGGTATAAGCATAGTAATTAATGGATTTAATACCCCCCCCTTTTTTTTGCAGTTTTTATAAATGCGATTTCAGTCTGAAGATACAGGATAAGGTACTTTTGTAACTAATTACTCCATCAAAACATAGTTGCATAGGAGATTACCCCTTTTTAATAGATTAATATTATTAACTTCTTATATTCAATGCTAAAATGACCCAATAAATATTAATGGGGATAGATTTAAATGCCGCATATTAAGAGCAAAGGACATTGCTTGTCGTGTCCTGTTAGAAATCGAAGTATTTTTTCTGATTTATCAGAAGATTCTTTAGAAGCCAGTATTAAAGATTTTCACACAGCAGTAATATCTTATGATGCAGGGGAATCTATTTTTCATCAAAATGATAAAAGTGATGAAAGCTCCTACACTTTAAGAAAAGGCTTGATCAAAATTACAAAAAGTTTACCTGATGGGCGCGTACAGATTGTACGTGTTCTTGTCGCTGGTGACTTATTTGGCTTTGATGGTTTAGCAGGGAAAGAATATAATCATACCGCAACCGCTCTTACGGCTTGTGAAGTTTGTCGCTTGCCATTGCCAGATTTAAGTGAAGTGCGCAAAAACAACCAAGAAGTTGATAGCTCTATTATGTCTCGGATTATTAAAAACTTACGTCAAACAGAAGATATGTTGTTGGAGTTAGGAGCTAAAAAAGCTTCAGAAAAATTAGCGAGTTTTCTATTAACACTGGGTCGCTCTGATATTCGTTCTGACCTTAATACTGATATGAATAATGATATTCAATGGGTAAAACTTCCCCTTTCAAGAAGTGAAATAGGCTCATTGCTCGGTTTGACCATTGAAACTGTCAGCCGTTTTATTTCTGATTGGAAACGCAAAGGTTATATTAAAGAATCAAAAGGTTATATCCAGATTATTGATGCTGATGGCTTAAAAAAGGCCGCTTGTACAGAAGGGTCTTGCTAGGAGGCTATTTGAGAGCTACAGTTATTTAAGCCTCCTTCCTAACTTTTCCCATATTAGGAGAGGGCAGATTAGTGATAGAGTAATCCGACAAGTTGGCCCCCTAAATTACTCCTTATTTATTGGGGGAATAATAAAATAATATGAAATTAAGTCATCCGTTAAAAATATTTCCAACAGGTATGCACCCCTGTTCTTATTTACCTGGCCTGATTGCGCGTAATGCTGTTATCGATCCTGAATATGAAATGACCCCTGAGGTATATGATTACCTCATCCAGAATGGCTTTCGACGCAGCGGCAAACAGATTTATCGACCTTATTGTCATACCTGTGAAGAATGTATAACTACACGCATTCCTGTGGCTAAATTTAAAAGAAGCCGTAGCCAAAAACGCAACTGGAAATTAAATCAGGATTTAATCATTAAAATTCATACAGGTGAATTTAAAGAAGTTTATTTGTCTTTATATAAAAAATATCTTGAAAGTCGCCATGACAGCACCGATGCAGAAGGAGTAGAGAGCTTTTTATTGGCAGATTGGTGCAATATACAATTTATAGAGTTTTACTCAGTCTCTGGTGATACACAACAACTTATCGGCGTGGCGGTGACAGATGTGCTAAAATCAGGGTTCTCAGCTGTCTATACTTTTTTTGATCCAGTGGAAGGAAACAAAAGAGGGTTGGGCGTATTTGCAATTTTATGGCAAATAGAATATGCAAACCAACAGGGTAAAAAATATATTTACCCTGGATTTTGGATTAAAAATTGCCGCAAAATGAATTATAAAACCCGCTATCAACCCATCGAGGGTTTAATGCAGGGAAAATGGATTTCACTTGAGAAAGAGCATTATTAAAGATTTATTGCTGTTCCTATCATTCAGTGCATTTGTATTGAGCCTAATCTCTGTCTTTGAACATTGGGACTATCAAGAAACATTTGTTGATATTGAGAAGCAACTCAAAGCACAGGTTTCTAATGCTGATATAGCCAAAGAAATTGATGCCTCGATTCTAAATTCAGACTTTGAAGATGCCAGAATGTATCTTGATATAGCCAAATCAAATGGCTATAAAGTTAACTATCAAAAATATTATTCTCTAATACAGGCAAGAGATACTGACTTCAATCGCCTAAAAACTCAAGTAACTAACTTCGCCGATGGTTTCATCAGTGGTGAGAGCAGCAACCTATCAGGCATCGCAGGATCAGTCACTGCCGACTTTACGGTTGTTGGTGATACTAGAGACCTGTATAAAGAATATACCAAATACCAGCAGGGAAAACCTGTAAATGAACTAATTGTGGCTTTATCAGGCACAGGAATAGGTCTAACAGCTCTCACCATTGGCTCATTAGGCTCAGCAGCCCCTGCAAAAGCAGGTACATCAATTATAAAATTAGCCGCAAAAACACAAAAAATCACACTCCGTTTTCAAAAATACCTAGTAAAACTAGGTCGAAACATCTTTGATTGGCCCGTATTTACCAGAATTGCTAAGCAGGGCAAGGGCTTAAAGAATCTACGCCGTGCCGCAAAACAAGCCTATCATCCAGAAGCAGTCAAACCTTTGCAAGAAATTGCCAAAAGCGTTAATACTATTCGTAAATCAAGCTCCATTACGGATGCTGTTCACCTGCTCAAATATGTTGAAACCACAGACGACCTTCGCCGCCTTGAAAAAGTCAGCTTAAAATATGGAAGTAAAACCAAGGGGCTATTTAAGCTACTAGGAAAAACAGCATTAGGCACAGTAAGAGTTTTAAGAAGAACAACGGGCTTAGTACTGAGTATTCTTTCCAGCTTTTTTTCTGGTCTTTTTACCTTGAGTTTCTTATTTAGAAAATAAACAATACTGCATACCTTTTAAAAATAACTGTGTATATTTAAGCAAGACAGAGAATAACAAAACAAATTTTCTGAATTATTAAATATACAAACTAACTATAAAAGACAAATAAAATAAAAAACTCAACAACTACATTATTAGCAGCAACTCTTTTCGCTTTGACACTAGGAGCTGTCTGAGAACTCAGATTGAAACGAAAATGCTAGAAATATTATAAGGTGGGCTTATCAAAAGAGGCGAATAGTCATTCTATTTAACGAATTTGATAAGCTCAGATTATGATGTTTATGGCATTTGCAGTCAATTCTTAGTTCTCGGACAGCCTCCTAGGAGGCTGTCTGAGAACAATCACTTCTGCAATCATCAAAAGCCCTTTATTTTCTTAAAAAACAAATGATTGTTTTTTAATCACAAAATGGCGTGTTTTTAGCTTGTTTTCGTCGTTTTTACGGCATATCGCACTTATT
>JALSLM010000112.1 GCA_026988295.1 Thiotrichaceae bacterium
CCCCAGCCAGCTTGTGATTCGCTAGTGAAGTTAAGAAAATCATTATCTTTAAGGTTTATAAAGAATTGTGAACTGGCTGAATGTGGGTTTGGTGTGCGAGCCATTGCCAAAGTGCCACGATCATTTTTTAAACCATTATTGGCTTCATTTTCGATCTGACCTTTGTTTTTCTTTTCAGACATATCTGGCAACATGCCACCTGTCTGAATCATAAAATTAGGGATAACACGATGGAAGATAATTCCATCATAAAAGCCATCTTCAACATAAGCGATAAAGTTAGCAACGGTTTTTGGTGCTTTTTCAGCATCAAGCTCTACCGTAATATTTCCTTTAGTAGTTTCAAATTTAACGACTGGGTGTGCAGACATTTTTTCTCCGGGTTTAGTTTTAGAGGTTTCTGAAGTCTTAGTTTCTTTTGTGTCAGTGGCTTTAGTTTCTTGTGCATTACAACCACCTAACAAAATAAAAAAGGATACAAAAGCAATTAGCAATTGATTTGGTTTTGTAATATTTGTCATATTTATTTACTCTTTGCGTGTATATACTCTTCACAACCAAGAATACCCAAATAGAGCACATCTTATTTTGTGAACAGCTTCGTTGTAACTGCTTGAAAGAGAATAACTATTCCGCACAGTTACGCCTTGCTCTTCACAAAAACGAGGCACTCTATCTGTGCATTCTTGATCGTGAAGAGTATATAAAAGTGGCAATCATAGCGGAATTAATATGCTTCTGCTACCATTGTGGGCACTCTTAATAATTACAAACTAGTAACGACTATCATGTTAAAAATATACAATAGCCTAAGCAATCAAAAAGAAGTTTTCACACCCATTGAGGAGAATAAAATACGCTTGTATGTGTGTGGTATGACAGTGTACGACCATTGCCATTTGGGTCATGCACGGGTTTTGGTTGTATTCGATGTAATTGTTCGCTACCTCAGAGCAAGTGGTTATGATGTCAATTATGTACGCAATATTACCGATATTGATGACAAAATCATCAAGCGCGCTAATAAAAATGGTGAGCACTTCAAGCAGCTCACCGAACGCTTTATTGATGCCATGCATGAGGATGAACAAGCTCTAGGCGTTCAATCACCAACTCATGAACCTAAAGCCACTGATAATATCGAAGAAATCATTACGATGATTAGCACGCTTATCGACAAAGGCTATGCTTATCAAGGTAAAAGTGGTGATGTTTATTATGATGTTTCCAAATTTGAAACCTATGGCAAGCTTTCAGGGCACAACTCTGATGATTTACGTTCAGGTGAGCGTGTAGCGGTCAATGAAGATAAAGATGACCCACTGGATTTTGTACTTTGGAAAATGGCAAAACCTGAAGAGCCTTTTTGGGAATCACCTTGGGGGCAGGGTCGTCCTGGCTGGCATATTGAATGTTCAGCTATGTCAACAAAACTACTAGGCAATCACTTTGATATTCATGGAGGAGGGCGTGACTTACAATTCCCGCATCATGAAAATGAAATTGCACAATCAGAAGCTTGTACAGGTGAGCATTTTGCAAACTATTGGATGCATAATGGTTTTATTCGTATTGATGAAGAGAAAATGTCTAAATCACTGAACAACTTTTTTACCGTGCGTGATGTACTCAAACAGTTTAAAGCAGAAGAAATTCGCTATTTTATGCTCACCAGCCAGTACCGTAGCCCACTTAATTACAGTACCGATCAACTGGAAGCGGCAGGTGCATCATTAGATAGATTCTATAAAGCAATGCGTGGCTTAAAGTTAGCAGAAGCACCGCACGATACAGACTATGAAAAACGCTTTATTACAGCAATGGACGATGACTTCAATACACCAGAAGCACTCGCTGTATTATTTGACTTGGCTCATGATATAAATCGAGCCAAACAAAGCAATAACAACAGCGAGGCAGAAGCACTTGGCGCACTACTCAAAAAGTTAGCAGGGCAACTTGGGCTACTTGAAGGTGAAATTGAAGATTGGTTTAAAGGCGAAAGCTCAGAAGGTGGCTTGAATAATGCTGATATTGAAACTTTGGTACAACAACGAATAGAAGCAAAAGCTAATAAAGATTGGGCAACTGCCGATAAGATTCGTGATGAGCTTAAAGAGCAAGGGATTACCTTAGAAGATAAAGGCACAGAAACAAGCTGGCGACGAGATTAAGAATAGGGTACTACTTTGATTTGATGGATACAGGGTAAATTTGTAGATACCCATCCCCCCTGTTTTTTGTATTTTTTAGTAACGTAGAGAACCGCAGAGCTTTTAATCGTTTCCAAGCTTGAGAGAG
>JALSLM010000113.1 GCA_026988295.1 Thiotrichaceae bacterium
AACTATGCAATAATTTGAGAGAAAAAATAAAATATGATTGATTATTCTTTATGTCTTGCTTGGCCATCTTGGTGCTTTAAAATACAAACCTTAAAAAAATATCAGAATGAACTTGTAACCGAATTGCTACCCTAAAAAGAATTATTATTACTACTAAAGGGCTTTATATGAAAGTATGCGTATTCTTTTTATTAACGATTTTTTCAGCATCAACTTGGGCGGATAATAGCAATAATAGCCTCACTTATATCTTGCTGGGGCAGTCTAATATGGCAGGGCAGGGTAAAGTTTCAGAGCTTAGCAAAGAAAATCTAACGCTCCCTAAGAATATTCATTTCTATCTCAATGGTTCGGAAGTGAAAGTGTCGAAACAGAAAAAATTTGGACCTGAAGTATCTTTTGCTCATGCAATTTCGGCAAAGTATCCTAAGAAAACAATCAATATAATCAAGTTTGCACCTGGTGGTTGTCTAATGAAAGACTGGCTCAAGAGTGGACATCACTATCAGACTTTAAAGAAGCAATTAGATCGAATTAATAAAAAAGTAAAAATAAATCCACATGCTGTTTTTTGGGTGCAAGGCGAACGTGATACTAAGTCAGTACAGTTAGCAAAGACATATTCAGCTAATTTGAAGAAACTCATTGGGGCATTGCGTAAAGATTTTAAGAAGCCCAAACTGGCTTTCATTATTGCAAAGGTTAGTATTCCTGAGGCTTTTCGCCCTGCTGTGAAAGAGGTACAAAAAGCGCAGGAAAAAGTTAGTAAAGAAAAGCCTTTTGTGCATATTTTTGCTACTGATTCGTTTAAGAAAAATGCTGATAAGGTGCATTTCAGTACGCAGGGGCAGTTGCAATTAGGTCAGATGTTTGCAAAGTTTTTATAATACCTCACGGATTCAGGTATTATTAATACTATTATTTGCACCTAAATAAACCACTTTCTGTAGCTATCCATTCTAAGCCTATATCCCAAGGCTCTGCTTGCAGGCTTTCTATCTCTTGAAAGTCATAGGCAAAACCTATTAGTACAGGTTTTTTTTTAGGATATTGTTGCTTATAGCTAAGACTACGATCATAAAAACCACCGCCCATTCCTAGGCGGTTTCCTCTTTTATCAAAGCCAAGCAGTGGCATAATGAGTAAATCTAATTCATAGATTTGAATTAATTCACTCGGTTCGCAGATGGGTTCAGGGATATTAAATTGGTTCAGTTGCTGCTGTGACGCTGGTAAAGCGGGGGCAAATACAAGCCCTTGTTGTTTATTTTCAGATGCTGATACAACAACGGGTAAATAAAATTGTTGTTGCTTATGCCCAATATTGAGATTTGCAGGGTCTGCTTCACCCCTGACAGCATGGTAATAGCCAATTTTGTGGGCTTTTTTGAAAATGCCTGATTCTAGAACATGATTGACTATTTTTTGTGATTTTTGTTGTTGAATATGCGATAGAGAGGTTCTTTTTTTTCGTAATGAGGCACGGAGTATTTCTTTATTGTTCACTGGGTCACTACCAGATTTTCTTGTTAATAAAAAGCCACCTTGCGGTGGCTTTTTAGTTCGGGTATTTAAGAATAGGTTTTTCTTGAACGTTTGCTTTTGGCAATAATTAAACTAATTCCTGGTTTTATATTATTGCCATTAATTTTATTTAATCGCTTGATTTTTTGGACTGTTGTTCCATGTTTTCTAGCGATCCTATAAAGATTGTCACCTAGCTTTACTCTGTAATGAACATAGCTACGTCTACTGCTACGTCTTCTATTTGATTTGCTACGATAGGCGCGCTTTTTATGCACATCCGCAGCGGGTGGTAAATCTCTAATAATTCGATTTAATATCTCTGCATGTCTGCGTGGCAATATAATGCTGTTTGAGAATAAAGGAGTAGTTATACCGTGAAGATAGCCAGAGTTTAAGGCAAGTAATTGCTTAGATGGAATCCCTGCATAAGCTGCTGCCTTTCTAAGATCAACTGCTTTATTAACCTGAATTCTTGCGAGTGCAGGAGCATTTGGAATTCCCTGTAATCTTAAGCCATAAGCACTGGGTCGGCTTAGAACTTCTTTGTAAGCCAGCAATCGTGGAACATATTGCTGAGTTTCTCTTGGCAAATCAAGATGCCAGTAGTCAATTGGAAGACCTTTCTCTAAATTTATCTGAATAGCGCGTGCTACACGATTTTCACCAGAGTTATAGGCTGCAAGTGCTAATAACCAGTCACCCCTGAATTGACGGTGAAGTTTTTGTAAATAGCTTAAGGCTGCCCGTGTTGACTGGTGTGGATCAAGCCGTGCATCATAACTTCTTGTTTGCATTAGCCCATAGCGTCGCCCAGTCGCGGGTATAAACTGCCACATACCTGCAGCACCTGCGTGTGAGTAAGCAGAGTTACGATAAGAGCTTTCAACAAAGGGAAGATAGGCGAGCTCTGTTGGCATTCCTCGGCGATTAAGTTCTGTTATAACGAGATAAAGATAATCAGAAGATCGTTCTGTGATACGTTGAATTTTTTGAGGGTTATTTGCCAGTTGATTGATGAACTTTCTGACTAAAGGTTGATAATTATAGTTTCGAATTCGATAACCTTGAAAGATGCGTCCCCAGATATTACGTGAACTACCTCTGTTTAAAGAGGCTCTCGAAACTGGTCTTTGCAACGCTTTTTTTTCTGAGGCTCTGCGAAGATTAATATTCTGTAGTCTTTGTTGTTGAAGACGAACGAGATGTGCTTTTCTTCGTGCCTGATTTTGTTGATGTATTTGTATTCGCCTTACAGCATACGGATCTCTCTTATGCACTCTCGGTCCTACCTGATAGGGAGCTTGCTTAACCCTAGCAGGCTCTCGATAAACTCTTTGTTGAATATTCTGATTAGGAGTCGCTTGCAATAGCCCCAGTTGAGCCGCTATATTAATAATATCAGTATCGTCATCAGCTTGTGCATTTGTCGTGATGCTAATACTTGATGATACAATAAGAGACACAGCAAAATACTTTGCTGTTTTAAATAGTAATTTTTGTGGCATGATCCCCAAACCTTGTGTCATTTGTAAAGAAAGTATATCTAATATAGTTTATTTTTATTATATTGAGAAGTCTTAAATGTATACATATATTAAGTTATAATGGTGAAAAATGCAATGCAGGTCAAGTTATGAAGAATAAAGCTGAAATGTTGGAGTATTGTTCAAGCTGGTATCAGACTTTTTCAGGTAAGGCTGCACTGGCTCACCTAGATGATAAATGTGCTGATATTATGTCGGGAATTTTTGGCTATTATGCAATTCAGATGGGTGCTTTAAGTGGGCAACATGATTTATTGAAATCATCAAGAATAGCGGCTGATTTTTCTCTTGTCTCTCAACATAATAAATCTGATATAGCCTTTAAGGGTTCTGTCATTTCCTCTATCGAACATCTACCTGTTTCTACGGACAATATTGATTTGGTTGTTGCCAGCCATGTGCTTGAGCTTTCTGATGATCCTCATCAGGTTTTAAGAGAAATTGATCGAGTGCTAGTCCCCGAAGGACATTGTATTTTAATTGGGTTTAATCCTTATTCAATTTCACGTATTAGTCATTTGATACGCTCAGGATTCAAGCGAAAAAATAATCTTTATAAAATGCGTAGTGTTCCTAGAGTGCGTGACTGGTTTTCTTTATTAGGCTTTGAGGTAGTAGATGTTCACTATATGGGAATGCGCTTAGGCGTGAACACTGGCACGAACACAAATAAGAAACAATTTTTTCATCACTTTAACTGGCTTAAGCGATGGGGGAATCTTGTCGCACCTGTTTTAGGTAATATGTATATATTTCATGTAAAAAAACAAATTGTTGCAATGCGCCCTCATAAAAAAATCTGGCAAGCACCAGCAGTTTTGATCGGTGGTAAAGTGGTTTTAAATAATACGGCTCAGAAAATTCGTAGGGAAAATTATTCTAACTTATGACACAGACTAAACAGAAAGTTGAAATTTTCACTGATGGTGGATGTCGAGGCAACCCAGGTCCTGGAGGCTGGGGGGCACTTATGCGCTATGGTGGGCATGAAAAAGAGATTTATGGCTATGACAAAGAAACAACCAATAATCGCATGGAATTAATGGCAGCAATTCGCGCACTTGAAATTTTAAATCGAGCCAGTGATGTTAGTTTAACAACTGATTCAAACTATGTGCGTCAGGGAATTACAGAATGGTTACAAGGCTGGAAGAAACGAGACTGGAAAACAGCGGCAAAAAAACCAGTGAAAAATAAAGACCTCTGGCAAAGGCTCGATAAAGCCGTTGCAAGACACAATGTTGAATGGCACTGGGTCAAAGGACATAGTGGTCATGAAGGTAATGAGCGAGCTGATGACTTGGCAAATCGAGCAATGGATGAAAAAGGAGGAAATAGCTAAATGTTAAGACAGATATTTCTCGATACAGAAACAACAGGTCTCGAAATTCGTGATGGTAATCGCATAATAGAGATTGGTTGTGTCGAAATGGTTGATCGAAAGCTTACGGGTAATAACTATCACCAATATATAAAAGTTGATCGTGAGAGTGAAGAAGGTGCTTTAAAAGTACATGGTATTACTAGCGAGTTTCTAGCAGATAAACCTTACTTTGATAGCATTGCCACAGACTTTTTGGATTATGTTAAAGGGGCAGAGCTAATTATTCACAATGCACCATTTGATGTTGCTTTTATTAATAATGAGTTTTCACTTATAAGCGGCATTAAAAAGCTAGAAGACTATTGTGAAATCAATGATAGCTTAGTATTAGCACGACAAATGCACCCTGGACAGCGCAACTCACTGGATGCTTTGTGTAAGCGTTATGATATTAAAAACGAACATCGACAGTTGCACGGAGCTTTGCTTGACTCCGAAATCTTGGCAGATGTTTATTTAGCAATGACCGGTGGGCAAACCGATTTGTTATTGGGTGATGATACATCGCTTGATGGAGCAACAAATACCACAAACAGCTTTCGTAAAATAGCCACAAAACGTCAATCTCTTCCCATAATTCAAGCCAATAATGATGAGTTAAAGGCGCATCAGAAATATTTAGAATCGATAGAGGCTAAGGTCTGGTAATTAAGAAGAAACTGATTAAGTCGATTAGAATTTAGCGCAGAAAAATCCGTCGTTGTTTTTCATGGCGTGAGTCGTAATAGTCATTCTATTGCGTCAATTTTCGTGGAAAATATCGGCAGATTTGGTAAGGGTGAACTCTAGTAAATATACATTAGAAAATGTTCGGTTAGATAATTTATCTAACCGAACCTTGTTCAAACTTCAAGATACTTATTATTATTGTTATCTCGGTCATATTATTATTATTAACTGTGTGACCACTTATCGTTGAAGTCGGATGCTATTCTACAGCATCTCACTTAATTGAAACTTAACCTAAATTTAGCATAGTCAAATAAAAAATAATTCAGCTATTCTGCCTATAAAGCCTTACACTTTTTATAAATCATTTACATATTTACTGAAGAAGTTAATAGTATCAAATAGATAAGGTACTGCACATTTCGTATGGGTATTTAAAGGGCAGTCTCCCAAGGTAATGTTAGTAGCGCCATTGGCTTTCATGGTTGTTAATGCTTTTTGTGAATTGCTGTAGGGTACAATTTCATCATTGGGAGAATGATATAAGCGTGTTGGTGCTATGGGCTTCCAGTCATAAATATTATTCAGTGCTAACTTTTCTTTGAGAGTGTGATCACCCGTGCCACGAAATGCCTCCAAAAAAGAAGGGTTAAACAAGTCCTCGGTTACCGTAGTGAGGCTATCAGTGATGTTTTTGGATGAGTGAGTGCCATCAAAAACAGAATTAATAGTGTTAACGTATTGAGCTTGATATATGTCATTGATTTTATTTAAAGCATAGATCGTATCATAAGCTTTCAGTAAAAAACTCATATAAGCTGGGCGATTATTAACTGCTTTATTTGCAAAGGTTTTGGCTGTTTCACTTAAATTATAAGAGCCAGCACCAGCTGCAGATGCAGTAACGACAAACTCACTACTGTTACTTTCTTGTAATGCCTTTTGAAGTGCAAGCGTGGCATAACCACCTTCGGAGTATCCTGCTAAAAAAAGTTGATTATTGATACGCACATTCTTTGATTGCAAAAGTTGCTTGCTCGCTCTTAGCATATCTATTGATGCACTTGCAAGACTGTTTGCATGGACATAAGGGTGCATTTCCCCCGCTGATTCACCATAACCAATATAATCAGGAGCACTAATAATATAACCTCTACCAGCAAAGCTCATAATACCATCTCTAGAACTATTACTAATAGATGGAGCTTGCTCATTAAGAAAGATGGTTCCGTGTTGATAGCTTAATAATGGGCTTTTCTCCCCTATCGCTTTTTGTGGAACAGCTAGCAAACCTGATGCTTTAAGCTTGTTGCCATTTACCCCAATTGTGTAATAAACGATTCTATAAGCCTTAACCGAATAAGGAATCAAAAAAGTAGCTTTTTTTGTGGCAACTAGTTTTGAGTTGACTAAAGTGCCTCGATAATCATCGGGGGTTTCACCTCCAGAAACAAACTTATTCTCTCCACCACCACAGGCAACAAGTAAAAGAAGCGTAAAGATATTTATCATAAAAAAGTGAATTTTCATTTTTCTTCCTTTTCTTCTTTCTCGGTGCTAATAACATCCACTGTAATATGCGAAATATAATCAGCTATAATCGCTAAAGTTTTATCATCTAAATCTTTTATCAAAGCCAGCATAGTAGGGTTTGCATTTTTTCTGCGTCCATCTCTGATCCACTGTAATTGGCGCAATAGATAAGCATAGTGTTGTCCCTGAATACGTGGGAAAAAGTTTTTAGCATCACCTTCACCTTTCTGACCATGACAAGCGACACATTTTTCAAAATATAATTTTTTGCCCAATTCAAGTTGCTTACCATCACCTGTACCTGGTTTAGGATTAGCTGGCAAGGCTGCAATATAACCAGCAACATCTTCTATTCCTTGTGGACCACCTAGAATATCATCACCAGAAAAAGGAAACATTGTCGGATTTTCACGATTGCGCGCCCGAATATCGGCTAGTTGCTTAATAATTACACTTTTGTGCTGAGAAGCAATTACAGGGAAACTACCATCTTCTTTACCCCAACCATTGTTATAATGACAGGCGGCACAAAGTTCGTATGTCTTTTTTCCTGCTTCAAGATTAGGCTTTAGCTTCATGGCATTTTTTATTTCGCTATTAGCATCACTGGCAGAGTCTGCATATATGCAATTAGTTGCCAATAAGCTCAAAAGAAATGAAAGGATAATTTTATTCATAGGTTTTACTGTATCGTGAGTATTATTAATATGGTAATATTAGCATATACTTATGTTGCTATGGTTATAAATATTTCTAACCTAAGTTCTGCAAGTGATATCAAGAAATATTATGACTAGCAGGCAACCCTAAAATAGTCTTCAAGAATAAAAGAGTTTAACTTATATGTACCCTAATATCCTAAAATTAAAGTTTCTTGTTTTACTCTGTTCTTTGCCACTAATTATCAGCAATCTGAATGCGGCAGAGCACTCAACAGAAACAACGACAGAGAATGCGAAAGAGAGCACGACAAAAACTGTAACAGATAGTGATAGCGATAGTGCCGCAGACCTAATAAAAACCATTGAAGCTGACGATGAAACAGAAATTGATGTGCGCGTATTTGAAGGTGATGGTGATCAATTACTTCTTGGCTTTGCCTGCGACCAAGGCTCTAGCCTAGCGGAACAACAAACAGCACAATCATTGGCGATGGATGGCATTGAAGTATGGATGCCTGACATGCTTTCTGCTTATATGCTGCCAAAACTTCGTAGCAGTCTACATGAGATTCCTACAAACGGGCTGATACAAATTATCAAGGAAGCCAAGAAAACAGGCAAAAAAGTTTACTTGGTTGCTAGTGGTCCCGACACTGAATTAGTCTTACGACTTGCACATGAATGGGAAAAAAAACATAAGGACATGCCTTTAGGTGGTGCTTTGCTTATGTTTCCACGCTTAAATAAAGGTATGCCAGAACCTGGTAAAGCACCAGTTTATGAAGATGCCGTCGGTAAAACGAAATTACCTATTATGATACTAGAAGGTGAACGAACCCCAAACCGTATGGGTATTCGTCATTTAAGTAAATCACTCAAAAAAGGCGGAAGCACTGTATATGCCAAATTAATTCCAGATGTTCGGGGTTATTTCTTTAAACGTAATGATAAAAATGTTCCAGAAGGACTAGTTACATCACAAATGCCAGGCTTAATTAAGGCAAGTTTATTCTTTTTAGGGAGAGCACATTAAATGAATTTTAAAATAAAGAAAATAGTATCAGGTTTTTTCTTATCTATTATTGCAACAGTCATAGCAGTTGAAATAACTAGCACTGTTAACGCTGCTGAACTAAAAAAGGTCGATAAGCCCATTGATCCACCAGCTTTAATACTTGAAAGTCTCAAGGGTAAAAAAATTGATCTTGCAGATTACAAAGGGAAAGTTGTTCTCGTACAATTTTGGGCAACCTATTGTAGCTCATGTCGTACAGAAATGCCGTCCATGAACAAGCTCATGCACAAATTGCAAGAAGCAAAAGTACCATTTGAAATACTTGCAGTTGATATGGGTGAAAGCAAAGCTGAAGTTCAAAAATTTGTTGATGAAGTTAAACCTGAATTTACCATGCTATTAGTCAGTCAAGATGAGCAAATAGAGGCTTGGAATGTTTTTGCAACTCCCTCTAACTTTTTGATCGATGCACAGGGAAAGATTCAATACACGCTATATGGTGAATTTGAATGGGACTCAGATACAGTTGTTAAACTTATTACAGAATTAGCAGAGACCAAAACTAAAAAACAAGATGCTTCTAATGATGCTATTGGCGATAGCTCTACTGATTCTAATAAAGAAACAACCAAGAAAAACTAAGCAAAAAAAGTGTAAAAAACGGGGGGGATGGGTATCTACAAATTTATCTTGTATCCATCAAACCTAGTGTAAAACTAATGGAAAATACTGGATACGATGGTATCTATTTTATGCTCGTACGAAACTTAATTTCAAAACTATGAGATCCACTGCAAATATCAGGAAATACTCCGCCCATTGCTACTTTGATGGCTGTTACGTTAGCATTAAAACCATCAGCATCTGCAGGAGGATTTGTGACATCAACACCACCTACTGTATACGTTACAGTACCTAAAGTCATTCCACTGGTATTGGTTGAAGCTTCTAAATAGGGTTTTTTGCATTGGCCAGTATCAGATACACAGAGTTTCATATTGGCAGGAATAGTGTCCGTTAAAGTGGTCGTATTGTTATCAGCTTGTTTAAAACCGAAATTTTCTGCTTTTAATCGGTACTCTAGAATTGAACCTGGTATTGCTTTTGGGTTAACCGTTAGATTAACAGGGTCATATACGGTAGAAACAGTTTTTGATAAGTTGATAACAGGCTTTAAAGGTTCTTGTGTTAAATGAATATCATCAACCTTTCCTGTTCCACGAATTAAATATGCCACAACCGATGTGATTGTGTTGCCAGGTTCATACTCGGCTAGATCTGCTTGTAAGTCTCTATTAAAAGAATGCCATTGACCATCTCTTTTATCTGAACCTAAGCCATGATGGATATATCTTCCATTACCACTTAACCCCCTGTTAACATCTTCAGCAGTGTAATATATATAGCGTTGGAGGCTACTGGTAGCTGAATTAGTCTTGGATGTATAAACACGCATATAAACAACAAAATTGGTTGGATAACGTGAACACCAATGTACATTAAATTCACTCGTATTATTCCATGTGCCAGGGCTAGTGGGATACCAATCACCTAGCATGTAACCATTATTAGTATTTCCTGGACCAGTAAACTGGATGACACGACTGTTTTTATCAGCATCGTAAACATTAGATATTACGGAACCTGCTGGAGTATTATCATAGACAAACCAGCCTTTAACATTCGGTGGTACATTTCCAGAAGTATCACCATCTTCAGCATCTTCATAAAGCGTTGCGTAGATAGATGAAGAAATAATAGAGGATAGAAATATGATGATATAAGTAAATAGTTTTTGTCGCATAATAGCTCCTCTATGGAAAATATAAATTAATTAAATAGTCAAAGATAACTGGTTTCTGGAGTGCAGTAATCGTGATCAATAATGCAATCAGCTAAAGCACCTACTAATTTCTAGTAAATGCGTACCCCTTAAACTATTTATTCTGATAATAATTTACTTAGCAGGTTTTTAATACCCTAATCTCCTTGTTTTAAAAATATGTGCATGAATTTTAGTTATTTTAACGTCTGTATGAGCAGGCTGTCCGAGAACTAAGAATTGACTGCAAATCCTAGTTCTCAGACAGCCTCCTAGCTAAAAAGTGTAAAAATAGGGGGGGGATGGGTATTAAGGAAAACCTGATCAAGTCTAATTTTTTTAGCTTCGTGCGCTAAATTCTAATCAACTTAATCAGGTTTGCCTTATTAAGATTTAGCTTCTTCAGGATACATTTTCGCTACTGGTCCACAAATCAACTCATCAGGCATATAAACCACAGATGTATTTTTATTATCATAATCAATATTGTGTAAGAAGTGACGCATACAAGCTAATCTGGCACGTTTTTTATCATCTGATTTCACCACAATCCACGGCGCATCAGCCGTATCAGTATTAAAGAACATGGATTCACGCGCAGCGGTGTAATCATCCCATTTATCTAATGACTCTACATCGACAGGGCTAAGTTTCCACTGTTTAACTAGGTCATGCTTACGTGAATGGAAGCGGCGTAGTTGCTCTTGTCTAGTAACTGAGAACCAGTATTTAAACAGAATAGTTTCAGAATTAACCAACATTCTTTCAAAAACGGGAGCTTGGCGCATATATTCAAGGTGTTGATGCTTGCTACAAAAACCCATAACAATCTCAACACCTGCACGGTTATACCAAGAACGGTCAAATAAAATCATCTCACCTTTAGTTGGAAGATGATTCACATAACGCTGAAAATACCATTCTCCTAGTTCACGTTCAGTGGGTTTCTCAAGTGCCACTACACGTGCAATACGTGGGTTTAAGTGTTCAGTAAAGCGTTTAATTGTGCCACCTTTACCTGCCGCATCACGACCTTCAAAAATAGTTACTATTTTTTTCTTTTCATCTTTCAGCCACTTTTGTACTTTGAGTAATTCAATTTGCAATAAGCGTTTCTCTTTCTCATATTCTTTAACATTCATCTTTTCAGAATATGGATAATCACCTGCGGCATAGCTGATTTTTAATAAATCTCTAGCTTTTGTAAATGTCTTAGAGTTCATTACCTTATCTGAATTTGTCAGATCGACCAGTAATTTTTTTGCCTCTGCACTTGAAATTGCTTTCTCGACGGGTTTCTTTGGTGCAACTTTTTTTGCCGCTGATTTGGTTACTGCCATCTTCTTCTCCTTATATTTGGTTTTTATAAAAAATTATTAATCCAGTTATAGCATAAATATTTAATGTTGTTCTCTCGAAATACCCTAATTCCCAGATAGGAACGCGAATGCTTGTACTATCACCGTGTTTTCTATCTTGGGATTAGGAGAATAGCTCGATATTGTTGCATAAGCCTATATTGTTGTATAACTACTCTGTATGATTCAGGTAATAGTTTTCAATAAATTTAAACAGACAATATGGCAGAACGAATACAAAAAATTCTAGCAAGAGCTGGCTATGGATCACGCCGTGAAATCGAACGCTGGGTATCAGCAGGTGAGATTCTAGTAAATGGGGTGGTTGCCAAAGCAGGTCAGGCAATTGATGAAAATGATAAGGTGATTTTGCGTGGACAGGTATTAAAACTCGCCTCAAAGCTAAAAACTAAACCACAAGTCTTGTTGTATCATAAAAAAGTTGGTGAAATTTGTTCACGCAATGATCCAGAAGGTAGACCGAGCGTTTTTGATAATCTACCCAAACTCAGCAGTGGCCGCTGGATTCAAGTTGGTAGATTGGATATTAACACCGATGGTTTATTGCTTTTCACAACAGATGGCGAATTGGCAAATCGCCTCATGCACCCATCTTATGAAATTGAGCGCGAATACGCCGCACGCATTCTCGGTAATGTCACCGAAGATATACTGGAAACCTTGCAACAAGGCGTAATGCTAGATGATGGCATGGCAAAATTCACCCGCATCAAGTTTGAAGGCGGAGATGGTGCAAACAGGTGGTATCATGTGGTTCTCAACGAAGGTAGAAATCGTGAAGTGCGCCGCCTATGGGAGTCTCAAGAGCTGACGGTTAGTCGTCTGCGTCGAATTCGTTATGCCAATATCGAGCTTAAACGCGCTTTAAGAGCTGGCAATTTCGAGCTTATGGATATTCGCACCATGCGCAAACTCTATGAAGTAGTCAAAATGGAACTTGAGGAAGAAAACTTCTTATCAAAGCAAGAATACAGCAACAGAAAAGACCGCAATAAAAAATTCAAATACGGTCACAAGGCAGTAAAACAAAGTAAATGGCGCTGAATGCTAAAAACTGACTGAGAAAAGAGCCAATCCAATATTGAAAAAAAAATCACCACATTCAATTCCTATCCGTCAGCCTGAATTTGATTTCGATAGCGATATTCCGCGTTATTGGTTTAATGATAACCCAGTCGTTACCCATAACTTCAATGGATATAACCTGCTCTTTCCTGAGTTTGAGCGTTTCTTCGTGCGCTCTATTTTATATTTTAAAGATCAGATTAAAGATGAGATTTTACTCGAACAAATCAAATCGTTTAGCGCTCAAGAAATCAATCATGCTCAGGCGCATCAAGCCTATTTTTCTGTTTTAGAGCGTCAAGGCTATAAAATTAAAGGGCTACTAAAGCTTTATCAGCGTTATGCTAGATTCTTAGAAAGAATGGCAAGCCCCAAACTTCGTGTGGCACTCACGGCAGCGACAGAACACTACACCGCAACCATTGCGGGGGTTTTGCTAAGCCACCCTGAAATTATTGAAGATGTTCATCCTACAATGAAAAAGCTACTTGTGTGGCATTCAGTCGAAGAGGTGGAACACAGAAGCGTCGCTTTTGATGTGATGCAATATATGGGCATTGGCTATCGTACAAGAATAGCCGCATTTCTTATGGCATCTCTGGATACCTTATTATGGAGTGGCATGAGCACCCTAATGCTATTATGGCAAGATCGAATTTCGCCGTGGCGAATTCTTCGTTATAAATTTCAGCACAATAATAAATTCAGAAAGGTAAACAAACAAATGCGACGCAACTTACTGAGCTATTTCCGCAGAGATTTTCACCCCAGTCAGATAGATTTCCTCGAAGAAGCTCACCTGCAACTTAAAGAAGTTGGTATTGTAGATGACAATGTTGATGGGATTGTTAACAATAATGAATAAGATAAACAAAAAAAGTATAAAAAAGGGGGGGGATGGGTATAAGCACTCCAAGCAGTGTCGCAAGGCTACTTTTGGTGATGGAAATGAAGCAATTGCCTGGGCAGCACAAGATAAGGGCGTAAGATATATCTCGCACTACCCAGGATCTCCAGTAAACCATGTTATAGATGTACTAACGCTGAATAAAGCAAAATTTAACTATCAGATCAACCATGCCTTAAATGAACATATTGCGGCACTTGCTGTTATGGGTGCAAGCTTATGTGGTGCACGTTCATTATTAGTGATGAAGCATGTGGGTTTAAATATTGCCGCTGATCCACTCAATTATTCAGCGGTTTGTAAAATCAAAGGCGGAATGGTGATAGTCGTTGGCACTGATCCTGGTGCGCGTAGTAGCACAGGTGAAGAAGATGTCCACTGGTATGCTGCACAGTTTAATCTACCATTATTAGAGCCTGCAACAGTCCAAGGTGTCTATGAGTGCGTCAAACAGGCATTTGAGTTTTCAGAACAGGCGCAAATGCCTGTTTTAGTATTTGTGCCTGGGCGTATTGCCTATCAATCTAGCCTTATAAATCGTGTTAAAACTGAACAAGCTCAACAAGATTATATTTTTCAGAAAGATCCAGAAAACCTCATTAATGTAGGTGCAAGAGCAGTAAAAAATCACCGTAAACATATTCTTCGACTACAGCAATTTCAACAACAAGAACATCATCTACACAGCCACCACTTTAACCCTAAGGCTAATTTTGGCATTGTGACACGCGGTGCAAGTTTTAGCATTTGCCATGAAGTGATTGAATCACTTGAACTAAGCCACAAAATTCAGTTATTAAATATTGAATTAACTTATCCACTCAATATTTCTGCATTTTCAAAATTTGCTCAAAACAAACAAAAAATAATTATTATCGAAGATCAAGATGGCTTTTTAGAAACCATGATCAAACGCGAAGCCTTCGGCAAAATAAATGCAGAAGTGCACGGCAAAGATATTTTTCCTATTTGGGGGGAGCTGTCAGACCATCAAATCAGAGAATACTTAATCACACAATTTGATTGTGCTGATAAAACAAATCATAGCTTGACCATTGATATTGATTGTCCCGACAGACCGGGTAGCTTTTGCGAAGGCTGCCCACACCGCTCTTCATTTTATGGCATTGATCATGCCTTATACAATGAAACAAATAACGAAACAGATAACTCACTAGCACAGCTACAAGGCGAAAAAGTACAAAAAAGGGGGGGGGTGGGTTGTAATAATAAAGATATTATAACTAGCGAAAATATAAGCAAAAACATAAGTAAGGGAATAATCGGCGGTGATATTGGTTGCTCTTCTCTACCTCCTCATCGCACTGATTGGCTACTCTGCATGAATGCAGGCATTGGCATCTCTCAAGGCATTGCAGATTTGCTACCAGAACAATCTTTAGTTTCTACAGGTGGCGAAGGCAGCTTTTTTCATGGCGGTATGATCTCACTACAAAGTGCCGTCGAAAATAATATCAACCTCACCCATATTATTTTTGATAACCGTAGCGTCGCCATGACAGGGCATCAAGACTCACCAACAACATCGGGCAAAACCGATATGCGAAAGCTACTGGAAGCCATTGGTGTTAATCATATCTTTGAAGTAAATGCTTTTAAATCATCAGAAGTCAGTGAAAGCATTCAAATTGCCCAAAAAATTTCAGGCGTAAAAGTTATTTGGATTCGAGGTGACTGCGCCCTACAGCCTAATGCCGAAGCCTTGCGTCGATTTAAAGAACGTAAATTATACATCCACAATGATCAATGTAACGGCTGCACACTTTGTTATGATAAATTACAATGCCCAGCGATAATCAAAGAAAATGATCTATTAAAAATTGATTTACAACGATGCCGACGTTGCACTGCCTGTTTGGATGTTTGCCCGAATGATGCAATTGAAGTGGATGATCCCTTATTTTAAATACCCGAAACACAAAAGTCCAACAGCGTAAA
>JALSLM010000114.1 GCA_026988295.1 Thiotrichaceae bacterium
ATTCAGAGCCTTATGTTTATAACTATTCTGAAGAGCATCAAACCATATTTGCAGCAACCAATGAAGGTTTTATACATGCACTAGATACTGAAACAGGTGAAGAACAATTTGCTTTTATGCCCAAAGAGTTATTAAAAAATATAGAACCTCAAATGCGTAATGAAGGTACAGCAATAGATCATTTATATGGTATTGATGGTGCAATAAATTTATGGCATGACACAGAAGAAGGAAAAGTCTATTTATATTTTGGAATGCGTCGCGGCGGACGCTCTTATTACGCTTTAGATGTGACTGATGTTGATAACCCACAGTTTGCTTGGAGAATCAATAATGAAGATACAGGTTATGCTAAATTAGGGCAAACATGGTCTGTTCCTTATTTAGGCAAAGTTGGTGTTGATTCAGAAGGAGAGAGAGAGAGTAAAGCTGCGGTAATTTTCAGTGGTGGTTATGACCCTATTGAAGATAGAGATTTAGCAGAAGAACCTGGAATCCTAGAAAGTGCAAGCAAGACTGTATCCACAACTATGGGTAATGATATTTTTATTGTTGATGCTCGTGATGGTGGAGCACCCATTTGGTCATTGCAATCTGAATTCCCCAATGTAGTTACCGACAGTATTCCAGGAGGTATAAGATATCTTGACACCAATTATAACAATATAATTGATCGTCTCTATTTTGCCGATACAGGTGGCCATGTTTGGCGACTTGATCTAAGTGAAAAAATAGGTGATTCCGATACCCCTTCTAAACTTACTTTACTTGCCTCTTTAGGTGGCTCAGGTGCTGATGCACGTAAGTTTTATAACGAGCCTGATGTTGCAATGATGAAGCTTAAGGGTAAATTAGTCTTTGTTATATCCATTGGTAGTGGATTCAGAGCACACCCACTTGATAAAAGCATAGATGATAAACTCTTTATGTTGGTTGATAGTTCACCCTATAAACCTATAGATGCAGACAATTATGAAACAATCACAAAAGATGACTTGGCAAGTATTAGTATTTCAGATAATGGCAGTGGAGCAAGTATTACTCTTGACGGATCAATTAAAGATAACGATAAACGTGGCTGGCAAGTAAACTTCCCTGAATCAGGTGAAAAAGTCTTATCAACTGCCTTGGCTTTTGATGGAAACATAACCTTCACTACACTTGTTCCTGATGCTTTATTAACAGGTGTGGGGATTGACCCATGTGCAGCCCCAGCAGTACAAGGGCGCTTTTATGCCATTAATATATTAACGGGAAAGGCAGGTTTATATTTAAATAATGAAGTACCAGCAGCTGGTTCTGCTGATGCAAATCAACCAATACCTGATTCTGAGGTGCGCTCAGCAGCCATATCTAAAGAACCACCAGGAAACCCTCAAGTTGTCTTTAATGAGCTTGAAATTACTAAAGATGACGAAGGTGCAGTGACGACATGCAAGCACCCTGTAGATATCCGTATTGGTAAGAAGCTATCACAAGTAACTGGTTATGATACCTGTCGTTTGGAGTCTGTTTATTGGAGTGACCCTGTACAAAAATAAATGACTTAAACCTGTGCCTGAATAGAGGTCGGATTACACTATCGCTAATCCGACCTACAAAATACACATTTTAACCATGATCAAAAATAATTATAAATTCTGAACTTGTGAGACTATTACGGATTCAGGATAAATATCCTAATCTTATTCTTGAGAAAATATTATGAAAAATAACAATGACAAATTTTCCTATTTATCTTTAGTGATAATAACAGCCCTTTTATTTGCACCAACGTTGACTAATGCCGCTATTTTTAAATGCATTAATAAAAAAGGTGATGTTTACTATAATGACAAACCTTGCCCGATTAATAATAAAGAAACAAAACTAAAAAATATTAAAGATCCCAAAAATGGATATATTCCAAAATATGTCTTAAAACAAGAGAAGAAAGTACAAACAACTAGAGGTATAGTGGTAGGAAAAAATACTAGCAATGAGGCTGGCCCAAAGGACAAAGCAAAAAAAAGAGCAAATGAAGAATTTCGGGCTGAGAATACAAATAATAAAAAACAAAATTCTAAACAGGTAGATTCTGCCCAGTCATTTACCGCCACTTCTGCTTCTGCTTCGCCTACCAAGGAAAACAATACTAAAATCCCTACTACTCAAAAAGAGTTAAAAAAAGCACTTGAAAAGGCACTTAGCAATGGTTCTATCAGTGATAGAGAAATAGATAAATATCTTTCAAAAATGATAAATTAATACCTGAATCCGTGAGGATAATAGGAATATAAAGGATAAGGTATTGGTCTCAGCTATAGCTTAAGGAAAGCCTGATACAGTCGATTAGAATCTAGTGCAGAAAAATCTCTGTCGCTATTTTTCATGAAGTGAGACGTAATAGTTATTCTATTGCGTCGATCTTCGTGGAAAATATCGGCAGATTTGGCAAGCGTGAATTCTAATCAACTTAAGCAGTTTTTTTATTAAACTCTTGATGAATTAATACCTTGCTTACCGTACCGTAATAAATCCACAGATTCTGCTATCATTTACCCCTAAAAATGTTTAAACCCTGTAAGACTTAATTTTTTACCTGTCCCATCAATAATACTTCCTGCTTGGTGGGTAATGACACCTATTTCTTTGTAATATTCTTTGTAATACCCATCCCCCCCCTTTTTTATATATTTTTCAAATAACTCTTTATTTTTTTGCGGGACGGTAAATAGTAATTCATAGTCATCTCCACCTGATAACATTGCATTGATAGCTATTTTTCTGGGTAAAGTTTTTAATGCGGTGGATAACGGCAAGTTTGCAAGTGTTATTTGTGCGCCAACGTTTGAGGCTTTTAAGATATGCCCAAGATCCTGTAAAAAACCATCAGATATATCAATACAGGAGGAGGCAAACTGGCGGATTATTGTGCTTTCCTTGAGTCGTGGAATGGGCTTGTTTAAGTGTTGCTGACAATGATCTCTATGTTCTTTTTGCATAGAAAAATCAGTTTGAATGGTTTTTAGCCCTATCGCGGCATCACCTAAAGTGCCTGTTAAATAAAGACTATCTCCGACCTTAGCTCCGCTACGCATGAGTGCTTTACCCTTATCCACCACACCCATAACTTGAATCGTGACACTCAAAGAACCACGGGTGGTATCACCTCCCACCAAAAAACAGTTATATTCTTGTGCCAGTGTTTTCAGCCCTAGGCTAAATCCAGTAAGCCATTCTGGGTTAATATCAGGCAAAGTTAATGCCAGTGTAAACCAGCGCGGTGTTGCCCCCATTGCCGCAAGATCACTTAAATTAACTGCTAATGCTTTATGCCCAATCGCTTCGCTAGGTGTATTTTCAGGAAAATGCACACCCGAAATAAAGGTATCAATGGAAGTAACCAATTGTTGATGCGGAAGAATCTCAAGAATCGCAGCATCATCGCCAACGCCTTTGATAACATCAGTAGGCGAGTTGCCCCATGTGAAGTATTCTTTTATTAGGTCAAATTCGTGCAAAGTATTTTTAAATATATTTGTTGTGATGACGCGGTAGCTTAGTATTGAGATGCGCAACCCAATAAATTGCCACAATCTATCGGATTACGCTATCACTAATCCGACATAATTATTCTTTATTATCTGGTCGAAGTTTTTCGCCAACCTTATCAAGTACGCCATTAATAAATTTATGCGCCTGATCTGCACCAAATTTTTTGGTGAGATTGACAGATTCATTGACGATAACTTTATACGGTACTTCAGGCTGATTCATAAGCTCACAGGTAGCTAAACGCAATACGGCACGTTCGATTTGATCAAGGTGTTCTGGCTTTCGATCCAGAAAAGGCTCAAGTTCGGCATCAATTTTCTCTGTCTTTTCCATTGCACATTTTGTGAGTGCTTGAAAAAATGCCATATCAGCTTTTTTCATATCTTGTGACAAGTCTTTATCTTCTTGTAGCCCCAGATAAATATCTTGATAAGAATTATCTGTCATTTGCCACTGATAAATAGCAATAAGCGCGAGTTTACGTGCGACTCGACGCTCAGATATATACTGTTTTTTCTTGTCTAAAGCCATGTTTATTTCTTCTTACTATTTGCCAAACTTCTTCAATAATGAAACCATTTCAATAGCTGTGACAGCCGCTTCTGCACCTTTGTTTCCTGCTTTAGTGCCAGCACGTTCTATTGCTTGCTCAATTGAATCAGTGGTTAATATTCCATTAATAATGGGTAAGCCTGTATCTAAAGCGATTGTTGATAAGCCTTTAGCCGATGCATCAGCAACAATATCAAAATGCGGTGTACTGCCACGAATCACCGCACCTAGTGCAATCACTGAATCATATTTTCCACTTTTTGCCATTGTCTGAACTATTACAGGAAGCTCAAAAGCACCTGGCACTCTTACAATCTCTATGGCTTCATCATCCACACCATGACGTTGCAATGCATCAACCGCACCTTCTAACAAACTCTCTACAATAAATGAGTTAAACCGTGCAACGGCAATTGCAAATTTTGCGTTACCTGAATTAAAATCACCTGCTAGTTCTTTAATATTGCTCATCTTTTAATTTCCCCAGTTTTCTGTTGCTCTGTGTTTTATTTTCCAACATATTCAATTATTTCAAGCCCAAAGCCTGCTAAACCATGTAATTGCATAGGTGCGCTCATTACGCGCATCTTACGAACACCTAAATCATTTAGGATTTGAGCACCAATGCCAAAGGTTTTTAGCTCAGAAGGTGAATCATTTTTCTCAGGCTCTTGCTCATAATTTTTATCCACTTCTTTGAGGCGATCTAGCAAATTCACTTGATTATTACTACGCAGAATAACAACAATGCCTTCACCTTCGTCTTGCATAGTTTGCATAACATTGCGCAATGGCCAACCGCAACCCTTCTCATCTAATGAAAGCAGATCACAGAGTCGATCCTCAAGATGCACACGCACTAAAGCGGGTTGTTCAGGAGACACTTCACCTTTGACTAGAGCCAAATGTGTCTGCTTACTCGCATCTTCCGAATAAGCAATCACATTGAATTCACCAAACTCAGTATTCATGACAACTTCGTGTTCACGTCGCACCGTTTTTTCATTATGCACGCGATAACGAATCAAATCTTCGATAGTACCAATTTTAAGATTATGCTGTTTTGCAATTTTAAAAAGATCATCACGGCGCGCCATTGTGCCATCTTCATTGAGTATTTCGACAATTGCCGCCGCAGGTTCAAAACCCGCTAAACGTGCCAAATCACAACCCGCTTCGGTATGCCCTGCACGAGTTAATACACCGCCTGGCTGTGCCATAAGTGGAAAAATATGACCTGGCTGAACAATACTATTTTTATCTGCATCGGGGGCTACGGCTGCACGAATGGTTAAAGAGCGATCATAAGCTGAAATCCCTGTAGTCACACCTTCTGCCGCTTCGATTGAAATGGTAAAATTGGTTGCAAATTCTTCATTATTTTCAGAGACCATCAACGGCAGATCAAGTTGCTTACAACGCTGTGCCGTAATTGGCATACACACCAGCCCGCGCCCATGTGTCGCCATAAAGTTAATATCTTCAGGGCGCACTTTTGATGCAGCCATGAGAAAATCACCTTCATTTTCACGGGCTTCATCATCAACGATAATGACCATTTTACCTTCAGCAAGCTCTTCGATTATTTCTTCAATGGTATTAAATTTCATATTTTATAACTTGTTGTATCTATAACTTACTATGATTTGTAAAAGCCATTCTCAGCCAAGAACGCCTCAGTAATATTGGTAGAGTCTGCTTTAATAGCACCACCCTGAACAAGTCGCTCAAGATAGCGCGCCACTACATCAACTTCAAGATTTACTTTAGTGCCAGCCTGATAATGGCTAATAATGGTTTCCTGAATGGTATGTGGAACGATATTAATCTCAAAATCAGAACCACTAGCAATTGGATTAACCTTGTTGACTGTAAGGCTTACGCCATCAATGGTTATTGAGCCTTTGTTTGCAATATAATGGCAAATATCAACAGGGGCGGTAATCACAAAACGCTCTGAACGCCCATCATTATGACGTGATTTAACCTCCCCTAAACCATCCACATGACCACTTACCATGTGACCACCCAAGCGTGTTTGCAATGTTAGAGCCTTTTCAAGATTCACTTCAGAACCTTTAGACAAAGCACCTAAGGAAGTCAGAGATAATGTTTCACGAGACACATCAGCCGTAAAGCTAGTATCTGTCATGGCTATTGCAGTCAAACACACACCATTAACCGCTATACTATCGCCTAAACTGACATCAGACATATCAAGTTTAGCGGTGTTCACCACAAGTGCCATATCGCCGCCTTTGGGTTGAAGGTCTGCTATTGTGCCAATGGATTGAATTATGCCTGTGAACATATCTTTAAAGCGCGGGGGTTATGAGTCTCGGTATTATCTACCAGCCAGCATAAGAGTGAAAGTCTTTATTTCAGATGAAAAGAAGATGAGTGTTTATGAATCAGTGCTTATAAAGATGTGGTGCTAATCGTTTGTTGTATTTCCAACCATATCGCCCAGGTTTTCTACCCAGCTTAGGCGGCTGATAAACCGCATGAACACGCTTTTTAGTCTTTTTTGATTTTGTCTTAACTATTTTTGCTACTTTTTTCTTCTTTTTTGGGATCAACATGCGGTAGATTTTTAATACATTTTTCACATAGCTTTGTGTTTCACGATAAGGTGGAATGCCTTTATATTTATCAACCGCCCCTTCACCCGCATTATAAGCCGCGATTGTTTTTTTGAGATTACCTTTATAACGTGCTAATAAAAATTTTAAATATTTAGTACCACCACGGATATTCTGCTCAGCACTATAAATATTTTTAACACCAAAACGCTCTGCTGTAGCAGGAATAAGCTGCATAAGCCCTCTTGCGCCTTTATTTGATAATGCTTTGATTCTAAAACATGATTCAGCAGTGATAATTGACTTTATCAGATTGCTATCAACCCGATGTAAGCGTGAATACTTGGTGATAGATTCACTGTGAGTTTTAGCCTTACGGTTTATTTGAGTCGCATTCCATTTTAAGCAATTAGTGGGATAAATAATTACAGGGTCTTTATGTACTTTGCTTTGCTGTTTTTTTATTTTTTTATTGTTTTTGATTGGCTTTACATAAACACTTTTTGTATCAGTTAATGTCAACATTGCCAATTGCAAATTAGTCATATCAGCAGCACTCGCAAGCTCTATCAAGCCCACAAACGATAGGCTGATAATGATTAAAAGTTTTGATAATAAATTATTCACAATGATTCACAAAAAGTATAAAAAAGGGGGGGGGATGGGTATAAGAGAACATACAATAATAATTTTTATTGCCCAAATCCAAACTTATTAGAGTGCTAGAAAAAAATATAGTTCATAAACCTTAACCTGAATCAATAAACCACTATGACAAAATTAACAATTTATTGATCCATAAGGGTTTAAATAGACAACATGGGTGATCTACATTTTATCTAAAACAAGCAATTTCAGTTAAAACAGAAGTGGCATAAGCTCCCGCAGGCAAAGTAAAATTTAGTGTAACTCTTGAGTTTTCTTTCTGTGCATCAGTAATATCATAACTCAAATCTTTTACTGTTAAGCGCAGTGACTTACGCTCCTGCTTTAAGCCATTCCTTTCTAAACCATCACATAGTACGGGAAGCTGATCAGCTATTTTTTGTTCTAGCTCGGCTGTTTTATTTGTTGATAATAGCCGTCCCCTACCCCATAAAACACCTGTAGGATGAATATCTTGTTGAGCTACTCGTTCAATAATGGTCGGATCTATATCTTCAGAAAAGCTAGATTTAGTGCCATTTAGCATAAACACATCACCATCAAGTGCTTGATTCCAACTACCATGTTTTACACGTTCAGATAAAACATGGTTAAAAACCCATGAGCGTGCTGCTGACAGGTAGATACTACGTTTTTGGCGGCTTTTTACTTTAAATTCTCCTTTAAACCATTGCTCAGCTTTCTGAATATTGAAGCCACCATGTCCAAAGCGTTGCTCACCAAAATAGTTGGGAATACCTTGTTCTTTAATTTGATCAATAATGGCTTTTAACTGTTCTTCACTACCTTTAAATTCTCGAATCGTGATTCTAAAATGATTACCTTCAAGTGTGCCACGTTTGAGTTTTCTGTCATGACGTTTTTCATCTAACACTTCAATAGAATCAGCTAAAAATGCTTGCCAATTAGGTGCTTCACGACCAGGCATCTGCACACTAAACCATTGAGTGGTAACAGCATTACGATCTTTCATACCTGCAAAGCTAACATCTCGACGCGGGACTTCTGCAATTTTAGCAAGTTGACCTGCAACCCAATCGGTATTTTCACCTGTTTTTTTGATGTGTAGCCAAACGTGTTCGCCCTGCCCTGAGGCAGTGAATGATTGAATTTCGTCTACTTGAAAATCTTCAGGACAAGAGCGAATCACGCCTGATAGTGGACTATTAGCATTTACTTTCTGAAAAATGCTCATCCCTTAACTACCCGCAATTGTTAGACCTTCTATTAAAATAGAGCCTGTACGAGTCCCGCCACGATAATCAACATCATTTCCTACCGCTACAATGTTCTTAAACATATCTTTGAGGTTAGCTGCGATAGTCACTTCATCTACAGGAAACTGGACTTCACCATTTTCTATCCAGAAGCCTGCCGCTCCGCGTGAATAATCACCTGTCATGCTATTAACACCACTGCCAATTAGCTCTGTAACTAAGAAACCTGTTCCCAACATTTTAAGCAGCTCTTGAAAATCCTGACCCGTGGAATCCAGTGTGAGATTATGTATTCCGCCTGCGTTTGCTGTTGTTTTCAAGCCTAATTGTCGTGCTGAATAACTATTCATAATATAGTCTTGCACAATGCCATCAGCGACTATATCTCGATCTTTTGTAGCAACCCCTTCTCTATCAAAATAACGACTACCAAATGCCTGTGAAATATGAGGTTGTTCATGCAAATGGATAAAATCAGGAAAGACTTTTTTATCAATGGTGTCTAACAAAAAAGTGGATTTACGGTATTGTGCGCCTCCTGCTATGGCACTGGTAAAATGACTCACTATGCTGCGTGCCATTTCTGGTGAATACAATACATTGGCCTGCCGAGTGCTAAGTTGCTGGGCATTTAAGCGTTTTAATGTGCGCTCTGCTGCTTTTTTAGCAATAGCTTCCACTGACTCTAATTTTTCATTGAGACGGCTGCTACTGTACCAATAATCACGCTGCATATCTTCTTTACCTGGCTCTTGCCCGATAACTGAACAGCTTATAGAGTGACGACTTGATGGTATCACACCCGTAAAACCGTGCGAGTTTGACATCAACCCAATGCCACTATAGGTGCTTATACTTGAGCCATCAGAATTAACGATGCGAGCATCAAAATCACGCGCTATCTGCTCACAATTTTTTGCCAAATCTATTGCTTGAGCAGTATCTAAATCCCAAGGGTGGTAAAGATCTAAATCACCAATTTGAGTTGCCATAAGATCAGCATCCGCCAAGCCAGTGTATTCGTCTTCACCTGTGAACTTAGCGATATTACAGGCAGCTTTAACGGTATCTTCAATCGCTTGTGGAGATAAATCTCCCGTTGTTGCTGAGCCTTGATGCTGCCCCATATAGACAGTCAGGCTTAGGCCTTGATCACGGTTGTATTCAAGTTTATCAACATTGCCCTTGTGAATTTCAACAGAGAAACCTGCACCTTTATTGAGGCTTAGTTCAGCACTTGAAGCACCTTGTTTTTTTGCAAGTTTCAGTGCGAGTTCTGATATTTCACGTAGTTTCTGTTCTGTTTCGATTATATTCATTAGCCTTGCACCTCTGTTCCACCAACGGTTAGCCCATCAATTTTCAATGTGGGCTGACCAACACCAACGGGGACACTTTGCCCTGCTTTACCACAAACACCTACACCTGTATCTAGCTTTAAATCATTACCTATCATGCTAACTTTAGTCAATACATCAGGACCATTGCCAATCAAAGTTGCACCTTTGACAGGACGAGTAACTTTGCCATTTTCAATAAGGTAGGCTTCTGAGGCGGCAAAGACAAACTTTCCTGAGGTTATATCCACCTGGCCACCACCAAAATTAACGGCATATAAACCTTTTTCAACGGAAGCTATTATCTCTTGTGGATCTTGCTCACCTGCTAACATATAAGTATTAGTCATGCGTGGCATAGGCAAGTGATCATAAGACTCACGACGACCATTGCCTGTTGACTCTACTCCCATTAAACGCGCATTGAGCTTGTCATGCATATAGCCTTTGAGTATGCCATCTTCAATTAAGGTGGTGCAGTTTGTCGGTGTACCTTCATCATCTATACTTAGTGAACCACGACGGTTATCTAAAGTGCCATTATCAACGACGGTAACTCCTTTGGCGGCGACCTTTTCACCGATACGACCACTAAATGCTGAAGTTCCTTTACGATTAAAATCACCTTCCAAACCATGTCCTATGGCTTCATGCAGTAGCACACCTGGCCAGCCTGAGCCTAGCACAACAGTTTGCGAGCCTGCGGGTGCTGCTACGGCTTCAAGATTTACCAATGCCAAGCGTACTGCTTCATTGGCATATTCACGAATTCGATCTGCTTGCGTGAAATAATCAAAACCAAAACGACCACCACCACCAGTTCCAGCTGACTCCCGTTTGCCATCTTTTTCAACAATAACAGTAATATTCATACGCACCAATGGGCGAATATCAGCACTTAGATTGCCTTCATTATCTGCTACTAAAATATGCTCATGCACACCTGCTATATTAGCAATAACTTGTTGCACATAAGGGCTGGCAGCGCGGGCTTCTTTGTCGGCAAGGTTCAGCAAGGCAATTTTTTCATCTTCCGTCATTGATGCTAGTGGACTATCTGTTGCATAAAGCTGCTTAATATTATTTTTTTCTCTCGCTTGCCAAGCCTTAACTTTTGCCGTCTGTCCTGACTTTCCAATAGCTGAAGCTGCTTTTGCTAATGCACTTAATGAATCAAAAGTAATCTCATCAGAATAAGCAAAACCTGTTTGTTCGCCTATCACCATGCGTACACCAACACCCTTATCAATGCTATATGATCCATTTTTGATGATACCTTCTTCTAGCATCCATGATTCAAAGCGGGTTGATTGAAAATAAAGATCAGCTAGATCAGCTCCTTGCATATACGAGAAAACCTGATCTAGTTGAGATTCTGTGATACCAGCAGGGTCTAACAGATGTTGTTTTGATTGCTGGAGAATCGATTGTGTCATATAGGTAACCATTTTTTTATTAGATTCTGAAGCCGTGAGACTACTACGAAATAGAAAACAAGTCATTGATTACCTGTTACCTGATTTTCATATTAGACTCATGGTTTCAGGTAATATATATAAATACCCATCCCCCCCTTTTTTTATACTTTTTAGGGATAGTGTGATAATAAATCAATGGTTAAATAGAAAATTATGACAAATACAATTTCAATTATTCCAATTAGCTCTTTATTGTTTATCTTAATCCCTGTTGTGGTCGTTCTATGGGTGCAATATAAATGGTCTTTAGATTATAAAGAAGGGATCTATGCGATCTCTCGAATGTTGGCTCAGTTATTGGTTATAGGTTATTTTCTGGGTTATATTTTTAATGCCAGCCAAGCTTGGATTATTATTTTAATGCTGTCGGTAATGCTTCTGTCATCAAGCTGGATTGCACTGCGTTCTATTAAAAAATTTAGAAAACAGTATTATTTTTATGTTCTATTGTCTTTGATTCTTGGTGGTCTTAGTACTTTGGCATTTGTTACCCAAAGTGTTTTAGATTTTGAACCTTGGTATAAACCTCAGTATGTAATTCCTTTGGCGGGTATGATTTTTTCAAACAGCATGAACAGCGTGAGCCTTGCCGCAGAACGCTTTTTTGAAGAAATTAATCGAGATGTAGGCCCTATCAAGGCAAGAAATATAGCTTTTAAAGCTGCCATGATCCCTATAACAAATTCGCTCTTTGCTGTTGGTTTAGTTTCTTTGCCAGGTATGATGACAGGGCAAATACTATCAGGTGTTGATCCCTTAATTGCCGTTCGCTATCAGATTATGGTCATGGCTATGCTTTTTGGAGCAGGTGGAATATCAAGTGCCGTATTTCTGCATTTAGTGTCGAAAAAGATAAATACTTGATAATATGGGGCAATGAATAATACTCTAAAAATAATAAAAGCAGATATTAAAGCCAACAAAGGAAACTATGAAGTTATCCTTTTTTTAATTACTTTTCGCTTGTCTGGCTTTCTGAAACAGGCTCTAAAAAGATATAAGTTTGGTTTATTCTTATTCCCTATTTATTTGTTAATGCGTCTCTTTTACAAGATATTATCAACTGTCTATTTAATGGAGATTCCCGTAGAAACGAAGATTGGTGAAGGCTTAATTATCTATCACCTGAAAGGAACGGTAATTAATGTTGATGCCAGAATTGGCAAAAATGTGACAATTAATCATTTTATTACCATTGCAGATGCGGTGAATATTGCAGACGGTGCAGTGATTAACCCTTTATCGGTAATAATAAAAGGAAATATTGGCAAAAATGCCATTGTCGGTGCAGGCTCAGTAGTAACAAAAGATGTTGCAGAAAATATGATCGTTGCAGGTAGCCCTGCCAAAGTTATTGGGAAAGTAACCTGAACCTGCAAGATCAATACAAACACAAGGGATAAGCCCACTTATAATATTTCTGAAATTTTCGTTTCAATCCTAGTTCTCAGACAGCCTCCTAGTACTCCATCAACATTGGTTTGATGGAGACCCATCCCCCCCTGTTTTTACATTTTTTATAACATAGAGAGCCACAGAGTTTTTAATCCTTTCCAAACTTGAGAGAGATTGCTTGGCTGGTAGTGGGTTAAATCTGTGTTTTTGTAGGTCGGATTAGCGATAGCGTAATCCGACAAAGTACGATAGTTAGTTGAATTAAGGAAAACCTAATTAAGTCGATTAGAATTTAGCGCAGAAAAATATCGGCAGATTTGGCAAGCTAAAAATAATTAGACTTGATCAGGTTTTCCTTTAGTAGCCTCACAGATTCAGAAATTACTGACTTAGCTCATCAAGTTGATCATCAAATGCTTTTTGTAAATTTTTAGTATTCTCACCAGACTGGACTTCAACCACAAAGTCTTTTTTCTGCTTAGTTTCAAGACTTGCAGGTGGGCTAGTATTTACACTATCCATTGCAGACATAATGTCATCAATAGTAGATTTTTGTTTGGAACTTTCTTTTTCAATGGGTGCTACATCATTATTTTTTTCTTTTTTTGGTGTTTTCTTTTCAGGTTTTTTATCTTTTATTTTCACCACTCCAGCCATATTGCTTTTCTCAGAACCTTTTGTATTTTTTATTTCGTTACTAATCGTACTTTTAAATAAATTAGCGGTTGTTGGAGCAACTTTCTTTATTTCATTTGATAAACGTACATTTTCAGTTTTTTGGAGGCTAAGCTGATAAAACAAATTGGCATTAGACTGTTTCTCATGTTGCAACTGATTAGATACGTCGTTTATATTTCCCGCTAGTATTTTATTATTAGCAATGATTTTATTTGACTCAAGCACCAACTGTTTATTTTTAAGTGATAAAGCTTTAATTTTTTGCTGCATCGTTTTATTTTCTGATAATAATGAGCTTATTTTCTGCTGACTTTTAGTATCGCTACCTTTGAACGCAGTCATTTTCTCCTTTTCTTTCTTAAGCTCTAACTCCAAAGTACTACTTTTTTGAGCCAATACCGCAACTTTTTCTTTTATTGATTTATTTTCTGCTAATAAAGTTTGTATCTTTTTTTGGCTTTCATCTTTGTTACGAATTAATCTAGTAAGCTGTTCTTTATCTTTTTTCAATTCAGCTTGCAAAGCACTTATTTTCTCTTTAGATTCTTTTCTTTCAGCTAATAGCTTATTTATCTGTTGTTTGCTTTTTTTACTTTCATTAATCAATGAGCTGGCTGATTGTGAGATTTTTTTGTTCTCAACCAATGAAGTATTTGCCATTTTTCCAAGTTTTTTATTTTCAAGTGATAGAGCCTTTGTTATTTGTTCCATTTTCTGGATTCTTGAAGCCATTTGATTGAGTTTGAGTTGGCTTTTCTGAATTATTGTTAAATTTTCTTGCTTTATTTTCTGTGCCAGAACTTCTTTCTTTTTTAGCATTAGGGCTAGTTTTTCATTCTCTTGCTTCATTGTCGCTAATTGTTCTTTTGTAACAGCAAGTTTTTTTGAATTCTCAGAAGTAACTGCTCCTTGATCACTAATGACCTTTGCGACGTTGCTAGGGTTTGTAATTATTGTTGATATAGCCGTATTAGATAAAGCACTGTAGCCAAATAAAGTGGCAAAAAAAACAATGAAGCCACCTAACAGAAAAAATATAATTGATTTCAAAGAAGAAGATCCAGAAGCTGGAGACTCTGGATTTATATATTCAATTGTATAACGACTCTTATCCATTTTTTACCCTAGTATATTATAAGGAGTGAAACCTGAATCCGTGAGACTAATACAGATATGAAGAATAAGATATTGGCTTCATAATGGAATCAATAACTTGCTCATCATGTCGTAGTAGACTCATGAATTCAGGTGAAATAAAGATCACAACTTTACAACTCTCAACAAGCGAAGAATTTTAGCATAAATAAAGAGGCATGAGTCTAGTACTCCAACAAGTTTAGTTTAATGGATTCAGGTAGGGAACGCACATGAAATAACTTGATCATTCTGACTTGCCTTTTTGCTCCTGACCAAATGATCTCAACCGTCGCGTAGAATAACTATGCTTCTGCTGAAGCTTCTAAGTTTCGCTAAAGCTCAACTAAGTCTTGAGATAATTGGGTTAGAAACAAAAATCTTACGTCATAATTGCTCAACTTATTCCATGCATGTTCCTAAATACTAATCTATATAATTGTATACTTGAGCAAACAACCTATAATCCAGAAAAACCCCATATTTTTTATAACTTTCAAGGAAACCCATGAAACTACTATCCCTTATTACGAATAAAACAGCAATTAGCATACTGGCTTTATGTAGCTTAACAGGCACTTATGCTAATACTTTTAACTATAACTATGCTCAAATAGATTATTCTTTTATTAATGACTTTGATATCGACCAAGGCGTTAAGGTCTCTGGTTCTTATGATGTGGCTTACAATATCAATATTCTAGGGAGCTATTTTGTAAGTACCAGTTCGGATTCAAAAATA
>JALSLM010000115.1 GCA_026988295.1 Thiotrichaceae bacterium
AATATCTCAAAATGATAGCCTAGTGCGGCTGGTGCAAATTCTAACATTGCACTATGCGCTAATAACAGAATAATGCTTTGATTCGCTTCAATAGCTTTCTCAATATGCTCTTTACCATCTATTTGTAGCATGCTTGCCATGCGTCGCTTATGTGCAAAAAAAAGTAGACTATAATCTATCATTGCACAGGCATACCACTGCAAGTTCTCGCGTATCATTTTTTCACGAGCATCAGTGCTTAATTCAGGAAAAGCAATTTTCAGGTTTGTCTCAACGATATCATGGCGTTTTTTATTATTACGATAATTATAATCCCCTATTCTACGACCTAGTGCATGACGAATTGAAACAGGTAATTGCGCGAGAATAAACATGAATATAAGTATTATCCATGACATCCAATAACGAGGGTGAAGCAATGAAACGCTAAAATTTAGCCCACACTGAGTCGCTTTGCTATTAACTTTAGCCATAGGTTGAGCGCAACTTATATTCGATTTTCATCTTAGCAAGGTATGCTTCCAACCATTTTGCGGCCTGTTCAACATCTTGCTGTTGTCCTTTTAACCCAAAGTCAATTAAACCACCACGCTGTTTAGTGCTAGGTAAACTTGATAGACTAACCTCAGTAAAAGTTACTAATAACTCTGTCATCATATCCATTAAATCGCTTTCAGGGACACCCAAAATATCCCAGCGCCATTCAATATTGGGAGTTTCATTAAAGCTATCGGTATAATAAGTATCAAGCACCCATTCAATCATAGGCCATGCCATATCAGGAAAACCAGGAACAAAATGATGATGCTCAACCTTAAACCCTGGAACCTGATTTATTGGATTAGGGACAATACTGGCTTTCTCTGGCAGTTCACTCATTCTAATTCTATGTGGATAAGCATCATCACCAAAACGATTTTCAATCAAAGCTTTTGCTTCTGGGTGAGGTAGCAGTTTTTGTTTAAAGGCCTTTGCAGCACTTGCACGAGTTAAATCATCTGGTGTCGCACCAATGCCACCAAAACTAAAAACCAAATCATTAGTGGGAATAGTTTGTTCAAGTGTTGCTACTATTTCAGCTTCACTATCACCAATAATGCGTACCCAGTTAAGCACCATGCCTCTATCTTTAAGCAGCTTAATGGCTTGTTTCATGTGTTTATCTTGACGAGAACCATTTAATAATTCATCACCAATCAAGATCAAACCTATTTGTTGCGGTATTTGTTGCGGTATTTTTTGTAGTACTTGCTGTGCTACTTGCTGACTAGCTTCTTTTGGTTCTGATTCTTGCATTAGATTTTAGCTCCCTTAACAATAGCAAGCTGTTTTGAGCGTTCATTGCTGTTTTCTATACTGGTAGCCGTCCAATTATCACTAGTTTCTGACCAGCCTTGGGTATGTAATTGAATCAAATCAGAAAGTGCCTGTATATGAGTAGAACTATGGTTCAATGCAGGAATATAATGATATTCTTCACCACCTGCATTGAGAAAATATTCACGATTCTCACCATCAATTTCCTCCAGTGTTTCAAGACAATCAGCAGGAAAGCCAGGGCAAATAACATCTACCGACTTAATACCCTCTTTTGGCATTTGCATCAGTGTTTTATCCGTATAAGGTTTTAACCATTCAGCCTTACCAAAGCGGGATTGAAAACTAATCTGCCATTGTGATTCCTTCAAATTCAGCTTTTTAGCCAATAAACGTGCTGTTTTATGGCACTGACAAAAATATGGATCACCTAATTCCAGATTACGCTTAGGCAATCCATGAAAAGACATTAATAAAACTTCACTCTGTTGCTTATTACGCCAGTAGTCTTTTACACTAGTAGCTAAGGCATCAATATAAGGAGGAAAATCATGGTATTGATTAATAAATCGTAGCTCAGGAATCCTGCGCCAAGTTGCCATAATCTTGGCAATCGCATCAAAGGTTGTCGCAGTTGTTGTAGCAGAATATTGAGGATACAGGGGTAATACCAGAATGCGATACGCGCCTTTTTCTTGCAAAGCTTCTAATCCATCTTTAATAGACGGATTCCCATAGCGCATAGCTAATTGAATATGCACAGGCCCCCTAAAACGGATTTTCATTTCCTGTTGTAGCTGCTTCGCCTGTTGTTGTCCAATACGCAATAATGGAGAGCCTTCATCTGTCCATACTTTTTTATAGTTTTCAGCACTCGCCGCAGGACGCTTCCTCAAAACAAAACCATATAGAATCGGTAACCAAACTAATCGTGGAATTTCAACCACTCTAGGATCGGATAAAAACTGTGACAAATATCGACGAACGGCTGATGTACTTGGCTCATCAGGTGTACCCAGATTAACCAGCAATACACCTATAGATTCTGCCTTCCCATGGAAAAATGATTTATCACCTTTTACAGAAGCCATGTATTTTTCCAGTTAATTATAATCTTTTTCAAGGATTTCACTCTTAGGTGGTGGCATTTGTAAAAAATAACCATTTTCTTTCATAATTCGTACTACTTCTTTAGCCTCAGCCCTTACCAGTTTTCTATTTTTCCCGAGATCAAACTCAAAAGAGAATTGTGTATCACCAATTAATTTAATCAAAGATTCAGGCACTGCATCAAAATTATCTTTCTCTTTTAAATAAAGATATAAGCCAGGCTTGTTATTACTACGATAAACAAAACAGTTCATTTTCTCACTGCCTTTTAACCATTAAACGAAGCTGTTTAATATTAGCAATAGGAAACTCATTTTCAATAGAAATAGTTCTTCCAGACTGTAGAAAAATACTACTATTAGAGACTCTACTTATCCGCCCTTCTATCAATTTATTCTTATTACTTATTAATTGTATTATTCGACCTTTTAGTGTTTTTACCTTATTAACTGGCACAGACTCAAATGCAAGTTTATACAAAGCTCTTTTAGGTAATTCTTGCAATTCACTTTCATCTATTAAGCGTCGTTGTGTATTTGCAAAAGGCCCTGCAGAAACAGTTTCATCTAATGGGCGAATTACAGTAGTACCAACAACTTGCCTCGAACCTTGCTTAACATTTTGAGAAAGATTAACGCCCAAACCTGTACTTTGTGAGGCATTAGTACCTGCATTCATTCCGACATTTCTCATATCAGCATTATTAGAATGAAATAAGAGCTTTTTAATATTAGCATCAGCACCAAAAAACCAACTTGCTGTGGTTATTGCAATACCAAGTACGCTAATCATTAATTTTTTACTGGTTTTATGCCACAAAGCAGGTACTGTTACGATATTCAAGACAGGTAAAGCAGAAATAATGCCCGTGATAAAATTTTGCCTAAATCCAGCCACGACAAAGGCTAAATATCCAATCAAAAAAAGTAAAGCACCTAAAGCGGCTATTATAGTTAATGTTATTTCCATCTGACTATTATATCACCTCTTATCAGTCATCTGTATGGTGAATTTAGCTATTCTGATAAAATCTCCCAATGAACCTTGCCATAGTTTACAGCCGAACCAATGATGGAATTGATGCTCCACAAGTAACTGTTGAAGTACATTTAGGTAATGGCTTACCCGCTTTTAGCATCGTAGGCTTGCCAGAAATGGCAGTCAAAGAAAGTAGAGACAGGGTTCGCGCTGCTATCATCAATTCAAATTTTGAATTCCCAGCAAAGCGCATAACAGTAAATCTAGCACCAGCCGATATACCTAAAGACGGGGGGCGTTTTGATCTACCTATCGCCTTAGGCATCCTTGCGGCATCGGCTCAAATTTCAGAACAAGCATTATCTCAATACGAATTTATTGGCGAACTATCACTTGGCGGACAACTTCGTGCAGTCAAAGGCGTGCTACCCACAGCCTACGCAGCAAACATGGCAAAACGCTCATTATTTGTACCAGAAGAAAATGCAGATGAAGCCAGTCTCATTAAAAATCTTGCCGTATATTCAGCCAATCATCTGCTACAAATTTGTACTCATTTAAACAACACCGAAAGACTCAATCCTTATACCTCAACAATAGCCAATGAAACACCTGAATATGATGTTGATCTATCAGAAGTAAAAGGTCAATTTCAAGCAAAAAGGGCATTAGAAGTCGCCGCCGCTGGTGGTCACAATTTACTAATGCTCGGCCCACCAGGAACAGGAAAGACCATGCTTGCAAGCCGATTGGTCACTATTTTGCCTCCTTTGACAGAAGCCGAAGCTCTTGAAGCTGCAACCATTGCATCTATCAGTGATCAAGGCTTTAATGTCGCAAACTGGGGGCTAAGAACTGTGCGTGATCCGCATCATACATCATCAGGAGTTGCACTCGTTGGTGGCGGCGCAAAAGTTCGACCAGGAGAAATATCATTAGCGCATAATGGCATTCTATTTCTTGATGAGCTAGTTGAGTTTGATCGTAAAGTATTAGATGTATTACGAGAACCCTTAGAAACAGGAAAAATTACAATCTCTCGTGCAGCCCGTCAAGCCAGTTATCCTGCTCAATTTCAACTCATTGCCGCTATGAACCCCTGCCCTCAAGGATGCGACACCTATGCAAGCTGTCAATGCTCAGTTGAACAAAAACGTCGTTATCGTGAAAAATTATCCGCACCATTTTTAGATAGAATAGATCTTCAAATCGAAGTTTTAAGCCTATCACGTGAGGACTTACAAAAACCAGCTACTGGAGAAACCAGCAAACAGGTACGCACAAGAGTAGTTGCAGCACGAATGATGCAACTAAAAAGACAAAAAAAAGCAAATCGTTTTTTAGGAAATAAAGAAATAGAGCAATATTGCAAATTGAATAAATCAGATGAAGCACTGCTTGCTCAGATTATCGAAAAGTTTGGTCTCTCAGCGCGAGCCTATCATCGAATTCTTAAAGTTGCTCGCACCATCGCCGACATATCAGGGGAAGATAACATTCAAACAGCACATATTAGCGAAGCTGTATCTTATCGTGCAATGGATCGAGTTAAGAAACAATAAACCTTGTATTTATGATTACAATTTAGGCAGATAAATAACAAGACTTGATCTAACATAACGGTTCCTGGAATAACGACGTTTTAGTTTATCTTTAATCGCAACCGCCTCAGATTTATACGAATAAGGTCCTATACGCACCTTGTAAATGGGTTGCCCTCTTAAATTAGTTGCCAAAACAAATGCAGAATACCCATCCCTTGCAAAATCATTCATCAACTGCACTGCCTGCGTTTTATACCTAGTTGCCATAAGCTGAACAGCATACCCAGTATAATTAGGATCACTAATAATAGTTTCAGACACCGTGGTAGCAATAGACGAAACCGTATTCATAATAGGAGCTCGTTTTTTAAAAGCAAAATACCCAACTATGACCACAGCGACAGCTATCATCGCTAACATGCGCTTACTAGTTTTTCCAGTTTGATTACTTATCATACTATAGCTCCTTTGAGGAACACCTGGTTAAGTCGATTAGAATTTAGCGCAGAAAATATCGGCAGACTTGGCAAGCTAAAAATAGTTGGACTTGATCAGGGGTTCCTTAATGCTCATCCATTAGCATTCAGATGCCTATAAGATAGAACGTCTGTCATTAAAAATCAATATCTTATATTATAGCTAAAAAAATTCAAAAATAAATACCCCCCCCCTTTGCGAGCAAACAAAAGAGCAAGGAATTAAGATCAGCAGTAGTTTTATTATTATTGATTAGTTTGTCTTAGCGGGTTAAAAAAAGCTTGTAGATACCCATCCCCCCTCTTTTTTACACTTTTTGTAGCAAACAATTGGAGCAAAGTAGAGACGCAATGCATTGCGTCTCTACATCGATTTATTTTATCGTTCCTACGCTCCGCGTGGGAATGCAGCTACAGACGCTCCGCGTCGAGTCTCAAAAAGATAGCTTATTTTATTCGCGACGCAGAGCGTCTGTAGATGAATTCCCACGTAGAACGTGGGAACTATATACACCCATCCCCCCTCTTTTTTACACTTTTTGCAGCAAACAATTGGAGCAAAGTAGAGACGCAATGCATTGCGTCTCTACTGTACCCCAATTGTTTGCTACAAAAAAGGTAAAAAAAGGGGGGGATGGGTATGTAGAAATAATCAAACCTGATAAGATCAATTGTTATTACCAAAGGAGATTTAAGTAATGTTAAAAAAAGTTTTGTCATCATTATTAATTGCGACCAGCTTAGGAGTTGTCGGAATTGCCTCGGCAGAAAAAGTAACCAAAGTAGGATTTGTCTATGTCGGGCCTGTGGGTGATCACGGTTGGTCATACCAGCATGATCAAGGTCGTCAAGCGTTAGAAAAGAATCTGGGCGTTAAAACAACTTTTGTCGAGAGTGTTAGTGAAGGTGCTGATGCCGAGCGTGTTATTCGTCAATTAGCAGCGGCAGGGAATGATGTTATTTTTACCACATCATTTGGCTATATGAACCCAACTTTGAAAGTTGCTAAAAAGTTTCCAAAAATCAAATTTGAACACGCCACAGGCTACAAACGCTCTAAGAATGTTAGTACCTATTCATCCCGTTTTTATGAAGGTCGCGCAATTTTAGGCACTATTGCTGGTAAAATGACTAAATCCAATATTATCGGTTATATTGGTTCATTTCCTATCCCTGAAGTGATTCGTGGTATTGATGCATTAACGCTTGCAGCACGTAAAGTAAACCCTGATGTAAAAGTAAAAGTTATTTGGGTTAACTCATGGTTTGACCCTGGAAAAGAAGGTGATGCGGCGAAGACTCTTATTGATCAAGGTGCTGATATTATCACTCAGCATACTGATTCTCCTGCACCTTTGCAGGTTGCAGAAAAACGTGGCGTTTATGCCTTTGGTCAAGCATCTGATATGAAAACATTTGCACCTAAAGCACAACTGACTTCTATCATTGATAATTGGGCTGATTATTATACAGCACGAGTAAAGGCCGCTATGGATGGCACATGGAAATCAACTGATACTTGGGATGGCATTAAGTCAGGAATGGTCAAAATGGCTCCTTACGGTGATGCAGTACCAAAAGACGTTCGTGAATTAGCTGATAAGGTTAAAGCATCCATTATTGATGGTAGTTTTCATCCGTTTCAAGGCCCTATTAAAAACCAGAAAGGTGAGTTGGTTGTTAAAGAAGGTGAAACTCTATCTGATGGGGATTTATCCAAGTTAAAATGGTACGTTGAAGGGGTTGAAGGAAGCATCCCTAAATAGAATTTGAATCCGTGAGGTCTATGCGTTTTGAGCAATAGCGACCTCACGGATTTGGATAGATTGCGGCTTTGAATGTAGCAAAATAAGCTAACCCATCCCCCCCCTATTTTTATACTTTTTAATAATGGGTTAAACCTGTGTTTTGTAATTTATCCGCCTTATGATATATAGCGAGAGACCAAAACTCTATCACCATTAATCTTCAATCCATTCAGTGGGATTCTCACCTGATGTCCACTTCCTGGAGCGACCTCCATAGCCTCTCCTTTGAGGTTTTCCATTGAATCAAGAACAAGCTCATGATTACTGCCATCAGGCATTACTAGCTCTAATTTATCACCGACACTAAAGCGATTTTTAACTTCAACTTCGATAAAGCCCTTATCATGATCAACCAATAGTGCTTCAGCAACAAATTGAGCCTGATTGCTTTTAGAGGCATTGATCATATAGCTTTGGTATTCGTGGGTGTGATGCCTTTGATAGAAGCCATCGGTGTAACCACGATTGGCTAAATTCTCTAAAGTACCCAATAAATTCACATCAAACTCTCTACCTGCAACTGCATCATCAATCGCTTTACGATAAGTTTGTGCGGTACGTGCGGCATAATAAAATGATTTGGTTCTGCCCTCAATTTTAAGGCAATCAATACCAATTTTACATAGCCGTTGCACATGTTCAATGGCGCGCAAATCTTTGGAATTCATAATATAAGTGCCGTGTTCATCTTCCATAATTGGCAGTAGTTCACCAGGGCGCTCTTTTTCTTCCAAAAAATAAACATTATCAGCCAAAGGATGTCTTTCTTGATCACCAATCCCATTATTATTTAATACATCCTCAGAAAGCACCAATTCAGTTGGCGACACAATACCCTCATCCGTTTCTACAGCAGGTTTAGTGTCATACTTCCAGCGGCAAGAATTGGTACAAGTCCCTTGATTTGGATCACGGTGATTAAAATATCCAGAAAGTAGACAGCGACCTGAATAAGCAATACACAATGCACCATGAACAAAAACTTCCAACTCCATATCAGGGCATTCTTGACGAATTTCCTCAATCTCATCGAGTGATAACTCACGCGATAAAATGATACGTTCAACACCCATTTTCGCCCAAAATTTCACTGTGGCATAGTTGACGGTATTTGCTTGCACCGAAAGATGAATTGGCATATCAGGCCAAGCTTCTCGTGCCATCATAATTAAACCTGGATCAGCCATAATAAAAGCATCTGGCTTCATTGCTGCCACAGGGTCTAAGTCATTAACAAAGGTTTTTAATTTACTATTATGAGGTGAGGAGTTAACCGTTAAATAGAATTTTTTATTAAGCGCATGGGCTTCATTGATGCCCTGCTCAAGCTTCTCATTAAGAAACTCATTATTACGAACTCGCAAGCTATAACGAGGCTGCCCCGCATATATGGCATCAGCACCATAGGCAAAGGCATAATGCATACTTTTCAATGTACCCGCAGGGGCTAATAGTTCAGGTTTTTTCATGCTTGAGAATATCACAGTAATAAAGCATTGGAGGATAAAGCATAAATTGCCAACTGTAAAAAAACATCAAAAAATGGGGGGGGTGGGTTTAGATATCTTATTCAAACTTGTTGGAGTACTCGAACAGCCTCCTAAGTAGCAATAATTTGATAAAAATAACAATTCGCAATAATAAATTGCTTTCTTTCGTGATATAAGTCATTTTATAGTCAGTTTTATTCAAGGCTATGGCAGTAAAGTTAAGAAAAATGCTTTACAGTAGCTTGCAATAAGCGAAGAAATGCAGAACCATCTAAAATGAGGGAAAATTAATGATTACAGAAGAGTTAGTCGATATTTCACGGTTACAATTTGCCGTAGTAGCACTTTATCACTTCCTATTTGTTCCGCTGACGATTGGCATGACATTTTTA
>JALSLM010000116.1 GCA_026988295.1 Thiotrichaceae bacterium
AACCATCTAAAATGAGGGAAAATTAATGATTACAGAAGAGTTAGTCGATATTTCACGGTTACAATTTGCCGTAGTAGCACTTTATCACTTCCTATTTGTTCCGCTGACGATTGGCATGACATTTTTACTTGCCATTATGGAATCTGTTTATGTTATGACAGGGAAGCAAATCTATAAGGATATGGTTAAATTTTGGGGTAAGTTATTTGGTATTAACTTTGCCCTTGGGGTTGCCACAGGTCTAACGATGGAGTTCTCCTTTGGCACTAATTGGTCCTACTATTCGCATTATGTCGGGGATATTTTTGGTGCACCCTTGGCGATTGAAGGCTTAATGGCGTTCTTTTTAGAATCAACCTTTGTAGGGATTTTCTTCTTTGGTTGGGATCGTCTTAGCAAAAATCAGCATTTAGTTGTGACGTGGTTAATGGCGATTGGCACTAACTTTTCTGCCTTGTGGATTTTGATCGCAAATGGTTGGATGCAAAATCCTATCGGTGCTGAATTAAATATTGAAACCATGCGAATGGAATTAACTAGCTTCTCAGAAATACTGTTTAACCCCGTTGCTCAGGTTAAATTTATTCATACGGTTGCTGGGGGTTATGTGGCTGGCTCGATGTTTGTCTTGAGTATTAGTGCTTGGTATCTGATCAAAAAACGCGATGTAGGATTCGCCAAGCGTTCTTTTGCAGTCGCTGCTGGTTTTGGCACGGCGGCTATCTTTTCGGTTATCTTACTCGGTGATGAAAGTGGCTATGAAGCAGGTGAATTGCAAAAATATAAACTGGCTGCAATAGAAGCAGAATGGGAGACAGAAAAAGCCCCTGCCGCATTTACATTATTCGGCATACCTGATCAAGAAGCGCAAGAAACGCATTCAGCCATTAAAATACCCTATGCTCTCGGTATTATCGCAACTCGTTCTATCACAGAGGAAGTGAAAGGTCTTAAGGATATTATCAGAGACAACGAAAAGCGTATTCGTAATGGTATGCTCGCTTATGGCTTATTTGAAAAAATACGCAAGAAAACAGCGACTGATACAGATAAAGAAAGTTTTCAGGCACTTAAAAAAGATTTTGGCTATGGATTATTACTCAAGCAGTATGCACCTAATGTTGTAGACGCAACTGAGGAACAAATTAAATTAGCCGCTAAAAACAGTATCCCTAAAGTTGCTCCTTTATTCTTCGCCTTTCGTATTATGGTTGGTGCAGGTGGCGCGATGTTAGTGGTCTTTTTATTGGCATTTTTCTTTACTGCCAAACGCAGTGTGTTTACAAAACGCTGGTTTTTATGGGTTTGTTTTATCAGTCTACCCTTACCTTGGATAGCTATAGAATCGGGTTGGTTTGTCGCTGAATTTGGTCGCCAACCCTGGGCAGTGGGTGAGGTTTTACCCACTCATTTAGCGGTATCATCTTTAGAATATGGTGATGTGTTAAATAGTCTCATTGGGTTTATTATCTTCTACACCTTCTTGCTAATTGTTGAGGTGTTTTTGATGTTGAAATTTGCACGTCTAGGGCCAAGTGCCTTGCACACAGGTCGTTATCACTTTGAAAAGCAAGGTGCAGGTGGCGCTGATAGTGTACTTGCTAATTCATATCAACAACAACATAAAGATACGCTTTAAGGAGGCTATAACATGGAATTTTTAAGTTACGAATATTTAAGATTTGTTTGGTGGCTATTGATTGGCATACTCTGGATAGGCTTTGCCATTACCGAAGGCTTTGATATGGGTGTTGCCATGATTTTACCTTTTGTGGGTAAAACTGATGAAGAACGTCGCGTTGCCATTAATGCGGTTGCCCCACATTGGGATGGCAACCAAGTTTGGTTAATCCTTGCGGCAGGTGCTTTGTTTGCGGCCTGGCCAACACTTTATGCTACCGCATTTTCTGGGATGTATTTAGCACTGTTGATCCTTTTATTTTCGCTTTTCTTACGCCCTGTTGCTTTTGATTATCGCTCTAAATTACCTAGCCAAAAATGGCGCAACTTCTGGGATTGGGCATTATTTGTCCCAGGTGTAATCCCTCCTCTCATTTTTGGTGTTGGTATGGGTAATCTATTTTTAGGAATTGATTTTCAATATGATGACTATATGCGCTCATCCTTTGGATCAGGTTTCTTTAGTTTACTTCATCCCTTTGCGGTAGTTTCTGGTTTACTTGCCATCGTCATGTTTATGATGCAAGGAGCAAGCTATCTAATGGTACGCTCTGACGCTGAGGTACATCAACGCGCAAGACGTTTCTTAAACTTCGCTTCATTGGCAGTGATAGCCTTATTTGCCATAGAGGGTTTATGGTTATGGCTAGGAATTGACGGTTATGCCATAACAGGTAACTTTGATATTAGCGCAGTGAGCAATCCAACCAATAAAACCGTGTCTGTTGGCGAAGTAACTTGGTTGCAAAATTATACAAAATACCCTTTGAGTATTATTGCTCCTGTGCTTGGTTTCGGTGGTGCGCTTATGGCTTTTGTATTTGGTCGTGCTGATAAAGCAGCAATGGCATTTTTAGGTTCATGTTTGAGCTTGGTTGGGATTATTTTAACCGCAGGTTTTTCATTATTTCCTTTCATTTTCCCATCCAGTGCTAACCCTAACCACAGTTTAACCATGTGGGATGCAACCTCAAGCCCGATTACGCTTAATGTTATGTTTTGGGCTTCGATGTTATTTGTTCCCTTAATTTTGGCTTATACCCTATGGTGTTATAAAGTCATGTGGGGCAAACAAACGGTTGAAAGCATTCGTAAAAACTCACATTCACTTTATTAAATAATAAACAATAGATAATATTTAGGAGATTAAATTATGTGGTACTTTGCTTGGTTCTTAGGCGTTTTGCTCGCCAGTGCTTTTGGTATTATTAATGTAATGTGGCTAGAGCTAAATGGTCTGGATGATGATGAATAATCATTGGGTATGAGTTTATACAATTAAATTTGTAGGTTGGTGCTTCACAAGTTCAGCACTAACCTACAGAGATATTTTGCCCACAGGGCACAGATCCACAAATTACTGTACATTACCCATCCCCCCCTTTTTTTACATTTTTTATAAATGACCATTCCTAGCTTTCTAAAATCACAAAAATCACTCACAGGAATCTACTTGCATTTGTCCATTGGCTTAGGACTCTGCTCAGGTTTTTTAGTGATTTTACAAGCATGGTTGATGGCAAAAATTATTAATGCGGTTATGTTTGAGCAGGCTGGTTTAAGCGATGTTAAGAACTGGATGATTTTGCTTTTAGTTCTGTTTGTTTTTCGTGCCGCTTTAACCTGGGCTTCTGAAGTCAGTGCCTTTAAAGCAGCGGCACAGGTAAAACAAAGTTTACGCGCACAATTACAAGAGAAAATCTTTGCTCTTGGCCCTATCAGGGTCGCCGACCAACACAGCGGAGAAATTGCTAATACCTTAGTCGAAGGTATCGAAGCATTAGAAAATTACTACGCACGCTATTTGCCAACCATGTCACTGGTGGCTCTTGTACCGTTTTCTATTCTTATTTTCATCTTTCCTATTGATTGGATTTCAGGAGTGGTGCTGGTAGTGACCGCGCCCTTAATTCCTTTCTTTATGATTCTAATCGGCAAAGGCACAGAAAAACTAAACCATAAACAATGGCGTAAACTGGCGCGTATGAGTGCGCATTTTTTAGATATGATTCAAGGTATTAGCACCTTAAAATTGTTTAATGCCAGTAAACGCGAAGCTAATACCATTGCCATGATTTCTGATGAATATCGCAAAACAACCATGTCAGTGTTGCGAGTGGCATTTTTATCATCATTGGCTTTAGAGTTTTTAGCAACCGTTAGTATTGCCATTGTCGCTGTACTCATTGGTTTTCGACTCTTTTATGGTGAAATGGATTTCTTTTATGGCTTTTTTGCCTTATTGCTTGCGCCTGAGTTTTATCTGCCATTAAGAAATATGGGAACCCATTATCACGCCCGCTTAGAAGCCATCGGTGCAGCAGAAAATATACTGAAAATACTCGAAAAATCCAATCCGCAACAGCTTGAGAATACGCCACAAACTGCTAATAATCTTGCCGAAATCAATCGGGCAGAGATCAATCAGGCCGAAAATAAAACAAATAACTCAGAGACAATCGCCATAGAGTTGCAACATATTCACTTTGCCTACCCAAATCGTGGCAAGGCACTGGATGATTTTTCATTACGCATTCCCGCAGCTAAGCGCACAGCAATTGTTGGCTATAGTGGTGCGGGAAAGAGTACTGTGGCCAATTTACTCCTTGGATTTATTCAGCCACAAGCAGGAAAGATACTGATTAATCAGCAGAACCTCAACCAAATAGGCTTAGAAAAATGGCGTGAAAAAATAGCTTGGGTTCCGCAGCGACCCCATTTTTTTCATGGCAGTATCCATGACAATATTACCTTAGGTAATACCATAGCTAGTGAGCAACAAATCAAACAAGCGGCAAAACTGGCACACATTGATCACCTGATTGAAAACCTAGCCGATGGCTATCACACCTTAATTGGCGATAAAGGTGCAGGTATATCAGGTGGTGAGGCACAACGTATTGCACTAGCTCGTGCGTTTCTTAAAGATGCACCTGTTGTGATACTCGATGAAGCCACCGCCAATCTCGATACCAACAATGAACAACTGATTCAAAAAAGTATCAATACACTTGCTCAAGATCGCACATTAATCATTATCGCGCATCGCTTAAAAACCATTGAATCTGCGGATCATATTGTTGTCATGGACAAGGGAAAAATTGTTGAAGCAGGCACCCACCAACAATTATTAGAAAATCAAAGCCACTATCAAGATTTTCTAAAAACACTCGAAAGCCATCAGGGTGATAGCAATGAATAACGCCAGCACAGCCAAAGCCTCAAACTTTTCCGTATTTATGCGTTTATTACGCTTATTTAAACCCTATTGGGGCTGGATGCTACTGAGTATTTTTCTCTCATTAATCACCATGCTTGCCAATGTCAGCTTAATGGCACTTTCAGGCTGGTTTATTTCAATCATGGCAATTGCAGGTGTGGCGGGCATAACCGAAATTAACTATTTTACTCCATCCGCAGCCATTCGTGGCTTAGCCATTACACGCACCGCAGGACGCTATATTGAACGCGTCGTATCCCATGAAGCCACATTTCGCCTATTAGCTGAATTACGCCAATGGTTCTATACAAAACTAGAACCACTTGCCCCAGCAGTGCTACAAAAATACAATAGTGGCGATATATTAAGCCGAATCAGTGCCGATATAAACACACTGGAAAACTTCCATCTACGCATCGTCTCCCCTTTTGTGGTTGCCATTATTGCTTTTATTCTCTACGGTTTTTTCTTAAATCACTACCATCACAATCTCGCCGTAGCAGAACTCAGTTTGCTATTTATTGCTGGCATTATTATGCCGATTATTATCTATCGACTCGCCAAGCCATCATCGCAACGCATGGTAAAAATATCCGCCGAGTTACGCACACATGCCATTGATTCTGTGCAAGGAATGGGTGAGTTATTAATTTATGGCGCAGCAGATAAACATCAGCAAGAATCACTAAAGCTCAGTCAAAAACTCATTGCAGATCAGCAAATACAGGCAAAATTATCTGGCTTATCACAAGGGATCGTCGGTTTCAGTGCCAATTTAAGCATGTGGCTAATTTTGCTAATCAGCATTCCATTAATCAATAGCGGCATCCTACAAAAAGCTCACCTAGCCATGCTTGCGCTGTTTGCCATAGCGAGCTATGAAGTGATATTACCACTGCCATTAGCCTTACAATTACTACCAAGCACCCTCACCGCTGCCAGACGACTCTTTGAATTAGCCGATAGCAAGCCCGCCATCAAAGAACCCAGTGAAAAATCACCCCAGCCTCAGCATTTTGATATTGCCTTTAAACAGGTCAGCTTTGAATATCAGCAGCAAGCTAACAATAAATTAGCCATCAATAAGCTCAGCTTTCAATTAAAAACAGGGGGGAAACTCGCACTCTTAGGAGAAAGTGGCATCGGCAAAAGCACTGTCAGTCACCTGCTTTCACGTTTTTGGA
>JALSLM010000117.1 GCA_026988295.1 Thiotrichaceae bacterium
AATCAGTTTCAATTTCACCAATATAGCGTGCTCTTTTGTTTGCTTTAAGTTTATTTAAGTCCACTAGTATCAAGCTATCAATACAATAATTAAAATCAGCATCAATATTAAAAGCTAAAAACTGACAGCCCTTATCCTCACATATTTCAGAGTACTGTTTGTAGAGTGTTGGAACCTTTACTCCAAGTTTTTTTAGCTTTTTATTCATTTTTTTATAGCTATTCTTGTAGTCACCAGAAAATTCTTGCTCTGCAAGCAGTGTGCTTTCATCTGAAATCAAATAGGGAGTTTTTGCTACCGCCATCTTTTCATCAGTCCCGAATTGTTGCTGATAAAATGCAATAATAATATTCTGGCTCTGTGGCGAATAGGCTGTTGATAGACTAACAGGACCAAATAAGTATTTTATTTCAGGATGTTGACGCAGATATGCACCAATACCAAACCATAGATAATCAAGACTACGTTTACCCCAATAACGCGGCTGAACAAAGCTTCTCCCCAGTTCGATGGCATCAGGTAAAAGCCCATTAAGTGATTCCTTGAAATCAAATAAAGTCTGTGTATAAAGACCTTGTGAACCATCATTTTCAATAATCTTTTTACATTCAGCAATGCGGTAAGCACCAACAATTTCCAGATCATCCTCATCCCAAAGTACAATATGCCTATAGTAACAATCATATTGATCAATATCAGATACTTTTCCAGTGCCTTCTTCGACAGTTCTAAAGCTAAGCTCGCGTAATCGACCAATCTCATGAATTACAGGAGAGTCTGGTTGATAATCATAAAGAAATATTTTTTTCCCATCACTTGTTTCACCAAGTAGTTCAGATTTATAAAGTTCAGTTTTAAGTGCTTTTCTACGGGCAGGATGCACAATAGTTTCAACCGTATTAAAAAGAGACTTCTTTTTTCTTTTAGCAAGACGATAAAGCTGTTTTCTAAATAATTTGGCTAATTGTATATTAGTTAAATCACTTGATTCCAATTCACTCCAAGGAATAGCATGACCGATATGAAACTGTAGCTCATGATCTTCTTTATTAAACATTTCTCGTACTAACATGGCCGTTCCCAATGGTTTGAACAAGAGCGACAAACTATAAAATAGAGTTGAGTTTTTAGCATTTACAAGAATAGGTAAAATAGGAGATTTAGTTCTTTTAGCAAGTTTTAAGAAGCCAGGCTTCCATAATCCATCACGAACTCCGTTAGGTTTAATTCTTGATACCTCACCAGCAGGAAAAATAATTAAAGCCTCTTCTTTTTTCAGAGCATTGAGCATTGCTTTGTACTGATTTCTGTAATTTTCTCTGCCAGAAGTAAATACCTTAACAGGTAAAAATAGTGACTGGAGAGGTTCAACTTTACTGAGTAACTCATTGGCAACGATACGCACATCGGGTCTGATAGAATGAACCATTTTTAACAAAGCCAGCCCATCCAAAGAGCCAATAGGATGATTGGCAACAATCAAAACTCTTCCTTCGGAAGGTATGTTATTTAGAGATTTAGCTGTTGCTTGATAAGTGAAATTAAAATGTTGCAAGATTTTATCTAAAAACTCAAAACCCCTAAGGTGTTGATTATCTTTTATAAACTTATTTATATCATCTACTCTAAAGAGCTTTGTTAAAGTTTTAAAGAGTAGCTTAGAACCTGGTATTTCCTTTAAATCAGGGTTCTTTTCTAGTAATGATTCTTTTAAGTCAATCATATAAACACCTCATTTCCATATTTTGAATAGACCATATAAAAGTATTGTTAATATTTAATGACAAACTGAAAAATAGTTTATTTAAATCTGAATCCGTGAGGTCAATGTGGATAGCAGGGTATAAGATATTGGTTTAGCACGGGATTTAAAAAGCTCTGCATAATTGAGTTCACCATCTGCTAGCGCAGATGGGAAGCTCACTAAATCTTAGCTTCACCCTTAGGTTAAGCGGGTATTTTTTAAACTCATGTTGAATCAATAACTTGTCACGGATTCAGGATTATATATACCCATCCCCCCCTGTTTTTACATATTTTATTCAGAGGAACTTGTGTTTATATTTATAGGCACTATATTTTCAGCCTTGATAGCTTTATTTAAGTAGGTGAAAAAATGCCAATTTATGAGTTTAGATGCGAAGAATGTGGAAATGAAGTTGAGGTTCTACAAAAAATCAGTGATCCTCATTTAAAAGATTGCCCAGAATGTGGCAAGCCTGCAATGAAAAAGAAAGTCACTGCAGCTGCTTTCCGTCTAGGCGGGTCGGGTTGGTATGAAACTGATTTTAAATCAGGCAATAAAAAGAACCTAAAAGACAGTGAAAGTGCCAAGCCCAAAGAAAGCACCTCTAAACCTGAAAAAACAAGCAGTTGTTCTGGCGGTGCTTGTGCGGGTGGAAGTAGTAAAAGCTGATAATGCTGATATAAATCCATCCCCCCTTTTTTTATGATCTTTTCTATTTGAATAAATGCATCAGTGAGGTCAATACGTCCTGTGCCGTAGTGACCTCACTGATTTAGGTTTTAGTAAAGGAAAACCTGATATATCAACAGGCTCACCCGTGTGGATGTATTGCAACATATCAATATAAAAAACAATGTAGCCTCTTTTCTCAAGATTAGACTATTACAACTTTAGGCACAGTAGTTCGGTGCTTTTAATTTTACTGTTTAGATTTATCCATTAGTGCTGATTTTTCGATAACTTTCTTATACCAAATTGAATGGTGTGATTTTGCCCAATTAGCATCAACTGTACCTTTAGTTATTGCTTCGAGTGTTCCTTTAACGGTTCTAACCATCCAGATATGCCCTAGTATCAAGGCAATCATGAATAATGCGGCAATTGAGTGAATAACTATCAACCATTGTGAATTAAGTTTAACGAGTGTTTGGTATTCGGGGAAAAATAGCAACAAGCCTGTCGCTGATAATGTAAAACCAAATAAAATAGTTAGCCAAAATAGTATTTTCTCACCTGCATTGAAAAAACCATTTTCTAAGTGTTTTTTAGCAAGCAAACCACCGAGGGTGATAAGCCATTTAAAATCACACAATGCGGGCAGATTGTGACGAATAAAATAAACTAAAAAGATAACAAATGAGAAGACGACCCCTAAACCTAAAAAGTTATGTATCTCAAGACTGGGGGATGCGATCAAAGAAAATGTTTCCGAGCCTGTGAAGGGAATCAATGCCACCCGACCAAACAAAATAACCATACCCGTTAAGCCCATTGCTATCACAAGCAATGCCATAAACCAATGTACGATGCGGTGCATCACTGACATTCGGGGGATATTTTCTCCTGAGCGACCATTAGGGATTTTTACAGGTCGAACGAGAATGGTGATTAGTGCAAGTAACGCAATTACCCCTAGTATAAAATAAGCACTGTAGGGGATTACTTTTTCACGTCGTAATTTGCGCCACTCATTGCCTTCTGCATTGATTAATCTGCCAGCATTCAGTGTTTTGACCTGTGTTTTGGCGGTAAAATCGGTAGAGCCTTGAAACTCACGCTGTCGAACAGCACGCCACAAATCCGTCGCTGGACTTTTTATTTTAACGCCCTGCTCTCCTGATTGATTATTCTCCGCAGCCAGTGCAAACATTGAAGCAAAGCTAAAGATAAACAATAGAGCACTCAGTATTAAATGCTTAATAGATAAGCTCATTAATTTCTCCTAGATTTAGGCTGAAAAAACAGGAGATAGGTATTATAAATACCCATCCCCCCTGTTTTTTACATATTTTAGCGTGTTGCCTTACCCGTTAAATCAGGTGCAGAACCTAAGTTATCTTTTTGTATATTTACATTCGATGCGAGGGTAGACATGCTACGACTAATAACGCGCTTGCGATAAATCTCTGAAACAATATCTGCATCACCTGCGAGTAATGATTTGGTCGCACACATTTCAGCACATAGCGGTAACTTGCCTTCTGCGATACGATTTGAGCCATATTTACGCTTTTCTTCGCTACTGCCTGTTTCTTCAGGACCACCTGCACAGAAAGTACATTTATCCATTTTACCTTTAGATGAAAATGCCCCTGATGATGGGAATTGTGGCGCACCAAATGGGCAAGCATAAGAACAATAGCCACAACCGATACAAATATCTTTGTCATGCAAAACAATGCCATTGTCGGTCGTATAAAAACAATCAACAGGGCAAACCGCAGCACAAGGTGCATCGGAACAATGCATACAAGCCACTGAAAGCGAACGCTCGCCTGGCTCACCATCTTTTATAGTGACTACTCGGCGACGATTGACTCCCCAAGGTACATCATTTTCATTTTTACAAGCCGTTACACAGGCATTACATTCAATACAACGCTCTGCATCACAATAAAATTTTACATTTGCCATTATTATCTCTCCTATGCCTTGCTTATTTTGCACAGGCTACACTTAGTTTCCTGCATTTGTGTGACAGAATCATAACCGTAGGTCATGGCGGTATTTATAGCTTCACCTAGAACATAAGGGTCAGAGCCTTTAGGGTATTTATCGCGTAAATCTTTACCTTGGAAGTGACCACCAAAGTGGAATGGAGCGAAAGCGACACCCGATGCGACACGGCGTGTCACCATTGCTTTCACTTTGATTTTGCCACCTTCTGGGGTTTCCAACCAAACATCATTACCATCTTTGATACCTGCGTTATTAGCATCACGTGGGTGCATTTCAACAAACATATCTTGTTGTAATTCAGCTAACCACGGATTTGAGCGAGTTTCATCACCGCCTCCTTCATATTCCACCAGACGACCCGAGGTTAAAATAATGGGGTAATCTTTTGAATAATCTTTCGCCTGGATTGAAGCGTAGCGTGTGGGCAAACGCCAAAACATTTTGCGATCTTCATAGGTTGGATATTTCTCTACAAGGTCACGGCGACTACTGTAAAGCGGCTCTCTGTGAATGGGAACAGGATCAGGGAAAGTCCAGACATTGACCCTTGCCTTGGCATTACCAAATGGCGCACAACCATGTTTGATAGCAACACGCTGAATACCACCTGAAAGGTCAGTCTTCCAGTTTTTACCTTCGGCAGCTTTCTTTTCTTCTGAGGTGAGGTCATCCCACCAACCTAGTTTTTTAAGTAAGTCTGCTTTAAATTCAGGATAACCATCTTTGATTTCTGAACCTCTGGAATGAAAGCCTTCTGCAAGCAAGTTCACACCATTGCGCTCCACACCAAATCTGGCACGGAAGGTTAAGCCACCGTCGGCAACTGAAGTACTGCCATCATATAAATTAGGTGTTCCTGGGTGTTTCATTTCTGGTGTCCCCCAACAAGGCCAGGGCAGACCATAGAATTCACCATCACATTTCCCGCCCTCTGCTTTGAGGCTGGTGAAGTCAAAGTCACCCCAATTTTCTTGCTGTTTCTTTAACCGCTCTGGGCTTTGCCCTGTGTAACCAATTGTCCACATACCTTTATTGATTTCACGTAGCACGTCTTCAATCAGGGGTTCATCATTTTCTACCTTAATATTTTTGAACATCTGATCTGCAATGCCGATTTTCTTCGCCAATTTATACATAATCGTATGATCGGGCAGTGACTCAAAAAGCGGATCAATCACTTTATCACGCCATTGGAAAGAACGATTAGAGGCAGTAACCGAACCATAAGTTTCAAGTTGTGTCGCGGCTGGCAAGAGATAAACACCGTCTTTGCGGTCATGCATCACTGATGAAACAGTAGGGTATGGATCAACAACGACCATCATATCCAACTTTTCCATCGCTGTTTTCATCTCTGTACCACGGGTTTGACTGTTTGGCGCATGACCCCAAAAGAACATGGCGCGTAGATTATCTTTTTGTCCGATATTTTTCTTATCTTCAAGCACACCATCAATCCAGCGAGAAACAGGGATACCTTTTGTGTTCATCACATGAACATCTTTATCACCTTTTTTCTCATAACTGCCTGAGTCAAATTGTCCTTTGACCCAGTCATAATCCAAATCCCAAACTTTCGCCCAATGCTTCCACGAACCTGGTTTAAGACCGTAATAACCTGGTAATGTATTGGCTAATACACCAAGATCGGTTGCACCTTGAACATTGTCATGCCCACGGAAAATATTAGTACCACCGCCTGCTACACCCATATTGCCGAGTGCCAGTTGGAAGGTACAATAAGCACGGGTATTATTATTACCAATGGTATGTTGTGTACCACCCATACACCAGATAAACGTACCTGGGCGATTTTTAGCCATTGCTTTTGCAGCTGCTTTTACTTTACTTTCTGGTACGCCTGTTACACGTTCAACCTCAGCAGGTTCCCACTTAGCAACCTCTTTTTTGACATCTTCCATGCCATAAACACGTTGCTGAATAAAGCTCTTATCTTCCCAACCATTTTTAAAGATATGCCACAACATACCCCAAATAATGGGAACATCTGTCCCTGGACGAATTTTTAAATAATGATCAGCATGAGCCGCCGTGCGTGTAAAACGTGGGTCGATAACAATAATTGGTGCATTATTTTCTTCTTTCGCTTTCATGATATGCAATAAAGAAACAGGATGCGCTTCAGCAGGGTTTGAACCAATCAATAATATTGCTTTAGAATTATGAATATCATTGTAGGAGTTAGTCATCGCACCATAACCCCATGTATTCGCAACACCTGCTACTGTGGTTGAATGACAGATACGCGCCTGATGATCAACATTGTTAGTACCCCACATGCCCGCCATTTTGCGGAAAAGATACGCCTGCTCATTATTATGTTTTGCAGAACCCAGCCAATAAACCGAATCTGGCCCTGATTCTTTGCGAATACTGAGTAGCTTGTCCCCTATTTCATTAATTGCCTGATCCCAAGAGATTTTCTTCCACTTGCCATTCACTAATTTAGTTGGATATTTTAAACGACGCTCACCATGACCATGTTCACGAATCGCCGCACCCTTAGCACAATGCGCGCCCTTATTGAAAGGATGATCCAATGCTGGTTCTTGCCCTGTCCAAACACCATTTTCAACTTCAGCAATAACACCACAACCTACTGAACAATGGGTACATATTGTTTTAACACGTTTAAGATCACCTTTTTTAGCTTCGGCTGCATCGGCTTTTTTCATCATCCCAGGTGCTATGCCTGTTGCTAATGCAGCACCACCTGCCATAAGGCTTGAGCCACGCAAAAACTGCCGTCTTGAAATGGCTTTTCCAGAAGCTTTTACAACCCCTGTTCGACTGAGAGCTTCGCTATTATTCTGTTTATTCTTACTGACGGTACTTGATACTTTAGTTAATTTCATGAGACAAACTCCTTAAAGCGTGGCTGATTTATAATAATCAGCAATATGTTGAGTGAGTCGATAACCTTCCTCTTTTTTAGCTTCAACACCCAGCTCTGGTGCTTCTACTGCACTAGCAACAGAAGGAAGAGCCGCGACAGCAACCGCACTCGCTCCTAAAATTGCGCCTTTGCCTAAGAAATCTCGACGACTTTGTTCAAAATTAATGATTGCTTTTGCATACTTCTTCATTACAACTACCTCAAATTAGCGTTTTTGCCTCGTCCATTAAACGGGCATAGATAAATAGTTTTTTTCTATATTGATATAGGCACTGCCAAAACGACCCACTGCCCGATAAAAGATGGCAGATTCTGCCTCTGATAAATCACCAAAGAAACGCCCTATCCACGGGCTGATGTGCTTATCAAAAAATTCAGATTGAACAGAAGTGGCGGCATTATCTTGAATCATCATTGACATCACTTCACACAATGCAGCGACATGATCCTCAGGTTCTACGACCTCCTCATCTCGCTGAAAACCGAGTTGAGCCAAATCATCACGTAAAATACTCAAAGGCTGTTCCATTAAATATCCTGTGAGATACCACGAACCATAAGGCACTAATTCACCCCGCCCTAGACCAATAAACAGGGTATGAAACTCATCATCAATAGCATCAAGTGATGTGCTTTCAGCCGCCAAACCCATTGTTGACATTGACAATAAAAGCTCATCTTCATCCACCGCAACTTTTGCAAACTCGGCAATATGCTGCAAAATCTCCTCAGAAGGCACGGTTCTTAATAAAGCCGCGAGAATGCTATAAGCAGACGCACGATACTGCTGCTCCTGTTGGCTTTCTTCATCTTGCCAATCGCGGGCGGTGTTCTCATCAATCGCATTATCGATTGATGGAACAAAAGAAGAATCAGCCTTAAATTTTATAACTTGTGCTTGTAGGGACATATATTTCATTGACCTGTGACATTGACCTGTGACTTAGTACTCATATATTTAAAAGCAATCGATGTGCCAACTTCTCAGGGAGAGAAATAACCAAAAAGGAGTTATTTAACCCATCCCCCCTCTTTTTTATGTTTTTTTATATTTCTTATGTTGGAATCCATAAGATCAATACGGGGTAGTGGGTTAAATATGTGATTTATAAACATCATAATCTGATCTTATAAACTTCGTTAAATAGAACAACTATTCGCCTCTTCTAACAAGCTAACCTTATAATACCTCTGGTATTTTTATTTCAATTCTAGTTCTCGGACAGCCCTCCTAGAAGCTTCACACGGGGCTACACATTATTACTTACTTTTTCCTGAATCCGTGAGTCCACTACGGCAAAGGATGCAAGCCATTGATTCATCACGGGTTTAAAAAATACCCGCTTAACCTACGAGTAAAGCTAAGATTTAGTGAGCTTCCCATCTGCGCTAGTAGATGGTGAACTCAATTATGCAGAGCTTTTTAAATCCCATGTCAAACCAATATCTTACGCCCTGTTATCCGCATTGACCTCATGGTTTCAGTTTTTTGTTAAACATTAAAACAAAAGAAACGGGTACTGAAGTTGCCACCGAAGGTAGCTTGGCTAATTCTTGAAGTTTCTTAATACCGCCTTCCAGTTTGAAATCAGCGGCATTAATAATAATTGGCATGGTACTTGTCGCTAAAAGCTGATCACCTGATTTAAGTACTGTTACATCCACTTTGATTTTTTGGCTAATACCATGAAGACTTAATTCAGCTTCTGTGCTGATATTTGAAATGCCATCCTTAATTTCTTCGATATTTGCCGTTAAGGTTGCTTCTGCAAATTTTTCTGTTTCAAATAAAAACTCTTTAGCTCTTTGGTCTCTGATTTCGATTTTAGTATCAACGCTATTAAGATCTAACGTGATTTTTAAAATACCTTTATCTGTTAGCGAACCTGATAATTTTCTAATTCTATGACCCTCAGCAACCGTTCCTTTTTTAACAGAGACAAAACTTACATTAGAGTATTTCTTATCTAAGTTCATATCAGCAAAGCTGATGCTTGTCAGTGATAATCCAAGTATTGCAATTAGTGAAAGCAAGGTTTGTTTCGTATTCATGGTTATAATCTCATTTGGTTTGGTGGGGGGGGGGGAAATATAGCTAAATTCAACTTTTCTGCAGTAGATTCTCTATTCTCGGACAGCCTCCTAATGATTAAAATTAGCATTCGGGTCTTCCATCATGTCTTTTACACGACAGTCATCACACATTTTTAAGCGATTTTTAGAACGCTCATCGGCAAACATTGAATGCCCTGCCAGTTTAGCAATTATGGTAGTAATACCCGATGTTGTTGCAAAAGGTTCTCCGCAGGTGATACAGCAAAATGGGCTGTCTTGATGCAATACACGAGGCTTTTTTCGTGCATTGTGATTAAGCAATAAACGTGGTGAAATAGTGATAGCACTTTCTGGACAGGTATGAGTGCAAAGGTTACATTGCAAGCAGTTTGCTTCTACAAATCCCAGTTGTGGTGTTTCATTGCTATCTTGTAAGGCATTTGCAGGGCAGGCACTGACACAGGCCATACATAAAGTGCATTTTTCTTGATCGACCTGTACATCACCAAAAATCGAGCCTTCTGGCAGTAATGTAATTTCTTTTACCTGATCAGATTGCTCAACTAAATAATCTAATGCCATATAGAATGCTTGACGCTTATCCGAAAGAGCCGCATGACTCGCAGGGATTATTTTTGACATGCTGTCTAACGTCAACAGCTCGCTAAGGTTGGCAATAACAGCAACTGTACTGGCTGGATAATTTGCCGCAATTAATACCGCCTGTACCATTTCAATATTATGATCTAAAGCATCTCGCGAAGAGTGTGGCATTCGCTGATGACCTTCTCCATCACCAAGATCAAATAATCTCACCGCTTTAGCACCCCATGCTAATGCTGATAACCAAACTTCAGGGCCAACACTGGCAACTTCTTCGACGATAACAAGCAAAGCGGCTGGTAATATCTGCTTGGCTTGCTCCTGTTCTTTTTCTGTCACAAAGACTAAATCTGGCTGACTAGCTCCCTGTTTGAGATAGCTCAGCAATAAAGTGCGAACATGGTTTAATAAATCCTTTGCTTTTGGGTAAGCATAGCTAATTGCCCCAGATGGACAAACGGTGGCACATATACCTCCACCCTGACAACGTGTAGGATCAACTTTTATACTATCGATTAATGAGCTAATTGCTTCAGCGGGGCAAGCCTCTAAACAACGTGTGCAACCTGTTTTCCCTGAACGCCCATGCGCACAGGCTGATGCGTTATAATCAAAGTAACGTGGTTTTTCAAAGGTTCCGACTAGATCTGATAATTCTTGTTTGAGAGCAATTAGCTTAGCAGTATCGCTTGTATCAGCCATGTCAGCACGAGATAAATCCATCGCAAAATAACCAGGTGGTTTAAGAGCCATAGATAGAATAGGATTTGCTGTTAAATCTAGTACTAAATCAGCATTTATTGATTTTTCTGCGATTTTGATAACAAACTTACCTAACGCACCATCGATGGTGATTTCATCATTATTAGGTGCTTGATCTTTAACTGATACAACTTCACTACTTAGCTCTTTAGGTATTTCACCAAATTTTTCAACTGCCTGTGCATCACCAATAAGCAATAAATGCCCCGCTGATTGATACTCCACAATGGCAGTTGTTTCTGTCTTTAATTGATTTACCGCTTCATAAGCAACCGTCTGTGCTTGTTTTATGCTCTCTGTTGAGAAACCATCAGTCATACATTATCATCCTTAATTTTCGTTTTATTGCTCACAAGATCCGGCTCAATTATTTCATCTGTGCTCTCTAATTGATCTAGAATGTCATCATCACTATCTTGCAAAACAATGAATTCTTGTTCTAAGTTTTGTTTTTCTTCTGCTTCTTTTGCCAATAGCTTTTCTGCTTCAACCTTGAGCAAATGTTTCATATCGCAGGTAATAATGGCAGGGTCTAATTTCTCAAAATTGCTACTACTATAATTGCCATCATACTCATCCAAGCCATCACGCAGATTGTATGACTTGCCATGAAATAACTTTTTTAGGGCAATTTTGCGTAATTCTTCACTAACATTAATTGACATAAAACCCGAGTAATCAGAATCTTCACCAAGTGTTTTAATATCAGGCATATCTTCATCAGTTAACGCATTGAGTGCCTCTAAACGCTGCTCTTCAGGGGTTTTCTGTGGTGACTCTAAATCTTCGTGAAAATCTTGTGGTTTTGTATCCGCTAAAATAGACTCACTTGTATCTTGTTTTGGTTCTTGTTGCACCTGCTGTTTGCGCCGTGACCACCGCGATGCAAAGCTTTCGTGTTCTTGTTCGCTTTCACTTTTATTTTTTATTTCAAACGCATCCTTCATTCGCCTTTTCTCCAATCTTTACGTTTGCGCTTTTTGCGTTTTTCTGCGCTGTAATTTTCTAAAATATACGCCTCTGCCCAACGGTATAACTCTGCAGGAATAGAAACAGAATAAACTGTGTCATCACCTTCTAAATAGGCATGTGCCTCATCAAAACTCAGCGTGACTAAAAAAGGAATAGGTACATCAGCCTGACTACCCTGCGCCTCTTCATCAGTGCGGGCAACAATAAAACAACCAGGTTCAGGCGACATAAGATTATGGTAATAACTTTCACACTCATCTAAAAACAAGCGAATCGTTAAACCACTATAAAGCAACTGTTCTACCTCTCCTTGTTGAATGACTTTTACATCCTTACCCTCCTCTTTCACTTCAGTCTTTAAAGTTTTATCAGTAGGAGAAAGCGACAAAAGTCCAACCGCATCCCAAGTCTTATCAATCCATTGACTTTTAGCAGGGCGCGACTCCATTAATACAGAAACAGGAAAACTATTGGGTAGTTTCTCGTTTAAGATGGAATCATCTGAATTTGACAGCACATCTGAGGGTAAGTTAAGGGCTGTATGCGAAGGTAGTTTTGAGGGTATATTCATTACAGAATAAAATAGCAAATACTATGCCAGTATTAGGGACTTAATTTCTTTAGAGTTCCTTGGTACTCCAACAAGCTTCATTGTATACATACCCATCCCCCCTGTTTTTTGCATATTTTTATCATTAGCTTAACAGCAAGCTATCATCAAAAATGGGACAAAATAAACCATAGCAAATATTTCCATAGACAATACTAACCATAAGTTTCTGTTCAATCATTACCTCTGCTTTTGCTTGTTTGCTTCCATACATGATTAGATAGCTGGTATATATTTTGCTTGTTTGTATCCGAATCCATAAGAAAAACAGGAGTTAAAAATGCCCACAAAACCAAAGCTTACTGATGCAGGTTTACATGCTGCGTTTAACGTATCTGCTACCAATGAATTTGCTGAGGTGATTGATGGTCATATTGCTGCTGAGCGTGCATTAACGCTTTATCTTGATAAGCGTGAAATCGTTACTTTAATGACGCTCGGTACTCAGCCTGAATTATTAGTGTTGGGCTGGCTTAGAAATCAACGTCTGGTAAAAAACTTTGAAGATATAAAAGCGATACAGGTTGATTGGGAGACTGAATCGGTTGCCATTACTACACATCAAAGCATTGCTGATCTGGATAAAAAACTCAGTAAGAAAACAGTAACGACAGGCTGCGGGCAAGGCACGGTTTATGGCGATATGATGGATGGCTTAAATGACATTCAAATTCCTGAAATAAATATCAAACAATCTCTTATTTATTCTCTACTGAAAAACTTAAACGCACATAATGAAATTTATCGACAAGCGGGAGCGGTTCATGGTTGTGCCCTTTGCAAGGGAGCAGAAATAACACGGTTTGTTGAGGATGTTGGACGACATAACGCTGTCGATGCTATCGCGGGTTATATGTGGCTGAATGAAATCAGTGGGGCAGATAAAATATTTTATACAACGGGACGACTGACTTCCGAAATGGTGATTAAAGTCGCACAAATGGGCATTCCCATTTTACTTTCACGCTCTGGTGCTACACAGATGGGTTATGAAATTGCACAACGCCTTGGCGTTATTTTAATCTCACGCGCCAAGGGAAAACACTTTCTCATTTATACAGGTGCTGAAAAAATAAAGTTTGATGCCATTCCACAATGAGTAATCCTAAAATACCTGATAAGCAACCCTATCAATCACCTTTTCTCAGTGTTAAGCAGGTTTCTGAATACTTGCAATTAAATGAGAAAAAAATCTATTCACTGGCTAATGACGGGCATATTCCTGCAACTAAAGTAACAGGAAAATGGATGTTTCCCCGTGAATTAATTGATCGTTGGATGTTAGATTCATCGCACAGCGGTTTACTCAACGACCGCCTAATTATTGGTGGCAGTGATGACCCACTACTCTCTCGCGTGATTAGCAATCTTGCTCATGACATCAAACACCATGCACTGATTAGCTATTCCCCAAGTAGCACAAGCATTGGACTTAATCTATTGCAATCACGGCGCATTGATATTTGTGTCATACATTGGGGAGCGCAAGCAGAAAGCAATTTACGTCATCCTGCACTTTTGCAACAATACTCGCAATCACGGCAGTGGGTGTTAATTCGCGCTTTTCAACGTGAGCAAGGGTTGATAATTAGCCCAAAAGTGATGAAACTCATTCAACAACAATTTAGTTTGCAACAAAGCAATTCACAAGAGCAACTTAGTTTTCTATTTAACTCACCTTTTTTATGGGCTAAACGGCAAATAGAATCAGGCTCTCAACGCTTTCTGCAAGAAATTCTTGTCAAAGATCATCGTGGAAATAAAGCACTAGACACAGAAATAGAAGCAAAATCAGAACACGAAGCTGCCGCCATTATCGCAATGGGTCTCGCAGATATAAGCCCTGGAACTCGTGCATCAGCCAATGAATTTGGGCAGCAATTCATTAGTCTCGGCTGGGAGTCTGTTGATCTAGTACTACCTAGAAACATTTGGTTTAGGCATTTATTTCAGGAATTTATCGACGAATTAAAATCAATCACCACTCAAGAAATTGCCGAAACTTTAGTAGGATATGACTTATCCAGTTGCGGTGAGTTGCTTTGGGGGGATGATTAGCGACTTTAGAGCATCATAAAAAAAGCGTCATAAAAAAGCACTATAAAATATAATATAGAAGTTTCCTGAATCCGTGAGGTCAATGCGGATAACAGGGCGTAAGATATTGTTTTAGTACGGGATTTAAAAAATCTTAGCTTCACCCATAGGTTAAGCGGGTATTTTTTAAACCCGTGATGAATCAATAGCTTGCGTTCTGTGCCGTAGTGACCTCACAGATTCAGGAGTTTATTACTGTATATTACCCATCCCCCCCTATTTTTACATTTTTTTAACCCCTTCATAAGGAAAGCCTGATTAAGTCGATTAGAGTTTAGCGTAGAAATATCGGCAGATTTGGCAAGCTGAAAATAATTGGACTTAATCAGTTTCTCCTTAACGAATTAGGTGTATTTCCAAATTTATATCAAGATCATTCCACACTCGGTCTGCGGTAATTACATCACTCTTTAAGCGTAATCCTGTAGCCAAACAAGCTCTATCTGCTAATAACAATCCCAATTTTTTGGAAGGCAACCAAAGACTTGCACAGTTTTTTGCGTCGTCTTCCGTAATGATAA
>JALSLM010000118.1 GCA_026988295.1 Thiotrichaceae bacterium
GCATCTTCTGCACGATTTTTTACTTTTTTGACTTCTTGTTCACGAGTGAGCTTTACTGCTACATCGACTAGATCACGAATAATAGAATCAACTTCTTTGCCGACATAGCCTACCTCCGTAAACTTTGTGGCTTCAACTTTAATAAATGGTGCATTGGCAAGTTTGGCAAGACGACGGGCTATCTCAGTTTTGCCAACACCAGTAGGGCCAATCATAAGAATATTTTTGGGTGTGACTTCTTGTCGTAGCTCAGCATCAAGCTGTTGTCTGCGCCAGCGATTTCGTAGCGCAATGGCTACGGCACGTTTTGCGTCATCTTGTCCGATAACGTGTTGATCTAGTTCTTGAACAATTTCTCTTGGGGTCATTGACATAATTTTTTCTCTTGGGAGGCGACTAATATCTAAATCTACATTGATCTTAAGGATTCAGATAATACCCATCCCCCCCCTTTTTTATACTTTTTTGGGGAGTTCGATTGCTTCTTCAATCACTCTTTTTATAACTCTTCTATGGTTCTATTTTGGTTTGTGTATATGCAAATATCGCCCGCAATACTCAAACTTTTTTCGACAATATCACGCGCTGATAATTCTGTATTATCAAGCAAGGCTCGTGCGGCTGATTGTGCATAGGGACCACCCGAGCCGATAGCAATCAGATTGTCTTCAGGGTCGATAACATCACCGTTGCCTGTGATTATCAGTGAAGTCTCTTTATCTGCCACGGCGAGTAAAGCTTCAAGTTGGCGCATCCCACGGTCGGTACGCCAGTCTTTTGCTAGTTCAATAGCCGCTCGCGTGAGATTGCCATTGTATTCATGTAGCTTTGCTTCAAATTTTTCAAATAGCGTAAAAGCATCAGCTGTGCCACCTGCAAAACCTGCGATTACTTTATCCTCGTAGAGACGGCGTACTTTACGCGCATTGCCTTTCATTATGGTGTTGCCAAGAGAAACTTGCCCATCACCACCAATAACTACCTTGCCATTACGTCTTACGGAAAGGATGGTTGTACCTCGATATTGTTTCATATTTATTTCAGATTCCAGGTAATATATTACTAAACCCATCCCCCCTGTTTTTTGCATATTTTTAAAATATCTAAAAAAAGGGGGGGATGGGTATAGAGCATTGGGATGATTGCGAAGCTTTCAAGCATTTTTTTGCATGATAACAATAGGAGGTTATTCTCCATATAATCGCTGATACAAACCCTCACCTTTTATCAATTCAGTGTGGTTTCCCTGTTCGATAATGTGTCCATCGTCAAAAACAAAAATATGATCAGCTTGGCGCACTGCACTGAGTCGATGGGCAATAATCAATGTGGTGCGATCTTTGAGGAATCCATTAAGTGCCTGATGGAGTTTTTTCTCGGTTTCAGTATCTAATGATGAGGTTGCTTCATCGAGTATAACAACTTTAGGTTCGCTCAACACCATACGCGCAATGGCAAGACGTTGGCGTTGACCACCTGATAAACGTACTCCTTGCTTGCCAACCAGTGTATCTAAGCCATTTTCTAAATTTTTAACAACATCTTCTAGTTGCGCTATTTTTAGTGCATTCCATAGTTTTTCATCATTTTTTCCCAGCTCAAGCTCTGACTCAAACTCTTGCCCAAGTGTGAGATTCATACGGATGCTATCATTAAATAAAGCGGGGTGTTGCAACACGGTGGCTACGTTTTCTCGCACAATATCTAAACCTATTTTTGTAACTGGCTGATCATCAAAATAAATCATGCCTTTTTGGGGTTGATATAAACCGAGCAAAACCTGCACAAAGGTAGATTTGCCACCGCCGCTTGCCCCGACTAGTGCAATTTTTTGTCCTTTGTGGATACTTAGGTTCACATTTTTTAATATGGGTCGATGATTGCCATAGGCAAAGCTAATGTCTTCAGCGCGCACGCTGACCGTGTGCTTGCCTTCAAAGGGGTTTACTTCATGTGGATATTGCGGTTCAGATTTGAGATTAGCGAGTATATTAATCCGTTTTAAGGCGGCCTTTGCACCAAACCAAGCAATATTTATATTTAATATATCTTGGATAGGTGATAATAAAAACCACAGATAGCCAAAGACTGCAAACATCTGTCCGATACTCAAATCTGATAGTGCGACAACCAGCATTGCTATGGCACGAAAAACATCAAAGCCCATCACAAAGATTACAAAAGACAGGCGACCAGCGGCATTACTACGCCATGAGTAACTAGCTGAATGATCTCTGACCTGCTTTGCCTGTTTTACCAATCGTTTAAAGAAAAAGCCTTCACGGTTACTAGCTCGAATTTGTTGGATGCCGTCGAGTGTTTCTGTAAGGGATTGCTGAAAAATACTAAAAGCCGTATTTTCCTTTTTTTTCAGCTCTTTAACTCGTTTTCCCATTTTTATAGATAGCATCACCACAATGGGGTTGAGCACAATAATAATTAGGGCAAGTTTCCAATGTAGCCAGAGCAGTACGCTGGTAATCCCAACGAGTAGCAATACACCAACAATAAATTTGCTGACAGTTTCGGCAATAAATTTGTCGATAGTTTCAACATCAACGACAAAATGAGAGCTAATTGTTCCACTGCCCAGCGTTTCGTATTCTGACATTGAAATAGTGTTGACCTTTGCTAACAGGTCTTTGCGGATATGATAGGTAATATCTTTGGCGACGAGTGTAAATGAGCGCGTTTGAATCACCAAAAGTATCATACCAATGATGCGCAGAGCCAGTGTGACAAAGGTGAAGAGGATAATAAAAAATACGGCTGCTTGCTCTGTCAAAGCGGCACCTGACATATTCAATAATATCTCATCAACCAACATGGGCATTAACAGAGGTATCGGAACAAGTATTAACGTGGCTAAAATCGAGACTAGATTAGCAAAGATTAGTTGTTTTTTGTGCCTAAGAGCAATCTCTTTCAAATATTGCCAAGTAAAGGTATTTTGTTCTGCTACGCCTTGATCCAAATTGTTATCAGGCGCTTGTGTGCTTGTTTGTGTCGGCATGGTTTGGGCTTAAGCCTCTTAAAACAGCTGATCTGTTGTAGGTGCTTTCAATCCAAAATACTGCCACGCGTGACGTGTTGCCATCCGACCACGTGGAGTTCGCATTAAAAAACCCTGCTGGATTAAAAAAGGCTCAATAACATCTTCTATCGTTCCTCTCTCTTCGCCGATGGCAGCGGCAATGCTTTCAACACCTACAGGGCCACCATCAAATTTTTCCATAATCGCAAGTAGAACACGTCTATCCATGTGATCAAAACCCTGTTCATCAACATTGAGCATATTGAGTGCTTTATCGGCAATATCTTGGCTAATTTTGCCATCACTTTTAACCTGTGCATAGTCTCGTACCCGACGCAATAAGCGGTTGGCGATTCGAGGCGTTCCGCGTGAGCGTTTAGCGATTTCTTGCGCCCCCTTGTTGTCAATTTCAACATGAATAATGCCTGCGGCACGTTTAACTATATGTGTTAAGTCTTCAATATTATAAAATTCAAGGCGTTGCACAATGCCAAAACGATCACGTAATGGTGAGGTTAATAAGCCTGCTCGTGTGGTTGCACCAACTAATGTAAATGGCGGTAAATCTAGCTTAATAGAACGAGCTGCTGGACCTTCACCGATCATAATATCAAGTTGAAAATCCTCCATAGCAGGATACAGGATTTCTTCGATAACTGGGCTGAGGCGGTGAATTTCATCCACAAATAAAACATCATGCTCTTCAAGATTGGTTAGCAAGGCGGCAAGATCACCTGCTTTTTCTAATACTGGACCTGATGTTTGACGTAAGTTTGCACCCAGTTCATTGGCAATAATATGGGAGAGCGTGGTTTTACCGAGACCAGGTGGTCCAAAAATTAGCACATGATCCAGTGCTTCACCACGGGCTTTAGCCGCTGGGATGAATATTTCCATCTGCTCGCGTACAACAGGTTGTCCAACATAATCTTTTAAAAATTTGGGGCGAATATGTTCTTCGATATCCGTTATTATTTCATCCAGACCTGCAACAGGCGATATGATTCGATCCTGATTAGAACCACTCATGATAAGCTCGATTTAAGTGCATTACGCACGATTTCTTCAACAGATAAATTTGCACCAGAGCTAGAAGATACCATTTTACTTGCTTGTGCAGGTTTATAGCCTAGCGCGAGAAGCGCAGCTACAGCCTCTTCTTCAAGGTTTCTGATGCTAGGAGCAGGTTTAGGATTCTTGGAACTGGAATCAGAATCAGATGCTTCGTCAGGTTCTGGTAGTCGATCACGCATTTCTATAATCAAGCGTTCTGCGGTCTTTTTCCCCACACCTGGCAGACGGGTTAAACCAGTCACATCATTAGCATGAATCAGTTGGGAAAACTCATTGGCGGTCATTCCTGAGACGATTGCCAGTGCCATTTTAGGTCCAACTCCATTTACTTTTAATAGCGTGCGAAAAAGTGTGCGTTCTTGTCGCGAGCTAAAAGCATAAAGTGTATGCGCATCTTCACGCACAATTAGATGAGTAAATAGGGTGACTTCATTATCAAGCTCTGGCAGATCAATAAAAGTAGTAATGGATGCCAATAATTCATAACCCACACCAGCCACATCCAGCATTAAATCTGGCGCTTGTTTATGGATAAGAATTCCGCGTAATTGTCCAATCATTTTGAATGACCTAATATTAATCTAAAAGAAATTTATTGCCTTCTCGGCTAGGAAGCCTCTATTGCCGCCTGCAAACGCGCTTTAGTTGAGCCAACGTGAGCATGGCTTAAAGCAATCGCGAGCCCATCTGCGGTATCAGCTTGTATTTTTCCTTGGAGATTTAAGAGAATTTTAACCATTTGCTGAACTTGAGATTTATCAGCATTGCCTTTGCCCACAACCGCCTGTTTGATTTCACGGGCACTGTATTCAAATACAGGAATGTTTTGCATAACCGTTGCACAAATCGCCGCACCTCTCGCCTGCCCTAATTTTAAAGCAGATGATGGATTTTTTGATAAAAAAACATCCTCAATCGCCATCTGCTGTGGCTGATATTCTTCAATAATTAACTCGATTTCTTTATATATTTTACCAAGTCGAATAGGAAAAGCATCATTACCAAGGCGGATACAGGTACTAAAAACATGCTGGCTATAGCGTCCATCACTTTCAATAATTCCGATACCTGTAATGCGTGAGCCAGGGTCAATACCAAGGATTCTCATTAAATTCTCATCAGCTAATAGCTTCTAATACTTCATCAGGAATATCAGCATTGAAGTACACATCCTGCACATCATCCAAATCTTCAAGCACATCAATTAAACGTAATAACTTTTCGGCAGTATCAGCATCAACGGTTATTAATATATCAGCTCGCATGGTAATTTCAGCAAGCATCGGCTCAAAATTGGCTTCATTAAGTGCTTTGCAAGTATTGGCAAAATTTTCAGGCGTTGTGATAACCTCTATTGAGCCATCTTCATCGATTACAACATCCTCTGCGCCAGCCTCAAGTGCAATTTCCATAATTGCATCCTCATTATTGTCTGTAGCATCGCCTGCCGCATAAATAATCGAGCCAATTTTATTAAACATATAAGCAACAGAGCCATCTGTGCCAAGGTTGCCACCTGCCTTAGTAAAGGCGTGACGCACCTCAGAAACAGTACGATTTCTATTGTCAGTCATACAATCAGCAAGTATGGCTATACCTCCTGGTCCATAACCCTCATATCTGATTTCTTCATAATTTGCACCATCGGTTTCACCCGCGCCTCGTTTGCAAGCACGTTCGATAGTATCTTTGGGCATATTCGCCCCCAGCGCCTTATCAACCGCAAGACGTAAACGAGGGTGAGCATTAGGATCAGAGGTATCCCCCTCTCGCGCTGCGACTGTAATCTCACGGATAATTTTGGTCCATACTTTTGCACGTTTCTTATCATTAGCCGCTTTTTTGTGCTTAATATTTGCCCATTTACTATGACCTGCCATTTTTACCTCAAACATTTAGATAGGGCTGTGATATTAACACAAGGTAGCTTTCATAGTCAGCTAAAGGAAATCCTGATCAAGCCCAATTATTTTTAGCTTCGTGAAAAAGCGACAGATTTTTCTGCGCTAAATTCTAATCAACTTAATCAGGGTTTCCATAAAGACATTATTCTATCAGAACAAAAACCACTGCCCCAATATTTACCGAAAATAGAGCCAAAAGGATATTTAAATAACAAAGCGTTATGTTTTAAAACGAATCTCAGCTATTTTTTGTAGATATTTATTTCCCCAGCTTTCTAGTTCTTTTAATATAGGTTGTAGTGTCTCTCCAAACTCTGTCAAGCTATATTCAACTCTAGGGGGGACTTCTGCATAAACTTTACGTAAAACAACACCGTCTCGTTCTAATTCTCTTAATTGTTTCGTTAGCATTCGTTGTGTGATTTTGGGCATTAACTTTTTTAGCTCATTGAATCGTTTTGTAGAGCTTAGGTGGTATAAAATAATACCTTTCCATTTGCCTCCAATAACTTCTATAGCTGCCTCAATAGAGCAACCAAAATTACAGCTATAATCATCATGCTTCATTTTTTATAGTCCATTAGTATACTTTTTGTAAGTATAGCACTTTATTGTGCGTTCTTGTTTTATTGCATGTATAAAATATAATGCAACTTTTACTAACAAAGTTATAGAGGTTTTATTATGACCAACCCAATAATTGAAGATTTGCAGTGGAGATATACTACTAAAAAATATGACCCTACAAAAAAAATCTCTGAAGAAGATAAAGCCGTTCTTTTTGAAGCTATTCGCCTTTCAGCATCATCAATAAACTCACAGCCTTGGAGATTCGTAGTTATTGATAGTGAAAATGCAAAAAAACGAATGCATAATACATTCAAGAATAAATATCAATTCAATCAAGCTCATGTATTTGATAGCTCACAAATAATTCTATTTGCATATAAGCCACAGTACACTAGAGATGATTATGCTGAAGTTGTAGATAAAGGAATCAAAGATAATCGCACGAAACCAAAAGATAGAGAAAGTGCTTTTGGATCTTTCGTTTTTGCTGAAGCGAATACAGACTTAGATGGCAATACTAGTCATTGGACAAAGGCACAAACTTATCTTGCTCTTGGAAATACTCTACATACCTTAGCCCGCTTAAAAATTGACTCGACTCCACTAGAGGGTATTGATGTAGATCTGGTCAACAAAGAATTTATTGAAGAGTTAGACGGTTATCAATGTGATGTAGCATTAGCTATCGGTTACCGCCATCCAACAGATGATTATAATACGAAATTACCTAAATCTAGGCATGATTTAAGTAAGATTCTAGTTACGATATAAAAAACAAGTTATGCGTCTCTACTACTATTTATCGTTCCCACATAGAACGACGGGAATTAGAAAAATTCTGTGGCTTTCTGTGCCTTCTCTGTGTTAAAAAAAAGTGCAAAAAACAGGGGGGATGGGTAATACCTAAATGCGAGCACTATAAAAAGATACTACCCATCCCCCCCTTTTTTTTACATTTTTTATATCTCAATACGCCCAAATATCAGTATCTATGCCTTTTTCGCGTATTTTATCTGCTCTAGCGGAGATATAACGCTGAAAATTCTTTTCGGTTTTATAGGCTTCTGTTAGCACATAATCAAAAACAGATTGAATATGAAAGGTGCGCATTTGTACATCAATACGCATTACTTCTTTACCATTTTGATTGAAGAATATGATAGCAGGTAAATAAGCAATACCTAGTTGATTTGCCCATTCTTTTACCGTTGTTTTTTCACCTGATGGGGTGATAATTGGGGTTTCGGCATAACGATTATATTGTACTGATTTGAACTGTTTAATTAAGGCTCTAGTTGCGGGGTCTTTGAGTGTTTTTTGGTGTAGTAGGTCACAGTTTTTACAATTATCTTCTTCAAAAAAGACGGCAAGATATTTTTCTTCTGCTTGTTTTGTGTGATTCAGGTCTGTAATTTTCTGAGAGAAAAAGTCTTCTGAATGAAGCTTTTTTGTTGTTTTATTTTGTGCTTGTCGCTGTTGTTTTTGAGCTACTGAAAAAGCACCAAACTTTTGATTCTTTTCATATTTTCCTGATACATATTCTAGGCTCAGTTTAAAATCTTCGGGGGGTATATAACCATTAAGTCGATGAATGATTTTTTTATTTTCATCAAAGAATAATAATGTTGGGGTATATTGAATACCTAAAGCTTCTGCGAAGGCTTTTTCGGTGTAGCTTTTTCCTGCGACACTTACAACATCTCGATCACCCCACATATTCATAGCTACAATTTCAAAGTTGTTGCGGAATTTCGTTTCAATCTCTTTTTGTGAGAAATTATCTTCCCATAGTTGACTGCAATAAGGGCAACCTGGTTGCCAAAAATAGAGTACTAAGCGTTTGTTTGCTGCTGTTGCATCGGCAATATCTTCATCAAGATCAAGAAAACTTTCTTTAAACCAGTTGGGATGTGTGGCTGTTTTTGCACCAAGATATTTGCCTGTTTCTTTGTTTTTTTCTTGTTGTGCTTCTTGTGCGATTACATTTGATATTGTATTTGATGAAATTACAATAAAAATAAATAGGATAGAGCGTAAGCTGAATATTGAGTGTTTCATTTAATTGACTCCCTTAGGGCTGAGGACTGAATAATTTGTGAAACGCAGAGTTTTTTGTTTTAGCACTAAAAAGACTGTTAGTTCCGTCGCTTATTCACCCTAAGGGATAAGATAGTAAATGGATGAAAATATTTTCATCTGTATTTGTAGCTTTAGTGACTGAGGAAATTAGCCTTATATAGCTCGATAACTTTTTTAAATTGATCTGCATTTAAGATTGATTTCATCTTATCACGACAAAACAGCTTACCGCGAATAACCTTGATTCGTTCCATTGTAATGGCATCGGCTAACTGATATATCTTGTCTACAGGTTCATTATTAAGCCCTGCTTCTAATATATTTTTTTCAAGTTTTATGATGGCTTTATATTGTTTTGCCATTATAGGGCCTCTTTCATCTCCCCATGCTTTTAGTTTGGCGGCCTGATCTGTGCTTAGATCAAGTTTATCACTCATTTTTTTAATAACTAGCATCAGGTTTGGCATTGGGTTAGTGTGTTTGATCATCGCCATTTTTGCCTGTGTTTCATTCATTTTCTTTGCTTTTGGCATCATATTGGCACGATATAGCTCAATCATTGTTTTAAATTGTTTTTCATCGAGAATTTTCTTAGTGCTTTCACGGCAGCCTGTTTTGCCTTTCATAATTGCAAGACGATCTTGCATGATATTATCAGCCAGTTGATCTATTTCTGCGATGGGAGCACCTGATAAAGCCGCTTTCATTATCTTGCTTTCATTCTTTTTTAGGCTGGCAAAAAGTTCTTTTATTTTTGGGCTACGTTCTTTTATACCTTTTGCGAGTGCCTCAGTTTGTTCTTTGCTAAGATTAAGCTTTTCAGGCATTTTTTTGAAAACACGCATCAGATTCGGCATTGGGTTAAGATGAGATGTGTCATTGCTCATCTTTTTCATTCCATTCATTGCCCCCATCTTCATGCCTTTTTTCATTCCTCCCATCTTCATTCCCATCATGACTTTTTTGACGGTGGCAGTGATGGTTTTTTTATCACCATTATCAAATTCAAGGTTTAGGTTTACTTTATCTCCTGCTTTGATTTTGCGTTGCAAACCTATAAGCATAATATGATAACCACCTGGTTTTAAAGGAGTAATGCCGTTAGCAGGGATAACAATCTTAGGTATCTGACGCATTTTCATCATGCCGTCTTCATGCACATGCTCATGAAGTTCAACCGTTTTTGCTACATCACTGCTGGCTTTGATTAATGCAATTTCTTTGTCAGTATCATTTTTTAAAGTCATAAATGATGCTGAAATCATTTGCCCAGGGGGTACTTCACGCACATAAGGTTCTTCAACATTTACGCCTTTTGCGAAAGACAGTGTTGTTGATATTGATAGAATTAGCGTGATTATAATCTTATTGATCTGCTTCATATTTACCTCATAGTTGATATATAGTTGATATGGTTTTGAATTTTACGATTTCTTAGGGGTAAATCCAGAAATAGATTTTAACTGTGTGATATGGCTCATTTGAATGCTTTCAAAGGAGCGGGGCCGTATGATTTAGTGCTTCAGCTAAATAGTTAGCCCGATACCAAGTAGATATAGCATTTCTCCTATTTCAACAGTTGCACCGATGGTATCCCCTGTGCAACCAGCTAATAATTTTTGCATTAAGCGACGCAGAAAAAATAGGCCAAGCAAGCTAAAAACAACGCCCCAGAACGAATAAAAGATACAAATTAATAAACTGGCAATGGCGACATAGATAGTATGTTTTTTAGGCAAATAATCGACCATATCATTTGCCATACCTTGTTTACGCACATAGGGTGTCGTTAAAAAGAGCAATAGAATCAGGCTTCTGCCAATAATGGGGGCGAGAATAATCAAGCCACCTAGCCCTTGTTCAATTAAATGTGTCAGCGCAGCCACTTTGAGTAAAAGTAAGCAAACGATGGCAATAACACCTGCTGATCCTACCAGTGGGTCTTTCATAATTCTTTGAATGCGTTCAGCATTACCCATGCCGCCTAGCCATGCATCTGCACTATCGGCTAAACCGTCAAGGTGCAAGCCACCTGTAATGATCGCCCAAAGTGTTGTAATTATGGCGGCAAGCAATAATGGAGAGGCATTTGTGTTATCGGCAAAAAATAGTATGGGCAGGTAAAGAATGATGCCTATAATTAGCCCTACCAAAGGATAAAATAGCACCGAACGTCCCGCATCAGAGCCTTGGAACTTTTGCAATGTTGGCGTTGGTAGTCGCGTTAGCAAGCCAATTGCCAACCAGAAGCTTGTTGCTATTGAGGTAGTGCTATACAAACCCATCCCCCCCTGTTTTTACATTTTTTCATTAACTATTTCGGGATGAGTCTGGGATGAGATAGACGAAGTAAATGTTCTAATTTTTGCTTCATGTTTTTAGCTATGCCTCTTTCTAGATAACGATATAAAACATACGATACTATAATCATAATAGTCGTTATCAAGAACAGCAATAGGTATTTATTGATGCCAAATGAGACATTTTCTACAAATAAAAGTGAGCCTATTTTTTGATGCAACAAGTACAAGGGATAACTGATACCACCCAATGCTATAAACAATGCGTGAGGTAGCTGTATTTTCTTATTGTTGTTAATAATATATGTAAATAATACATAATAAAAAGCTAGCAATAGCCCTAATATATAAGGAGAGAAGTATATAGTGTATATGTCTGTTTTGTTGCTCGCATTATCAGTTGCAAAATATAAAGATAGGGAAAAACAAAGACCCAGCATAGCAAGACGTTGAGTATTTATTCCCTGTGTTTTTATTATATAAAACAATGCTCCCGCACTAAAATAAGGAGCCCATTCTGGCATAAGTAAACGACGAATAATCGTATACTGCAAACCAAAAATATCTAATACAGAGATGGCAAGCCATATTAGGATAATTGGTTCGATATTCTGAATTTGCTTAAATAATAATAAAATTAATATCCAAAAATAAAATTTTATTTCTATTTGCAAGGTCCAATAGACAGGGTCAATATTCTGAACACCAACATATTCGGGAATCATGGTTAAATTCCAAAGGTATTGTGACAGACTTAAGTTAGAATCTATGGAGCCCATGATTAATATCAGAGCCGAGGTAATTGTTACTGCAATCAGAAAAGCTGGATATAAACGAGTGATACGAGAGACAATAAAACTTTTCCAAGTCTTATTTTGAGCACTTAGTAGAATCACAAAACCACTTATCATAAAAAATAGCTCTACACCGAAATATCCATATTTAAAAATGCTTTCCAAAAATGGATAAATGGGTACTGATTGAACTTGTACCCCGTTAAGAAAAGTGTAATGAAATAAAAGAACCGAAAAAGCCGCTATAAAACGTAATAGATCCAGCTCATAAAAACGATCTAATGGGGTGTCTTTACTCATTATTGAATCTGATTCCTTTCAGTTTTCACTGCATATTTTTTTATCCACAATTGTTGAAGCTATCACTTACTTCTTTTTCTGTGTCACTAATTATCTCTAAACGGCTGCATATCACCGCTTAGAGGTAGGATAATGATGATAATTATGTGTAATTCTAAGCGAAAGAAGCATTAAAAAAGGATCTGACTCAATTGATCTGCTTGAAAACTCAAATTAAATAATATTTAAAAACAAGGGGGGGTGGGTTTTATAAAAAAACAGAGTAGAATACGCCCCCATGAAATATAAAGATCCACATAAAAAACGTGAGGCCAAAAAATATGGTCGTCCTATTCCTAGTCGTGAGCTAATGCTTGAAGTCATGGAGGAAAATGGTGCTCCCATTTCTTTTCGTGAACTGGCTGAAAAGCTAAACCTAGAAGAATCTCAAGATTTAGATGCGATGAAATATCGTCTGCGTGCAATGGAGCGTGACGGACAAATCCTCTTCAATCGCAGTAAAAAATATGTACCCGTTGCCAAGGCTGATTTGGTTAAGGGTCGTGTCACAGGACATCCCGATGGATTTGGTTTTCTGATTCCTGAAGATGGTGGTGATGATCTCTACCTGCACGGCAAACAGATGCGTAAAGTTTTACACGGCGATATTGTATTAGCGAGTGTCACCGGCATTGATCGCAGAGGTCGCCGTGAAGGGGCTATTGTTGAAATTCTTGAGCACAAAACCGAAACAATCGTGGGTCGATATTTTATAGAAGGTGGATTGGGTTTTGTAACGCCTGATAACTCACGAATCACCCAAGATATTCTTATTCCTCCAGAAGCTAGCAATGATGCTGAAAATGGGCAAATAGTGCTTGCGCGCATTGTTGAATACCCCACATCACGGCATCAACCTATTGGCAAAATTGTCGAAACACTCGGTGATCACCTAGCACCAGGTATGGAAATCGACATTGCTTTGCACTCACACGATTTACCTCACATCTGGCCTAAAGAGGCAATAAAAGAAGCCGACGCACTTAGCAAACGAGTCCTACTAAAAGACAAAAAAGATCGTGTAGACCTCCGCAAAATGCCGTTGGTAACAATAGATGGCGAAGATTCACGCGACTATGATGATGCCGTATATTGTGAGAAAACCGCCGATGGCAACTGGAAGCTAACCGTCGCTATCGCCGATGTATCTCATTATGTCCCTGTTGGTAGCGGCTTAGATAAAGAAGCTTGGAATCGAGGCACATCAGTCTATTTCCCTGCTGAAGTCATCCCCATGTTGCCTGAGAAAATTTCTAATGGCTTATGCTCATTAAACCCAAAAGTAGATCGTCTTTGTATGGTTTGTGAAGTCGTCATTGATACTGAAGGTGAGATGATAAGCTATCAGTTTATGAGTGCCGTTATGCATTCAGCCGCACGTTTAACCTACACCAATATGGCAAAAATGGTGGTAGATAAAAACCCAGGGCTACGCAAGCGATATGCAAGAATTATTGATCATCTTGATGATCTTTATTCACTTTATAAAGCTATGCGAAAAGCACGTGAACGCCGAGGCTCAATTGATTTTGAGACACAAGAAACACAAATCATTTTTGGCAAAGATCGCAAAATAGAATCCATCAAACCTACCGAGCGAAATGATGCCCATAAGATTATCGAAGAGTGCATGATCAACGCCAATGTCTGTGCCGCACACTTCTTAAAGCGTCATAATATACCCGCGCTACATCGTGTTCATCAAGGGCCCGACAGTGAAAAGCTCGCCAAAGTACATGAGTTTTTAGCAGGTCTTGGTTTAACTTTAGGCGGTGGCGATGATCCGCAACCCAGCGATTACGCCAATCTACTTAGTAGCATAAAAGAACGACCTGATGCACACCTAATTCAAACCGTTATGTTACGTTCAATGAGTCGTGCTCAATACACTCCCGTAGATAAACAACACCCTGAAATATCAAGGCATTTTGGTTTAGGTCGAAAAGACTACGCACACTTTACCTCCCCTATTCGTCGCTATCCTGATCTACTGGTACACCGTGCTATTTTACATATCATTGAAAACGGCAATGCAAACGGCTACACCTATAGCTATCCCGAAATGAAAGCACTCGGTGAGCACTGCTCAATGTGCGAACAACGTGCTGATGATGCCAGCCGTGATGTAATGGCATGGTTAAAAGCCGAATATATGATAGATAAAGTCGGTGAAACCTTCTCTGGTATTATCTCCACAGTCACCAGTTTTGGTTTATTTGTAGAACTCAATGATATATATATTGAAGGGCTAGTACACGTCACCGCATTAAAAAGTGACTACTATCACTTTGACGCAGCACGGCACATGATGACAGGTGAGAACTCAGGTAAAACCTACCGCCTCGGTGACCCTATTGAAATAGTCGTCGCACGCGTTGACCTTGATGATCGTAAAATAGATTTCGTCTTACCAGACACAGGCGAAGAAGAACGAGCACCACGTAAAAAGAAGAGACAGAGAAAAAGCAAAAAGAAAAAGCAATAATATGCTTCTATCTTTATACCCATCCCCCAAATGTCATTGAAATAATCTTAACCTTCTGATTATTATACTATAATCAGAAGGTTGCAATGTAAAGACAAGGATCAGTAATGCTAATGCCGAAACAAATTTAAAAATATCTATAAGTTAATAAATGATACTTATGATGGTGCTAATTTTAAAGAGGAGCATCGAAAGACACCTAAAGACTTCACGCGAATCTGTAAATTTACTCTACCCAGCCTTGTAGAGATTATTCTCAATTTTTCTAATAGCTCCCTTCAAACTGAACTAAACAAGTATTTCAAAACAAAACAACAGGGCAAAGTTGCCCGTCATTATGCGACTGATAGTGGCTTTGTTAAAGCACGTAA
>JALSLM010000119.1 GCA_026988295.1 Thiotrichaceae bacterium
TTCTCGGACAGCCTCCTAGCATAACAAAAGCAATCAACTGTATGGTCATTCACCATCCCAGTTGCTTGCATAAAAGCATAGCAAATTGTTGTGCCAATAAACTTGAACCCACGTTTTTTCATGTCTTTACTCATAGCATCAGATTCTACTGTGCTAGCAGGAACTTCTTGCATGGTTTGCCATTTATTCTGCACTGTTTTACCATTTACAAATTGCCAAATATAGGCATCAAAGCTACCAAATTCTTGTTGTATTTCAATAATTTTTTGTGCATTAAGCACGGTTGAATTGACTTTGAGTTTATTTCGCACAATCTCAGGGTTGTTAAGTAATTCAGCTATTTTTTTCTCATTATATGTAGCTACTTTTTTAATATTAAAATGATCAAACGCCTTTCGATAACCTTCGCGCTTATTTAAAATTGTTGCCCAACTTAAACCTGCTTGCGCACTTTCTAGCGTTAAAAATTCAAACAATAATTGATCATCATGAATTGCTTTACCCCACTCTTTATCATGATACTCATAATAAAGTTCATTACCACCCCTTACCCATTCGCAACGTATTTTATTATCTGCACAAATATTTGAATTGCTTGCTGAATGTTGAGCCGAATCAGTCATTCGCTAATTCCTGTCCATAACAAAGAATATAACCATTAATATCCTTAAAATACCATTCTCGCATACCATAGAATCGCGTAATAGGCTCTTGGATCACTTCAACTTTATCTTTAATTGATGCAAAATGAGCATCTACATCTTTGCTTCTAAGATATAGGGTCTGACTTGCACCGATTGAAACACCCTCTAAAGCCGGTACATCATGCTCAAGGCTTTTACGTGACTGGAACATAAACTCTTCACTGGCAGGATCTTTGGGCTTCATTTTCATATTAACCCAATCAAGCTTCTGTCCTTTTTTCAATTCCATAACAATATTGCCATCTTCCATCTCTTTTTCAAAATCAGCTACACCCACGATCAATGAAAAACCAAGAATATTTTGATAAAAAAGAGCTGTTTCATTAACATCATCAGCCATTAAATTAGGAATAAGGGAATTATGCATTTTGATCACTCCTTCGGTATAGTATGTGGATTTATCATATCAGGAAAATAATATGAGCAATGTATTAAAAATTGGCGATACTGTTCCAGATTTTTCAGCTCCCGCCACATCAGGTTTAAATTTTAAACTTTCCGATTACAAGGGAAAGTCTAACCTCGTTTTATATTTTTACCCTAAAGATAGCACACCAGGCTGTACTACTGAGGGAAAAGATTTTCGTGATCGTTATGCCGAATTCCAATCATTAGACACAGAAATCTTTGGCATTTCTAAAGACAGCATGAAACGCCATGATAACTTTAAAGCCAAACAAGAATTCCCATTCGAGTTAATCTCAGATGAATCAGGAGAGGTCTGTGAGCTATTTGGTGTTTGGCAACTCAAGAAAACCTTTGGAAAAGAGTATATGGGCATTGTCCGTAGCACTTTTTTAATCAACAAAGAAGGTGTAGTGCAACAGATATGGGACAAGGTAAAAGTTAAAGGACATGCAGAAGAAGTTTTAGAAACAATAAAAAAAGGATAACCATGTTATGAAAATAGAAGTATTAGGGCAAACTGAATTACGTCTTCTTGATTGGGAAGAAGACGGTATGGACATAAATTTAGGTAAAATGCCACGCTTTAGCGCACTCGCCATGTTTGTTGCATCATTAGGGCGTTGCACTTTTGCAGTGATTGATCACTACGCACTGCGTATGGATGTAACCATTGAAAACATAGTGGCAAAATTAGAATGGGAATTTGATAGCGATCCAACGCGATTTAAAACCATTAAAATGGAAATATATTGGCCCGAACTACCCGAAAAACGCTTAAAGTCAGTCGAGCGAGCCTCACATAAATGTGCTATCTCAAATACCATACGAGATTGTGTTGATATTCAGGTAAACGTATTTAATCACGCAGAATATAAAAGCTGAAAAATATAATAAAAAAGGGGGGGGATGGGTTTTAATAATAAATGCTTAAAAAAACAGATATGAATTTGATTAAAACCTGAATCCGTAATTCAACTACCGAACAGTGAATAACCTATTGATTCATCGAGGGATTTAAAATACCCAGTTAACCTATGGGTGAAGC
>JALSLM010000120.1 GCA_026988295.1 Thiotrichaceae bacterium
GTTTATCAAAAGAGGCGAATAGTTGTTCTATTTAACGAATTTGATAAGCTCAAATTATGATGTTTATGGGATTTGCAGTCAATTCTTAGTTCTCAGGCAGCCTCCTAGTACTCCATCAACTTCGTTTTGATAGATACAGGATAGATGGGTATCTATAAGATTAGTTTTGACCCATTATTCTTTTTCCCATTAGAGCTGTAAACCAGCGTTGTGCCATTTTTTCTTCACCTTTAGCATTTGGGTGAATCTTATCCTTTTGCATATCAGTGTTTACACTAAAGCCAGAATACATATCAACACTGATAACGGGTGAGTCTGGCTTATTTAGTTTTTTACTCAATTTTAATAATAGTTGATTCAAGCGAGGAATGTTAGGATTCATTTGCATGGGAATAATCCTCGCTAGTAGTATCTTAATATAAGGGTTTTTAGTACGTAGCGTAAGAATAACTTGCTCTATTTCATCGCGGGTAGATTCTGCTGTTTGTGACTGATATATGTCATTTGTACCTAAATGAATTAAGGCAATATCTGCTTGATAACCAGCAATCCATTGTGAAAGTCTGCTTCCATCTTTGTTTAGACCATTTAATATCTGGTCAGTACGCCAGCCAGGGTGACATTCATGAGAAGGGGGGAATGATAGGTTTTTATAGGTATCCCATTGGGTTCTACCATAATCACCTTTTGCGGCATGGCTACCAATAAATTTTATCTGTTTTCCAGCATCAACCAGTTTTTTCCATAAGGGGTATCGATAACTCAATTTGTACTTACTTGCGCAAGTGATTGAATCCCCCAAAGGCAGGATTTTTACTGTTGACTTTTGTGCTACGGCACAGGCCGCTAAAGAGAAATAAAAGAAAAGAATCAGGGAGAGGTTAGCGAGTAGTTTCATGGTGAAGTTACATTCTTAGTTTAAAATAATTGGGTATAATATACCCATCCCCCCCCTTTTCTACATATTATTGCTAATTCAACTTTAACACTGTTCCCAAGGTAGATTAAAAAAGCGCCAACCATTGAGCATACCACGGTGGTTATTATCATCTCGATCACCTTCAAAGCCATCACTAATATGATAGATATTGCTTAAACCCGCTTCAAGTAATTGTTCCCCTGCTTTTTCTGAGCGATTGCCGCTACGACATATCATAATAATAGGGCAGTTATCGGTTTGTACTGCTTTAATATCTTCGACAAAGTTAGGGTTGATGTCCCAGTCGGGGTCTTCCATCCAGCCTATGTGTATTGCCCCTACAGGATGCCCAATAAAGAGAAACTCCATTGATGAACGTATATCAATGAGTTTGGCTTCGGGGTGCTTTTGTAGAAATTCTGCGGCTTCTAGTGCGTTTAGATGCCCAAGTTTGTTGCTATTTGTTTTCATTGCTTTAGTTTAGTTAAAATATTTTGTTTTGCTGATTTTATTTCAAATAAGGTCAAAATAGTTTTTTGAAGTGGGTTGCCATTATCATCAGAAACCATTAAGTATTTATTATCTTTAAAATGGGTGAGTCCTTCGAAATTATCTAATAGCCAGCCATCTGCACCGTTGAAACTAGCAATGGGCTGTGTGTCACATTCCTGTTTTTTATTGCAGTGATTTAATTGAACGCGACGTAAATTAATAACAATAGGAATAAACGGGTTTTGATAAGCGCGTTCTAATACTAAAATATCCCCATTGGGGAGTGTTTCTAATCCTGTAATGGCACTGTTTTTTGCCTGAGAAGCAGGGAAGTGCCAAGAATTTCCGTTGCCTGAATAAATGCTTTGATAGTTTTTTGGGTATTTTTTTAGCGGGTATTCTGAAGCGGTTAAAATGCCATATTTAGGATGATATGTGACGCTTTCAAGTGCTTTATTTTTACTACGATAGTATTTCTTTTTTCGAAGTGTTTTTGGAATGGCAACCTTCTTTGTAAAAGCACCGTTTGGTGTGTAATAGGCAATGCGAGGTTTATTTTCGAATGAGATTATTAACTTGCTATCTCCTTTAATACCATTGTTTGCGTTTATAATGCTTAAGCCTTCGGAATCACTGTATTTTCCTCTCAATGCTTTTTTATCTTGGTTTTTGAGCGTTGTTGCAAAAATAACTTTAATATTTTCTAAGTGACCATGCTTTAGGGAGACTTGTAGATGATAAAGTAAGCCTTCATCTGAAATTGCGTAAAGCAATTGCTCGTCTTCATCCCATGCTAGATCAGATAATTCAGTCACTTCAAGTGAGTTTATTTTAATGTTTTTAATTCTAATGCTACCTAGTAGCTTTATTTGCATAAACTCTTCTGAGATAGTGGAGTGCTTACCTTGTGGTAAAATAGAGTACTGAAAGGCGTGTTGAGAGGCTAATTTTTGAGTGGATATGTTATCGCAAGAACTAAATAGAGGAGCTAGTAATAACAAAAGCCCTAGAAGAGTGGATTTCTGAGGCTTGTATAAAGATTGATTTGAGCTATTGGATGAATGCTGAGATATATGCATCGCTTAATTATACTCTTCGCATTTAACCTGCGCTATTCAAATCTCCTCTCAAGATAATCTTGCCATTTGGTTCACGGCTTTTTTGACTGCCTTTAAGCTCTATGCTGATTTCAAGTCTGCCGACATTCTTCATTTCTTGCCATTCTTTTTTGCTAATTTTGATTTCGGTTTTTCCTGTTTTGGAAATTGTTCCCATTTTCATGGGCATTCCACCATCTTTTGGATGACACCAGAGAGCTAGCTCCATATCATCAGAAATATTCAGTGGTTTCATCATATCTATGGATAACTTCATATCTGATTTGAGTATTTTGGTAACAGCTACCACGCCAACAGTGTCAGACTCAAGAATTGCATTATACGCTGTTGCAGTTGCAGTATTATTTTTCGTCATGGGATTAAAGAGTAATACACCTGAAATCACCATTGTCATCATCGCCATGCCAAAGCTTTGTCTAAAAAAGCTACTTTTCCACCAAGCGATTTCTTCTACTTTAGGTGTTGATGCTTTTACGCTATTTTGAATATGAGCGTCAATATTTTTCCAGACTTTCTGTGAGGGGTGTACATCAGGTAATAACTCTACGAGGTTGGCAAATTTTTGTTCATAGGCATTAACGACAGCACGTAGATAAAAATGTGTCTCCATTAGTACTTCAAAGCGTTTTCTGGCGCGACCATGTAGTGAGCCAGAAGCGTACTCAATTGCAAGTTGCTCAAATAGTTCGGGGTTTTGGTATCTATTTATGTTAGACATGGTCTTAAATCCTCTAGGCCTCTTCTGATCCAGGCCTTAATTGTTCCTAATGGTCTACCTAACTTTTTAGCGAGTTCTTGATGCGTGTGCCCATAATAATAGGATAGTAATATGCATTCGCGTTGGTCAGGTTTTAGCTTATCTAGGCAAGCCATTAAACCTTTGACATCCTGACTTAGATTTTCAAGCTTATCTGGTTCTAAATCAACTGAGGCAAATTCTAAGCCTTCATATTGAACTTCAGTTTCAGCTGCCTTGGTTTTAAGGCTTCTAAGTTTATCTAAACCTTTATTGCGTATTACGGTAGACATCCATGTCATGGCTCGTCCTTTTCCTGGGGTGAAGGTATCCGCTTTTTCCCAGATTTTGATAAAGCCTTCTTGTAGTACGTCTTCAGCAAGTGCCTCGGTTCGCATTAAGCGTATACAAAGGCTCATTAATTTTGGTGAGCATTCTTCATAGAGTTTCTTAAAAGCTAGTTGATCACCTTGCGCGCTCTTTTGTAGTAGTTCTGCGTAAATATCTTCCATCTTTTTGGTATCTTCTTTTTATATGTTTATCAATTATTTTTTCCTTGGTCTATATACTGCTTCTTTATGGTTTTAGATGCAAAGTTTTAGAGCCCGCTCTAAAAAATCAAATCCTCCCCAGCCCTTATTTTCCAAAAGGAGGGAGCTAGAGTTGTATTGGCTCTTCGGTTTCTAATTAAATACATAGTGCAGATTTCTTCTTTAGGAAAAGGGTGGGGTGATGGATGCAGAACAAAGTTGTAGATAACTATCCTTGTATACCCCCCCCATTTTTTTCACATTTTTTTATAATACAAAGAATCACAAAGTTTTCTATTAAATTAATAAAGCTAATGCTTTACCTCTGAAGAAAAAATGCAAAAAAGGGTGGGGGTGGGTACTGATATTATTGAATTTGAATAAATTCTCTGAAGATTTTCCAAAAAAAAGCCTCGCAAATGCGAGGCTTTTCAGAGGGAATCTTCTTTAGCTTAAGATTTAGGTGCTACTGCTGCTTTTTGAGCTGCTTCAACGCGTTTTAACATTTCTTCTGCTTGTTTGCGCTGTGCTTCCCACATTACTTTTAACTGCTCGTAGTTTTGAGTTGGAGCTGCTCCCTTAATTGCAGGGTTGTAACCAGCAGGTGCGAAACTTGCCCCAGCATTGTTTGTATTTGCAGATCCGTTAGTTGCATTTGAGCCAGTACCGTTACCAACAACGTTGCCAGCGGTGTTACCGTTGCCTGCTGCATTTCCCGCCGCATTTCCTGTTCCGCGACCGTTTCCACTTAAGTTGCCAGCAGTATCCATATCTGTGCGACCCTTGCCTTTGAAGTTAATTGAAAAATCTACTTCACCATCTGCATTTCCTTTTCCTTTTCCCCAGCCTTGACCTGTTGCATCTGCATTACCTGTTGCGTTACCCGCACCGTTAGTATTAGCTGCTGCTGTTCCATAGCCGTTACCGCTTCCGTTGCCATTATTGAATCCGTCAAACCAGTTTGCAGAAGCTGTTCCAGTTAGTGCGATTAGAGCTGTAAATGTAATTGCTTGTAATTTCATGATCTATCCTTGCGTTAGTTAATAATTAGTTATGTAAGTCTAAGTTTGTATATGAGTATATTCTAATATACTTCTTTGCTGATTATCAAGTTTTTTTTATTTTTTTTATAAAAGGATATTTTTAGAATGTGGTGGACGAAAGAAAATCTTTTACACTGCTATAAAAGATTTCAGCTTGTTGGAAATGTGGTAGATGCCCACTGCCATTTATAGTGGTTATTTCGACCTGTGGGAAGAGTGAGCGAATAAGTGGTATATCAGTTTCTTGGATATAGTTGGAATTTTTACCACGAATAAATAGTGTATTGTGGGTATATTGTTGGTGAGCGGACGTAAAGCCAGCAATTTTCAAGTATCCTTTACTTATTTCTTCTAAATTGCAACGCCAGCTAAAACCTATGCTACTTTCTTCATTTTCTATTCTATTCCTTTTTAGATTTTTGAGCATAAATGTGCGTTCACTTTGGTCTTCAATCCAAGGTTTCAGGTATTCATAGACTAGATTTCGATTTTGCATGGTCTCTATAGGTGCACTCATAACGCCTTGTAGCATTTTTTGGTGCCAAAGCGGATAAGGTTTTGGGGCTATGTCTACAATAATTAAACTTTTAATCATTGATTCGTGTGCTAGAGCAAGTTGCATGGCAACTTTTCCACCCATTGAGTGGCCTAATAAATGAAATGTACTTATTTTTTCATGGGTTGCTACATTTATAACATCCTCATACATTTCACGATAACTCATGCCTTTTAAATGAGGTGATTGACCATGATTGCGTAAATCAAGCGTTAAAACAGGCTGGAATTGTGAAAGTCGTTTTGCTTGGCTGCGCCAGTTATCCATAGATCCCATTAGGCCATGCAATATAAAAAGAGGAGTGTTTTGTTGTGCTGTAGTTTCTTTTGGAATAAATATTTTATAGTTTAGTAATTCCTTCATATAGTTCTTTAGCCATGTATTTGTTAAAATTCTAAACCAGCAGTTTTTGTTTCATTTAAAATATCTTGACGTTCAGTGTCACTAAGATTGCTAATATCGTAATAAATCTGATGAGAGACATCTTTGATACCACAAAAAGAAAGTGTACCATCCGTTACGGGGCGATGGATTAACTGCAAAGCATCATTATCAATAAAATATTGTTTAGATCCTCCAGCTGTGATGATCACCAAGGCTTTTTTGTGTTTTAATAAGCCCTTGACTCCTTCACTGGAATATTCAAAGGCGAGACCATTGGTGAGTACAACATCGAACCAACCTTTTAACATGGCTGGGCGATCGAACCACCAAAGAGGGTAAATAAAGATTAAACTATCTGCCCATAATAATTGTTGCTGCTCTTTGTCTATTTTTTCAGGAATGTTATTGGTGTGTAGCATAGTAAGATCATCACCAGTAAGAATTGGATTGAAGTTTTCTTTATAAAGATCTTTAATTCTTATCTCATGTCCTGCTTGTTTTAAGCCGCTAATGATATTTTCTAGTAGTGCGTGGTTAAAGCTATTTTTACTTGGATGGGTAAATACAATAAGTACTTTCATAATAAATTTGATGCCTAAATGAACCTTATATTAGGGTGCGCATTCTAAAGTAGCAATGTTGCGGGTGCAAATTATAACTTTGATAGGTATTTAGAGGTAGGAGGTTAAAAAATAGTCATAGTTACTTGCTCTAATGCTCTGTGATTGATACATTACGGCATTTTTTTATTTTGGTTGATTTTAGAGATTTAGGCTTGGGGGAAATAATACATATTATTTAATCCTGAATCCTTAAAATTATCCTGAATCCGTGAGGTCAATGCGGACAATAGGGTGTAAGGTATTGGTTTAGCACGGGATTTAGAAAAATCTTAGCTTTACCCATAGGTTAAGCGGGTATTTTTTAAACCCATGATGAATTAATAGCTTGCGTCCTGTGCCGTAGTGATCTCACGGATTCAGTATTATAACAATAGGTTTTTATTTTTATGTTTAAAGCATTTTTCAGCTTGTTTTCAAATGATATTTCCATTGATTTGGGTACGGCTAATACCCTAATTTATATGCGTGGGAAAGGCATCGTTCTGGATGAACCATCGGTGGTAGCAATACGCCAAAATCGTGGTCCTGGTGGACCGAAAAAGATTGAAGCAGTGGGGGTCGAAGCTAAAAAAATGCTTGGACGTACTCCAGAAAATATAACGGCTATCCGCCCAATGAAGGATGGTGTAATCGCTGATTTCACCTATACAGAAAAAATGCTACAGCACTTTATCCAAAAAGTTGCTGCTAAAAAGCTTTTTGGTCGTCCTCGTGTCGTTATTTGTGTGCCTTGTGGAGCAACACAAGTAGAACGCCGTGCTATTAAAGATTCAGCAATGGGTGCGGGTGCGCGTAAGGTATATCTGGTTGAGGAGCCTATGGCGGCAGCAATTGGTGCAGGAATTCCAATTGATGAAGCGGTCGGCTCAATGGTTCTGGATATTGGTGGCGGAACCTCAGAAGTAGCTATCATGTCATTGCGTGGTATAGTCTATTCTGCCTCTGTGCGTATTGGTGGTGATCGCTTGGATGATGCCATAATCAGCTATGTGCGCCGTAATTATGGAATGTTGATCGGAGAGGCTACTGCTGAACATATTAAGTGTACGATTGGATCGGCATATCCTGGCAAAGAGTTGCGTGAACTTGAAGTTAAAGGACGTAATCTAGCAGAAGGTGTTCCACGTAGTTTTACACTAACTAGTAATGAAATTCTTGAGGCATTGCAAGAGCCTTTATTTGGTATTGTAAGTGCAGTTAAAACAGCTTTGGAGCAAACACCACCTGAATTAGGTGCGGATGTTGCTGATCGAGGTATTGTGTTGACAGGTGGTGGAGCATTATTACGTGATCTTGATCGCTTATTGATGGAAGAGACAGGCATTCCTGTCGTCGTTGCAGATGATCCGCTGACCTGTGTGGCTCGTGGTGGTGGGCGTATTCTCGAAATGCTGGATGATGACGGCTTTGATTTTTGGGCATCTGAATAATCTATAAGTTATTCAGAAATTAAGTAAATAAAAACAAGTAATCAAAAACAAGTAAAAGGTAGGAGTCTGTCATTTACAATTTAGGACGAGATGATAGCAAACAGCAAGGTTATTTAATCAAGTTTGCTGTGCTAGCTATGCTTTCTGGTGCTTTGATGGTGCTGGATTATCGCGGCTCAAAGTTACAACCGATTAGAACAGGTTTAAAAGTACTGGTGTATCCTCTTCAGTATTCGGTTGATTTGCCTTACCGCTTGACTCAATTCGCGCGTGAGTTTTTTACAACGCATAAAATTTTATCAAAAGAGAATCGTGAATTACGTTCATTAGTTGGCGTGTATGCGGCAAGAGATCAGAAATATCATTCTATTGCACAAGAGAATTATCGTTTAAGAGTGCAGTTGAAAGCAACTTCTGCAATTCGAGATAAATATACACTTGCTGGAATACTATCGGTGTCATCCAGTCCCTTCCGAAAAAACGTTCTTATCAATAAAGGTAGTAATGACGGTATTTTTGTCAGTCAGGTTGCTTTGGCTGATAATAATATTTATGGTCAAGTAGAGAGTGTGACACCAAACTCAGCAATTATTATGCAACTTACTGATGTGAAACATGCTATTCATGTCAGAAATGTTCGTACAGGTCTTGGTGCGCTTGCAGTGGGTACAGGAAAGGCGGGTCAATTGGAGTTAAAACTTGTAGAAACTAGTATGGATATTCAGACGGGAGATGTTTTTGTAAGTTCGGGGCTTGGACAACTTTTCCCGCCAGATTTTCCAGTTGCCAAAGTGAGTCATGTTGGGTACAACCCAGGTGATTCGTTTATGAAAGTTACGGCAGTTCCTATGTCAAATTATACAAAAACACGTGAAATATTATTAATTTGGCGAGAAGATTATTCGCCACTTAAAGATAGGCAGATTGCTCCTGCTGTTGCATCTACTAAGGGGGAGAAGTAGATACATGAAGGACGTATCTATTCGGTTTGCAGGTGCAATAATGCTATCTTTTTTAGTGGCATTTATCCTGACTATTTTACCATTACCTGAAGCATGGTCACTTTGGCGACCGGAGTGGTTGGCATTGACACTGGTTCATTGGGGGCTGGTGTCTCCCAAGAAATCAAGTTTAGTTCTTGCATGGGTTTTAGGGCTTTTTCAAGATGTTATCTATGATTCTGTATTGGGGCAACACGCATTTGGACTTTTGTTGGTTTTGTTTATTACCTTGAGAATGCGCCCAAGAATATTAAAAGACAGTTTGTTTCAGCAGTTGTTTCTATTATTTATATCTTTGGGGAGTTATTTGCTTATCAATCTTTGGATTATGGGTATAACAGGTAATACCCCGCCGGGCTGGAGTTATTGGTTAACTGTTATTACGAGTATTTTAGCTTGGCCTTTATATCACTACTATATGCATGTATACCATGCTAAAAAGAAGCCATTTGAATAATTGCAAAATTTCTACCCAACTTATTCATGCACCTTCCTAAGTATAAACCTGAATCCGTGAGGTCACTACGGCACAGGACACATTGATCTCACGGATTCAGGATAAAAATATATAAAAAAAGGGGGGGGTGGGTTAAAATAAAACATAGTAGGAAATAAGCACGAATTCAGGTAATTATTTATCTCTTAGGTAGGCAATTTATGGCGCAAATATATAAAAGAATACTGCTTAAACTCAGTGGTGAAGCACTAATGGGTAAGCATGATTTTGGTATTGATTCTGATGTGTTATTACAGACAGCAACCGAAGTAGTAAGACAGCATTCCCGTGGAACACAAATAGCTCTTGTAATTGGTGGGGGGAATATCTTTCGTGGTGCAGGTTTGGCGCAGGGTGGCATTGATAGGGTTAGCGCAGATCAGATGGGAATGTTAGCGACTGTTATGAATGCATTGGCGATGCAGGATGCCATCAAAAAACAGGGTGTAAACTGTCGAGTGATGTCTGCTTTAAAAATCGACCAGTTAGGCGAAGAATATTCAGCACATAAAGCCCGTGATTTTCTTTCACAGGGTGATGTGGTGATTTTTGCAGCAGGCACGGGTAACCCTTACTTCACAACAGATACTGCGGCAAGCGTTAGAGCTATCGAAATTCAGGCTGACCTCTTATTAAAGGCCACTAAGGTCGATGGGATTTATGATTCTGATCCTATGAAAAACCCTGATGCTAAACGTTATGAGCAGCTGTCCTTTAATGAGGCGGTACAAAAAGAACTGGCTGTTATGGATTTGACGGCAATGGTACTATGTAGGGAAAATAAAATGCCATTATGTGTTTTTAATATGTTTGAGACGGGCGCGCTACAAAAAATAATTGAAGGTGATAGGTTGACAGGCACACTTATCGAAGCACAGGGCTAAGATAAAGTAAAGGAGTAGATTGAAATGATCAATGAAATTATAAAAGATGCAGATGTTCGAATGCAAAAGAGCATTGAGTCTTTAAAAGGGGAGTTAGCTAAAATCCGTACGGGTAGGGCGCACCCTAGTTTGTTGGAACACATAATGGTAGATTATTATGGTAGTGAAACGCCACTGAGTCAGATCGCCAGTATAGGTGTTGAAGATGCGCGCACACTAACCATCACACCCTGGGAAAGACCTATGGTGCAAGCGATTGAAAAAGCTATTATGAAATCTGATCTGGGTTTAAACCCTAATTCAGCAGGTGCTGTTATTCGTGTTCCAATGCCGCAACTCACTGAAGAACGTCGTCGTGATCTAGTCAAGGTAGTACATAACGAAGGTGAAAATGGAAAAATAGCCATTCGTAATATTCGTCGTGATGCTAATTCTGATTTTAAATCATTAGAAAAAGACAAAGAGATTTCTGAAGATGAAGAGCGTAAAGCACAAAATGATATTCAAAAACTAACGGATAAATTCGTTAAAGAAGTCGATGCACTTGTTGCCATTAAAGAAGAAGACTTAATGAAAGTATAAATGCTTTTATAGGTGTGAATATTAGGTATAACCTGAATCCGTGACTCCACTACGGCACAGTGAATAAACTATTGATTCATTACGAGTTTTAAAAATACCCGCTTAACTTAAGGGTGAAGCTAAGATTTTTTAAATCCCGTGCTAAACCAATATCTTATCCCTGCTATCCGCATTGGAGTCACGGATTCAAGTATAAATGTAAATACAATTTTAGATGAAAAAAATGGATGCAGAAATAAATATACCACGTCATATTGCTATCGTTATGGATGGCAATGGACGCTGGGCAAAAGCAAGAAAGCGTCCACGTTTTATGGGGCATAAGAAAGGCGTAGAAATTGTCCGTGAAATGGTTAAAACTTGCTCTTCCCTAGAAGTAGGTTATTTGAGCCTTTTTGCCTTTAGCAGTGAAAACTGGAAGCGACCCGAGGAAGAAATTAAAAATATAATGGGGCTGTTTATGATGGCTCTTGATCGTGAGGCTAAGGCACTCGCTAGAAATAATGTACGTTTACAAATTATTGGTGATCTCACACAATTTTCAGAAAAACTGCAAGAGAAAATTAAAAAAGTTGAAGCGCTAACGGCTAAAAGCACAGGTTTGCAGTTAATTATTGCCGCTAATTATGGTGGTCGATGGGATGTTGTCGAAGCAGCTCGTCAACTAGCTATAGAAGTAAAAGCTGGCACTATAGAGGCTGAATCTATTAGCGAAGAAACCCTTACAAATAATTTAGTAACACGAGACTTTCCTGATCCTGATCTATTTATTCGTACAGGTGGAGAAAAACGTATCAGTAATTTTCTAATCTGGCAGATGGCGTATGCCGAACTCTATTTTACCAATGTACTGTGGCCAGATTTTGATGCTGATGAGCTGAAAAAAGCAATCAAAGACTTTTCTTCTCGACAACGTCGCTTTGGTAAAACAGGCGAGCAAGTTGTAGCAGAAAAAGCAAAAGAAAAAAGATAAATTAAAGAAATGAGGCAGAAAAACCAGTTAGATTATTTAATTTATTATTGCCTCACCCCTAAAAGGAGACGAGTATGGACGCAGCACTAAAACAACGCGTGATAACTGGAATGGTGTTAGTTATTGCGGTGCTATTTGGCGTATTAATACCCATCCCCCCCGTTTTTGCAATATTTTCAATGATTGTCTTCATTAGTCTGAGTGCTTGGGAGTGGTCACGATTGGTTTCTCTAGTTGATAATCAGCGAACCCTTTTTATCGTTGCGCTCTTGCTGATTTCAGTATTAATCTATGCATCTGATGGTTTTCGCTGGTTTTTTATTCTACTGGGAGTCATTATTTGGGTGATATTTCTCATTTTACTGGCAATCTATGAAAAAAATACGTCAGTTTATAAAGAGAATCCGTGGTTACTGCGTCTTGCAGCTTTTTTGGTTTTGCTTCCAGCTTGGGCTGCTTTAATAACTTTGCAGCAGTTTTATCCTCTTTTGGTTTTGTATCTTATTTTCTTGGTCGCCATAGCAGATAGTGGTGCATATTTTAGTGGCAAAGCTTTTGGTAAAACCAGATTAGCACCTGAGCTTAGTCCAGGAAAAACTCGTGAAGGAATGCTTGGCGGGCTTGCAGGTGCAACTCTCTGGTCAATTTTAGGTGCTACTTTTCTAGGTTTACCCATAACGGAATGGTTGTTTTTTATCCTTCTTTCTATGGCAGTAGCACTTTTCTCTGTCGCAGGTGATTTATTTGAAAGCCTGATAAAGCGTGAAGCAGGGCAGAAAGACTCTGGTAGTATTCTTCCTGGTCATGGTGGTATTCTTGATCGTATTGATGGGCTATTAGCCGCATTACCATTATTTGTTTTAGGTGTATTCTGGGGTGGGATCGAAATACTATGAGTAGTTCTTCCAAATCTTCCAAAGGCATTTGCATTCTTGGTTCTAGTGGCACAATTGGGGTTAATACGCTTGATGTTTTAGCAAGACATCCTGATCAATTTCATGTGGTTGCACTAAGTGCTAATCAAAGTGTTGATAAACTTGAAGAGCAATGCCTGAGTGTTAAGCCACGCTATGCGGTGATGGTAAATGAAGACTCGGCCGAGCAACTCCGTCAGCGATTAAAACAAAATGCTTGTGATACCGAAGTCCTTGCGGGAAAGCACGCACTTGAGACCATAGCAAGCTTACCAGAAGTTGATTATGTTATGGCTGCTATTGTTGGTGCGGCGGGTTTGTTGCCCAATCTAGCTGCTGCCAAAGCAGGTAAGCGAGTATTACTGGCGAATAAAGAGTCACTGGTTATGTCAGGCAAGGTATTTATGGATGCCATTCATGATAATGGGGCTGAACTATTACCTATAGATAGCGAACACAATGCTATTTTTCAATCCATGCCTGCCTTGATTGAAGGTGTGCAACAAAAAAAAGGTGTGACAAAAATCCTGCTAACTGCATCTGGAGGACCATTTCGAACTCTTGATATAGATAAACTTCATGAAGTAACACCAGAACAAGCAGTGGCGCATCCTAACTGGGTCATGGGGCAAAAAATATCTGTAGATTCAGCCACCATGATGAATAAGGGTTTGGAGGTTATTGAAGCTTGTTGGTTATTTGATGTTAGTGAAGACCAAATTGAAGTTGTTATTCATCCAGAAAGCATGATTCATTCGATGGTGTCATACAATGATGGTTCAGTGCTAGCACAATTGGGAAACCCTGATATGCGTACACCTATCGCCTATTCGTTGGGTTTTCCTGAAAGAATAACTTCAGGTGTTGAGCAACTAGATATTTTCAAAGTAGCACAACTAAATTTTTCCAGACCAGATTTTGAGCGTTATCGCTGTTTAAAACTGGCTTTTGATGCACACCATATTGGAGGCTATGCAACAATAGCCTTAAATGCCGCGAATGAACTGGCTGTAGAGGCTTTCTTAAAGAAGGAAATTGGCTTTACAGATATACCATTGGTCATAGAAAAGGCTTTAGAAGAAGCTCCAACAGGGACACCCGATATAATTAATGATATACTCACGCAGGATGATGTCAGTCGTAGAATAGCCGAAAGAGCAATAGCAGACGCATCACATAGCCTATAAAATAAAAATAACAAAAATATATCAGCCTAATTATATTCTCACTACCTCAAGAAAAAAACCATGACAATACTTATTTCAATTCTAGCCTTTTCAGTTGCAATAGCCATTTTAGTTGGCATTCATGAATTTGGACACTTCTGGGTAGCCAGAAAACTCGGTATTAAAATCATTCGTTTTGCGATTGGTTTTGGTACGCCAATCTGGACGTATAAATCAAAAGATAAAGATGCAACCGAATATGTACTAGCCGCAATTCCCTTGGGTGGCTACGTTAAAATGCTGGATGAACGCGAAGGTGCTGTGAAACCTGAAGAAAAACATCGAGCCTTTAATACACAACCTGTGTGGAAACGGTTTTTAGTTGTATTGGCAGGCCCTATGTTTAACTTCTTATTTGCGATTGCGGCATTTGCTGGTATGCACATGAGTGGTATTGATTCTATGCGCCCTTATGTTGCGGAAGCACAAATTGGCACAGCTGCTAAGCAAGCAGGCTTTCAGTTAAAAGATAAAATTACTGCAATTAACTCTGTCGATACTGAATCAGCCACCCAAGTTCGTTTAACCTTATTAAATGAATATATGAAAGACCCAAGGTTAGCTATTCATGTTGAAACACAGTCAGGTCAAAAAGCAATTCGTAACTTAGACTTAACGAATATTCCTTTGTTGGCAGATGAAAAAGATTATTTTGATAAAACAGGTATTAGTTTTTGGCGGCCTCCCCATCAAACACTGATTAATCAAGTTATAAAAGATGGTGTGGCACAAAAGGCAGGAATCAAAGCGGGAGATATTATTTCAAGCATCGATGGAATCAAGCTGAAGACTAGTGAAGATTTTATTAAATATGTCAATACACATGCCAATAAAGAGATTGAAATTATTGTTGAGAGAAATGGTAATAAGAAAACAATCTTGGTAACACCCAAAATGGGAGAAATAAAAGGAACAAAGGTTGGTTTAATCGGTGTTTC
>JALSLM010000121.1 GCA_026988295.1 Thiotrichaceae bacterium
CATCCAATTGATCAATAGTAATATTATTATTGATGTAAATAGCATCAGAGCGTAGTAAATCACGCAAAAAAGGAACTCGCATAGCTTGAATTTTGATGTTATCTAAAATCGGTTCATTCAGATAGCGCGTACCAATGCGATAATCTCCTGAATAATGAAACCAGTCACTTTTACGCAAGATATTAGATAAAAAGGTTTTGCCTACACCCGACATACCCAGCAGGGTAATAGATTTATTTTCCTGCTTACGAAATTCTTCTGCGCTTAGTTTCATATTAGTTAAGACTCAATTTGGTTTGTTAAGAGTATACTCTTTGGATTAATAATACATCAATAGAGTACTTTCCAAATCCTTAGGAACGCGCATGAAATAACTTGATCATTCTGACTCTCTGTATTACAAAAAATGCAAAAAAAGGGGGGGGGGATGGGTATTTAAGGAAACTCTGATCAAGTCCAATTATTTTTAGCTTGCCAAATCTGCCGATATTTTCCATGAAGATCGACGCAATAGAATGACTATTACGGCTCACTTCATGAAAAATATCGGCAGATTTTTCTACGCTAAATTCTAATCGACTTAATCAGGATTTCCTTGAGGAACCCCTGATCAAGTCCAATTATTTTTAGCTTGTGATTACTTGGCTATCACCTACATAATCCTTTCACCTGATTCATTGAATAGGTGGATTTTTGTTGCTGGTATATGTAAGTTAATTTTTTTATCGATGTTTAACTTGCTTTGCCCTGATACGGTTACTACCACTGGGGTCCCATCTTCCATATGTATATATAAATAGCTTACATCTCCCAATCTTTCAACGAGATCAATGACGACAGGGAGTTGTAAATCTTCTTCAAGGATCTGTGTTTTTTGATCTTCACCTAAAATATTAATATGTTCGGGACGAATACCAACTGTTAAATTTTGATTATCTTTATAGTTGTAAGAAAGGCAAGGTAGACGAACGCTTTTTCCTGAAATTTCTGCATTGATATAACGGGGCTCATTATCCTCCAAAGGTGCTTTGGTATGTGCTTGAATTAAGTTCATTGCAGGTGCTCCAATAAACTTTGCAACAAACAAATTAGCAGGTTCGTTATAAAGGCTCATTGGTGTGCCTACCTGTTCTACCTTACCCTCACTTAACACTACAATTTTATCAGCCAAAGTCATTGCTTCTACTTGGTCATGTGTTACATAAATTGTGGTGCAATCTAAGCTCTCATGCAAACGAGATATTTCAATGCGCATTTGAATACGCAGGCTTGCATCTAAATTAGATAGAGGCTCATCAAATAAAAACACCCGTGGTTCACGCACAATGGCACGACCAATAGCAACACGTTGACGTTGCCCACCTGATAATTCAGCAGGACGTCTATTTAAAAGTTGATCAAGCTGTAGCACTTTAGCGGCATCTCTGATTTTCTGATCAATCTTGCTTTTATCTTCACCAGCTGTTTTTAATCCAAATGCCATATTTTTATATACGGTCATGTGTGGGTATAAGGCATAGGATTGAAACACCATCGCAATGCCACGCTGACGTGGTGATAATGAGGTTACATTCTCATTACCAATCTCAAGCACTCCTGAAGTAATTTCTTCTAAGCCACAAATTAAACGTAATAATGTTGATTTTCCACACCCTGATGGACCTACAAAAACGACAAACTCACCGCTTTCGATTTCAAGGCTTACATCTTTGATGACCTCAATCTTCCCAAAAGACTTATGAATATTTTTTAAAGATACGGATGCCATATTACTTTACTGCTCCTGCGGTTAAACCACGAATAATATGTTTTGAAAAAATCATATAAAGAATTAATACAGGTACAACAGCCAAAGTTAGTGATGCCAAGACAGAATTCCAATCGGTCACGTATTGCCCAATAAATTGTTGTACACCAAGCGTTACAGTTCTAGCTTCTTCACCTGGCGCCAGAATAAGTGGAAACCATAAGTCATTCCAAATAGGTATAATAGAAAACACCGCTACTGTGGCAATAGCAGGACGAGTAAGTGGTAAAATAATCTGAAAGAATATCTTATACTCACTAACATCATCACAACGAGCAGCCTCTTTTAGTTCTTTGGGTATTTGCGCCATAAATTCACTAAGAATAAACACTGCCATAGGCAACCCTTGTGCAATATAGACCAGTATTAACGCTGTTTTTGTGTTAACCAAGTCTAAGCTAACAATGGTTTCTAAAATTGAAACGGAGCCTAATCGAATAGGTACAATAATCCCGATTGCCATAAAAAATCGCATAAAACTAGAGCCAAAAAACTTATATTCTGATAGTGCCCAAGCGATCATTGCTCCTAATAATAAAATAAAGAATAAAGCACCTAATGTGATAATCAAGCTATTGCTAAAGTAATGAAAAAAGTCAGAATTAGCCATAACCTTTTCAAACCCTTTTGTACTAAAAGTTGCTGATGTTGGTAGTGCTAAAGGGTCATTGAAAATACCTTTGCGCGTTTTAAAGGCATTAATAATAATAAGAAAAACAGGAAATAATGCGAGCAACGTATAAGCGAGTAAAAACAGATGAATAAAAGCCGAATTTCCACGATTTTTACTGCTATTAAATAGTGAAGAAAACATTAGAGCTGATACCTCTGTAACTTACGTTGCACCAAATAAAAGTAAATCATCACAGCAACCAGAATCACGAAAAACATCATCGCAGCCACGGTTGCCCCCATCGTTGGGCTACCTAAACTGGATTGAAAACCAAAAAAGGTACGATAAAAAAATGTTCCTAAGATATCAGTCGAAAAATTTGGTCCAGCCAAACCTCCTTTAATTGAATAAATCAGATCAAAGGCGTTAAAGTTGCCAATAAAAGTAAGTATGCTCACTAAACCCAAGGTTGGTAAAATTAGTGGCAGTTTAATTTTCCAGAAAATACGTCGTGGGCTTGCCCCATCGACATAAGCAGCATCGGATAATTCATCGGGGATGCCTAATAATGCAGTATAAATTAACATCAGAGGAATTCCGACAAACTGCCAAACAGAAATAAGTGCAATGGTAATGAGTGCTGTTGGCTCCATACCGAGCCATGCGTCAAAATAATCATCAAGACCGATATAACCCAGCAGTGTCTCACTCACTCCCCAAAGTGGGTTTAGAATTAATTGCCAGATAAAACCGACTATAACGACAGAGAGTAAAGTGGGGAAGAAAATCAGGGTGCGATAAGTATTAGCCCCTTTTAACATGCGATTACTCACTAATGCCGCAATCAATAAACTAATAGGATTTTGCACCAGCATATGGATCACAAAAAACTTGAGATTATTCCACATAGCATTCCAAAAACCATTCGACCATTCATTATCAAAAAGTAGAATATTGTAATTAGCCAGCCCCACAAAATGCCTTGCTCCGCTATCATCTTGTTCATACAAGCTCAATAACAAAGTATCTATTAAAGGCCAGGCACTAAAGATCGTATAAATCAATACACCCGGCACCAGAAAGACGAACACATGAAGCGGTATTTTAGGATGCCAGCTCATTACAATTAACCTTTGATTATTATTTATCTAAGATTGCTTGAATCTTTTTTGCACCTTCTTCAGGTGTCATGGTATGACTTAATACACCAGCACCCACATTCCAAAAGGTTGTTTCTAAGTCTTTTTTGCCTCGGTTTAATATTTGAGCATTTAAACGAATTGTTGATTTACAATCATTGCGCCAGCCGAGCATTTCATTTGCAACTTTATCTTTAATGGTTATTTTGTGATTGGAAAGAGAGAAGAAGCCTGTTACTTCATTTGAGTAAAGTTCTGCAAACTTCTCTGAAGCCAACCAATTCAAAAAGACTTTTGCATCTTCTTTGTTTTTAGAAGCTGAGTTAATCCCCATGCCGATATCTGTATGATCACTAATATAGCAGGTGTCTCCTGATTTTTTTACAGGTGGGTAAAAAGCACCAAACTCAAATTCTGCATTTTTATTAAAATGAGCAATATCCCAAGAACCGGCTGCATAAATTGCCGCACGACCTAAAGCAAATAAATTTTGAGAATCACCATAGGTTTGTGCTTTAAAGCCTTTACTGAGGTAAGGATTCCATCTGGCAATATACTCATAGGGGGCAGTAAACTTAGGGTCTGTCATCTTTGCTTTGCCTGTAATCAATGCTTGACGACCTTCTTCACCTTTCCAATAGTTTGGACCAACACCAGTGTAAACAATTTGATGCATTTCCCAACCATCATTCGTACCCAATGAGATAGGCGTATATTTTGACTTGGATTTAATTGTTTCTAATACCTTAAAAAACTCATCTTCTGTTTTAGGTACACTCAAGCCAAGCTCTTTAAATATTTCTTTATTATAGAAAAATCCATGCATAACAGATGCCATCGGTAGGCAATAAGTAGTCGCCTTATCATCAGTTTGCCATGCACCTTTAGCAACATCAGGGAAATTCTTCATTCCCTCAAGATCATTTAATTTATCTAAGCGACCTTTTTTGAATAAATCCAAAGAAACATCAAAAGGACGACAAGCAATCAAATCACCTGCTGTCCCGCCTGTTAAGCGTGTATTTAAACTTGCGTTATATTCTGTCGGAGCAGTGGGTGCAAATTTTACTTTAATATTTGGATGCTCCGCATTAAAAGCAGGAATAATTTTAGTTTCCCAAAGGGATTTATCATCAACACGCCAACTTTCTATGGAGAGATCCCCTGCAAGTGCCTGCGGAGCGTAAGTCATAAATGCTGTTGTTACTAAACCAATAGCACTGAGAGTTGTTGTAATCTGTTTCATAGTATTTATCCTCAAAATTATTCGGAGTATAATTAATAGTACATTTTGCTATTAATACTAGTACTACGTCAATATTGGTTTGATTTAGTACAAGGAGGCTGTCCAAGAATATTGGTTTGATAGATTCAGAGTAATTTGTAGATACCCATGTATACCCATCCCCCCCTGTTTTTACATTTTTATATCGCAGCGAGCCACAGAGTTTTTAATCATTTCCAGGCTTGAGAAGGTTTGTTTGGCTGGTAGAGGCTTAAATCTGTATTTTCGTAGGTCGGATTAGTGATAGAGTAATCCGACAAAGTACGATAGTTAGTTGGGTTATGGAAAACCTGATTAAGTTACGTTACCCATCAAACCAATGTTGATGGAGTACTAGGAGGCTGTCTGAGAACTAAGAATTGACTGCAAATCCCATAAACATCATAATCTGAGCTTATCAAATTCGTTAAGTAGAGCGACTATTCGCCTCTTCTGATAAGCTCACCTTATAATATTTCTAGCATTTTCGTTTCAACCCTAGTTCTCAGACAGCCTCCTAGGAGGCTGTCCGAGAACTAAGAATTGACTGCAAATCCCATAAACATCATAATCTGAGCTTATCAAATTCGTTAAATAGAACAACTATTCGCCTCTTTTGATAAGCCCACCTTATAATATTTCTGGTATTTTCGTTTCAATCCTAGTTCTCGGACAGCTTCCTAGTTTTAACTCTTCGATAGATTTTTTCTGTTTTAAGTCTGTACGGTAATACATCATCTCTTGATAAATAATTAATAAGACCAATATAAAAACATTGGGTAATGGGTTAAATCTGTATTTTTAGTAGCTATGAAAATATGTAAAAAAGGGGGGGGTGGGTATAAGTAGGAGAATACAATAAATCTAATGCCTGAATCCGTGAGGTCACTACGGCACAGGATGCAAGCTATCCGCATTGGACTCATGGATTCAGGTTATTATGTTAGCGGCTTATCATCTTATCGTACTTCACACTTGAGAATTCAATGTTAAAAATTATACTTCCTATTCTTATGCTTGCAGGAGCCATTTTTTTTGGTAAATATCTTTTAGATACTGGTCCTAAAGCGAAGAAGAAACCTTTTGTTGAGCGTCTTCCCGTTGTGGAAGTGAAAAAGCTAAAAACTCGTGATTATACTGTCAGTATAAAAGCCTCTGGTGTTGTGCGTGCTGGCATACAAACTAATTTAGTCGCGGAAGTCTCGGGTAAAATAATAAAGATTTCTGATAAGTTTTTAGAAGGTAACTATTTTAAAAAGGGTGAAATCTTGCTTAAGATTGACCCTTCCAACTATGAAAATGCCTTAGCTATCTCACAAAGTGATGTGACTGCAAATCAGGCGACTCTCAGCCAGTTAAATGAAGAAGAGAAATCAACTAAGCGTTCTTATTATTTAGCACAAAAAAACCTTAAATTAGGTCAGAAAGAGCTTTCTCGCTTACATAATTTATGGAAGAAAAAGCTGATTGCTCGCTCAGCGGTGGATGCTGAAGAACAAAAAATTAATCAGTTACAACAACGGCTTGAAGAATCACAGGGCAAGTTAAATAGCTATAAAAGTCGCAAATTAGCTATCAAAGCAAAAATCAATGCAGCTCTTAGTAGGCAGAAACAAGAGCGTTTAAATATCTCAAGAGCTTTAATTAAAGCACCTTACGCTGGCAGAGTGCTACAACGGAATGTCGATAGAGATCAGTTTGTTGGCACTGGAACCAGCCTTGGTAAAATTTATGCAACGCGGTATGTTTATGTGGATTTACCACTTTCTTTAAACCAGTACGAGCTACTTGGTATTTCTGAGGGTTTTGAAAATACTAATTTAAAAATGCAGAATCATCCGAAAGTATCTTTTAGTAGTACCAATAGTCGTAATAAAAGTTTTTGGCAGGGTCAAATTGTGCGTACTAGTGCTACCCTTGATGTTGATAGTCGCCAGATAAAAGTTATTGCTAAAATTGATAAGCCATTTATTGCCAAGCAAAGCACTCATAAGAATAGTCACTGGGCGAGAAGCATTCCTTTAAAAATAGGGCAATATCTTAATGCCGAAATTAAAGGTAAGACTTTTAGAAAGATTTATGTTCTGCCATCTTCTACGGTTCGACAAAATAAAGAAATTCTCTTATTGCAACAAGGAAAAGTTCATATTGTGCCTGTAGATATTATTTTTAACACCTCGTCATCAACTGTGTTAAGCGCAGAAGAATCTATTGAAGGTAAACAATTAATTATTACCCCGCTAAGTCAGGTGACGGAAGGAAGCCGTGTTATTACACTCGAAGAAAAAATAAAGCAAAACAAAGAAAAAGATAAAAAACGCAAAAAACGCAAAAAACAACAACAAAGTAGTGATGATGTTGACAAACTTACACAATCCTCTGTGTTTTCATCCTATTCATAGCAACAAGGCAGATGAAATCAAGCTTGGTAAACTATTTTGGTGCGATACCGAAAGAGGTTTTGTAGGGGGTAACTCTCAAAATTAAAGATGCAATTGTGTATTTTTCAGGACTTGTAAAGAACGTGCATGAAATAACTTGATCATTTCTTGAGATCATTGGGTTAGGAGGCTGTCTGAGAACTCGGATTGAAACGAAAATTCCAGAAATATCATAAGGTGAGCTTATCAAAAGAGGCGAATAGTTGCTCTATTTAACGAATTTGATAAGCTCAGATTATGATGTTTATGGGATTTGCAGTCAATTCTTAGTTCTCGGACAGCCTCCTAGAAAAAAATCTTTCGTCATAATTGCTCAACTTATTTCATGCACGTTCCTAAGTCATTCTGTGCAGTCCCTTCCCTCCTTATCTCCTGCATGTTCTGTGACGACGACGCAGTGTACGGTGTGTCGTTGCTTCTCCTGAGTAATGGCTATTGTGATTGGAAAATTGAAAAGTTTGTTTTTTAGGCGTTACATCATCTTTAGACTCACCGATCATAGAATTACTATCATCTGTTGTTTTGTCTGCCATTGTTTTAACTACGCTAGCTACACCTGCTACTGCCGCTGTAACACCAGCAACTTTTCCAGTAATTGATTTACCATCATCGGTATCAATAGATGTTTCTATTTTATCTATTTCTGTGCTGAGTGAATCCTTTGCTGTTTCAAGTGTTCCGTCTATATTAGGAGTATCAACTGTGGGAATCGCATCATTAGCTGTTTCAAGTGCTGAATCAATTGCATCTTCTGCTTTTTCACTAATAGCCGTCTTGGCACTATCTATTTTTCTTTCTAAATCAATGTTTGTTTCTGCCTCAGGTAGGGCATCTTTGGCTTTATCGGTTAGCTCTTGAGCAGAATCCGAAAGAGCATTGACCTTATCACTGACTATGTCTTTTGCTGTTTCAAGTGTTCCATCTATATCAGGGGTATCAGCCGTGGGAATAGCATCTTTAGCTGTTTCAAGTGCTGAATCAATTGCATCTTCTGCTTTTTCACTAATAGCCGTCTTGGCACTATCTATTTTGCCTTCTAGATCAATGTTTGTTTCTGCCTCAGGTAGGGCATCTTTGGCTTGGTCAGCTAGCTCTTGAGCAGAATCTGAAAGTGCATCGGCTTTATCTTTTACAATATTATCAATACTTTCATTAATACCTTCATTGATGTCATAATCGTTATCAGACATTGTTTTTGCTATGCTAGCTGCACCTGCAACCGCAGCAGTTACACCCGCTGCTTTAGCTGTAATTGAGCTAGTTTCTGATTGTTTTGCCATTTCTGGCTCGGAAGTATGGACGGAATCGGAAGAGACCTGCCCTTTCATATTCTGAACTTCATTTTTAGATTTGTTTTTGCAGAATATTTTCTTAAGTAAATAAGCAAGAATAAAACCAATTAAAAATGCCGCAAGGGATAAAGCAATTGTTTGTAAAATAAAGGTAATCATCTTTACTCTCCTTTGTTAGTATTCGCTAGAAAACCTAATAGCAAACCAAATAAGAAAAATAATAAAAGCCAGAATGTTAATTGTGAAAATAAATATTGCATCTAAATAACCTCATATTAATTTTGCATATTTTAACCTGAATCCGTGAGTCTACTACGGCACAGTGAATAAGCTATTGATTCATCACGGATTCAGGTTTAATTAAATCAATAGTTTCTTGGAGTACTATTGAACTGAAAAAGTAATTCTACGATTTTTCCTTCTCCCATCAGCGGTATCATTGGAAGCAACTGGCTGGGTTTCTCCATAACCTTTTGAAGTGATTATGTTTTGGCCAACACCCTTTTTAGTTAAGTAGCTTTTAACGGCATCAGCCCTTCTTTGACTTAGTTGAAGATTGTAAGCATCACTTCCTCTGCTATCGGTATGCCCACTGACTTCTATTTTGCTATTTGATACTTTTCCACGACAGCCATTAATTGTTTCAGCAATATTGTTAAGTAGAGAAAAGCTTGCTCTTTTTATATTTGCTTTATTGGTTTCAAAAAGAATAGTTTTGCCTGCCATCAATTGGTTTAGGCGAGTTTGACATGCTGCTATTTCTTTTTCTTCAAGTAGTTTTTGCTCTGCTAATTGTTTAGAAAAAGCTTTTTCAGCGGCAGCTTTCTCCTGAGCGAGGCGTTTTGCTTCAGCTTTTTCAGCGGCAGCTTTCTCCTGAGCGAGGCGTTCTGCTTCAGCTTTTTCAGCGGCGGCTTTCTCCTGAGCGAGGCGTTCTGCTTCAGCTTTTTTAGCGGCAGCTTTCTCTTGAGCGAGGCGTTCTGCTTCAGCTTTTTCAGCGGTAGCTTTCTCCTGAGCGAGGCGTTCTGCTTCAGCTTTTTCAGCGGCGGCTTTCTCCTGAGCGAGGCGTTCTGCTTCAGCTTTTTCAGCGGCGGCTTTCTCCTGAGCGAGGCGTTCTGCTTCAGCTTTTTCAGCGGCAACTTTCTCCTGAGCGAGACGTTCTGCTTCAGCTTTTTCAGCGGCAGCTTTCTCTTGAGCGAGACGTTCTGCTTCAGCTTCTTTTGCAGCTATAGCTTCGAGATCATTTAATATCAAGTCATCTTTAATGGTAAAACCTAAGGATTTTCCTGTTTGCTTAATTAATGAAGTGACAAGTTGATAGGAGTCTTTACTCGTCGCTTCACCTGAAAGATTTAAGCTTCCATTAGATATTGCAAAATTATCATCTAAGGTTAAGTGATTTATTACATTATCTTTACCTATTTTATCTGAAACTTTATTAATGATTTTATCAATGCTTTTCTGTGAACCTAAAATACCTGTTAATGTTACTTTTCCATTGGTATAATTAATATCAAGAGAAGGGTTCTTTAATGCTTGAATACTAATTTCATCAATCACTTTATCGCCAAATAAAGCAGTAAATCTTGATAATAAGGCTGTTTTACTTTCTTTGGTTCGTACAATACCTGAAATTTTATGTGTCGTATCTGACAAATCTAGTGATGCATTTTTCACTCCTTTAAGATCAGTCATCAGTGGCTGTATATCTGTTATCCAAGACGGTGATGCTATGCGCTCTCCAGTAGTCAGCTTATTTTCCACATTTGCTACACCATAGATTTTAGTCGCACTATTGACTAAAGTTTTTATATTTTCCTGTGAAGGCATTATTCCTGCAAGAGTGATTTTATGGTTATTATTTGAGATAAAAGAAAAATGAGGAGAAGAATATTTAATAACTTTAATATCATCTTCAACAATCCGCACACCTCTAACCAGTTTTGCAGATTCGATGGCTTGTTTTCGCTCTGTCTCGCTAGATGCTGTTCCATGTAATAAAACATCTCGACCACGCTTTTTAATTTCAATATTTGCCCAGTTTAATTGAGCTGAATCTAGCTGTTTGGAAGTACGAGTTTGAATATCTTTTTCTATTACATCCCATTTTGCCGAGAGCATTAGAAAATACAATAATGGTAAACCTAAGAGTGTGAGTAACCACCACCAGCCTTTAGAAAGACCAGAACAACGACGTTTTTCTTTCATAATTTTCCCCTAGAATTGGATGATTGCCTGTAAGTATAGAATATATATGAATAAATTTCATTGTCTAAACAAATATATATTATTTCTTTTTAGGTAAAACACATTAAGAAATGATAAAAAAGCGTATAAATGACTATACGAGGTAGTGGGTTAAACCTGTAGTTTATTTGATTAAATTTGTAGATTGGGCTTCGTACCTCAGTCACAACCTACAGAACTTTATTGGTATTATCTTTACATATTTAACCCACCACCCTATACGCCTTGAAATCATTTGAGAAGAAGCAAAAATCCTGTGTAATAATTGATGGCTTTATTATTATGTCGTCCTTAAGGTAGATTAAATGACACAAGGTGGAGTAGTCAAATGGTTTGTTAAAAACCCAGTAGCTGCCAATCTATTGATGATTGGGGTTATTATTATGGGTTTTTACTCTTTGGTAAAAAAAGTTCCGCTGGAGACTTTCCCTGCTTTTGAGCAAGATGTAGTAAATATTGCGGTAAGCTATCTTGGTGCGACACCGAAAGAGGTAGAGCAGGGCGTAACACTTAAAATTGAAGATGCTATTGCTGATTTGCCAGGAATTGAGCGCATTTCTAGTGATTCAAATGAAGGACGCTCATTGGTTAGAGCTGAAATACGCAAACGCTATGATACTACGGTTGTTCTGAATGAAATTAAATCTCGCATTGATCGTATTACTAATCTCCCAGAGGAGGCGGAACGCCCTGTTGTCGATCAAATCATTCGCATTAGGGATGTTATAACCGTTGTTATTGAGCAAGATAGAGATAACGAAGTTATATTGCGAGAAAATACTGAGAAAATACGTGATGAGATACGCAGTTTACCCAATGTAACTCAAGTTTCTATGGGTGGCGTACGTGATTGGGAGATCAGTATCAATATACCTCAGGCAAATTTAAGTCAATATGGTTTAACCATTAATGATGTTGCTAAGGCTATTCGTGCATCTTCGCAAGATATACCAGGAGGAAGTATTAAAACCCAATCAGGAGAAATTCTGGTGAGAACCTTAGGTCAGGCATATAAGAAAAATGACTATGCCGCAATCACTATTATTAGTCGTAAAAATGGTGCTGTAGTAAGGCTAGGGGATATTGCTGAAATTAATGATGGTTTTAACGAAGACCCCTTATATAGCCGCTTCGATAAAAAACATGCAGCCTTTATTAATGTTGCTAGAGTAGGGGATCAAAGCGCGATTGAAGTTGCTGATACTGTGGTTAACTATATCAACGAGCGCAAGCAAACCTTGCCAGCAGGTTTGAGTTTAAGTTATTGGCGAGATAGTTCTCAGGTGGTTAAAGCTCGTATTAATACCCTAACTTATAGCTTAATTCAGGGTATTGGTTTGGTGCTAATATTATTGGCACTATTTCTTCGGCCTGACCTAGCTTTTTGGGTGAGTATTGGTGTGCCAATTAGTTTTTTGGGCGCACTCGCTGTTATGCCTTTTCTTGGTGTTACCTTAAATTTGGTGAGTATGTTTGGTTTTATACTGGTGCTGGGAATAGTGGTGGATGATGCCATTGTTACAGGCGAAAATGTCTATTCACATTTACAACATCATGGTGATGGACAGCGGGCTGCTATTGAAGGAACTAAGCAAATGGCTGTCCCTGTTACATTTGGTGTGTTGACGACGGTTGCGGCATTTTTGCCCTTATTAATGATTGATGGTGTGCGTGGCAAAATTTTTGCACAAATTCCGCTGGTTGTTATCCCAGTATTAATTTTCTCTTTGATAGAGTCAAAATTTGTTTTACCTTCACATTTACAATATATGAAATTACGCGAAGGAGTAAACAAAGATCAAAGTAAAAAACTTAATATACTAACTCGCTTACAACAAAAAATTTCTCGTAGTCTGGAATTATTTATAGAGAAAATCTATAGCCCAATTTTAAATATTCTCTTAAATTGGCGTTACTTAACCTTGGCAGTATTTATTTCAGTCTTAATATTAACCATTGCTATCGTGGTTAGTGGTCGATATAAATATACCTTTTTTCCTCGAATCCAGAGTGAGGTTGTTACCGCAACACTCTTAATGCCAGAGGGAACTGCAATTGAAATTACTGAAAAATATTTGGATAAAATGTTGGCAACAGCAGAAAAGCTTCAATTAAAATATATTGAGCCAGAAACTAAAAAGCCATTAATTCAACATATTTTACAAACAGTTGGTAGCGTAGGTTTTCGCCCACGAGCAGGAGTAAATGGGAAATCCTATTTGGGGATGGTGTCCTTTGAATTATTACCACCTGAGAAACGTAGTCTAAAAATTTCCACCCCTGAAATAGTCGCTGAATGGCGCAAGCTAATTGGTCCAGTACCTGGCGCAAAAGAACTAAGTTTTTTTGCAGAATTAGGGCGCGGAGGCTCACCAATTAATGTGCAACTCAAAGGATATGATTTTAAGGAGCTAAATGGCTTGGCTCAACAAGTGAAAGATAAACTAGGTGAGTATGAAGGTTTACATGATATAAAAAATAGCTTTGAAGGAGGCAAAGATGAAGTGCAATTGCGCATTCGACCCGAAGCAGAACAACTTGGTCTAAATTTAAGCCTAATCGGCACACAGGTTCGCCATGCCATTTATGGTACTGAAGTACAACGTATTCAAAGAAAATTATCTGAAGTCAAAGTAATGATTCGCTTACCAAAGAATGAACGGGTTTCATTGCCTGATTTACAAAACTTACTGATCCGCACACCTAGAGGTGCTGAGATTCCTTTAAGTGAAGTGGCAGAAATTAAGTTGGGTATTGGCACGAGTACTATTAAACGTGTTGATAGAGAAAGAATTATCAATATTACAGCAGACTTAAATAAAGAAAAAATAGATGCCAATTCAGTCGCCAGTGATTTAAAAGAATGGTTGCCTACAATACTTATAAATCATCCAGGTATTACTTTTGACCTTGAAGGTGAGCAACGTGAACAAAAAAAGTTTGGCAAAAGCCTAGGTTTTGGTTTTCTTACTGCGCTAATCACTATTTATATTTTATTAGCAATTCCATTTGGTTCCTATATCCAGCCTCTTATGGTAATGAGTATTATTCCATTTAGTATTATTGGGGCTATTGGTGGGCATGTGATTATGGGAATTAGCTTGAGCATAAGTAGTATAATGGGGGTATTAGCACTGATTGGTGTAGTGGTGAATGATTCATTGGTTCTTGTGGATTATACCAATAAACAAATCAAAGCAGGAGTCCCCGTGAGTCAAGCAATCCGACAGGCAGGAGGAGCGCGTTTTCGCCCAATTCTACTAACATCACTGACAACTTTTGCAGGGCTAACACCACTGATTATGGAGAAAAGTACGCAAGCTCAATTTTTAATCCCAATGGCAGTATCCCTTGGTTTTGGGATACTTTTTGCCACTTTGCTTACGCTGGTGCTAATTCCAACTTTTTACTTAATTGTAGAAGATTTTTCACGTCTATTAAAAACCAAAACTACTTTTAATTCGCCTACTTGGACTCGATATTCAAATCACAAGAAATAAGTAAGAATTATTGAAATAACCATAAAAGATATAAGTAAATAGTTAGCAATAGCAATAAAAATGGGAGCTGGTTGAGGCATCTCTCCATATCTATTCAAGCCATTAGTGTTTGAAATTAATGCATAAATCAGGTTGCTAAAAGGTATCACTACAAATATTGCATACCATCCACTTTTATCAAAATCATGACATCGTTGTATTGTTAAATAAACTAATATAAAAAATACAATTGCAGTTGTTAAACTGAACAAGAAAAAAGATCCCATATTGAAACTCATTCCAATGCTATTTGCGCCTACAAAGCGAGAAGTGATCCAGAGAAAAACTATGGGCATCATGGAATAAAACAGATAATACCGTCTTCCCATTCTTCCTTTTATCGAAAATAAGTCTATCTTGCTATAACGCTGTGTAATTTGAGTATCCATATCTATTTAATCCTTAACAATGTTTTTATATT
>JALSLM010000122.1 GCA_026988295.1 Thiotrichaceae bacterium
AAGCTGTTTACTAGTGGTATAAGTGGATTTCCTTGTGTATTTCCTACCCAGCTAATAATCGCCTGTATAATTAATGCAAAAATATAGACCCAGATAATGGTTTTGATTAGCTCACCAAGGGATAAAAATATCGGGGCAGGAAAATGTAAGTCACCAGTGCTTAACAACAATAACAAACTGGTTTTAATAAGCGTTAAACCAAAAGCAAGCACCACCGCTGAAGTGTCTATAGCGCCAATAGCAGGGATATATCGACGCATTGGAATAAGCACAGGGTTGGTGACCTTAACGAGAAATTGTGACAGTGGATTATGGAAACTTGCACGGGCAAAGCCAAGCAACAGACGAAGCAAAACTGCCCCAATATACAATGAGAAAAGTACATCGACGAGGAACATAGCAATTTGAGCAAGCACAGATACGCCTAAAATGGTTGTAGCGATCACAGTTATTTTCTCCATTGTAAAAAAATGCAAAAACAGGGGGGGATGGGTATTCTAAAACCCGTGAGATATTAATAAGATATTAATAAGATATTAATAATACCGTAGTAACCTCACAGATTCAGGTAATACCCATCCCCCCTGTTTTTTAGATATTTTGGGGCAGTTAAAGCTTTTTTCAACTAGGGGACTATCTGAGAACTAAGAATTAACTGCAAATCCCATAAACATCATAATCTGAGCTTATAATATTTCTGGAATTTTCGTTTCAATCCTAGTTCTCTGACAGCCTCCTAGAACGATTTTCTGCGGCCGTCATTGCCGTTTCAAATAGCTCGGGCAAACCACCTTGCATAAGTTCTTTAAGTGCCGCTTCTGTTGTTCCACCTTTTGAAGTGACTCGCTGGCGTAGAATACTTGCATCATCACTCGTTTCTAATGCCAGTTTAGCTGCACCAAAGGCTGTTTGTAAAACTAACAGGCGAGATTCTTCTGCGCTTAAACCCAGTTTCTGTGCAGCATTCTGCATGGCTTCCATCACCAAAAAATAATAAGCAGGCCCACTTCCAGATACGGCGGTTACAGCATCTAGTTTATTCTCATCAGACAACCATAAGGTGCTACCAACGGCTCGCAAAATACTTTCTGCCAAGTCGTGTTGCTCACCCGAAACATGTTTATTAGCATATAAACCCGTCATACCAGATTGAACCAATGCGGGAGTATTAGGCATACAACGTACAATTGCCAAAGACCTGTCATTTTGATGATCATCCCCGCCAAGCCAATGGTTTAAATTACTGATTCTAATCCCTGCTGCAATAGAAATTATTAGTGTATTCTGACTGGCAAGTCGCTCTTGTAACGGCTCACAAACTTTTTGCATAATTTGTGGCTTAACCGCCAGCACGATAATGTCAGCCTGATCTATGGCCTGCAAATTATCAGTAAAAGCGGTGATGCCTTCCCAGTTGCTTTGAATAGATTGCAATTGAGCATCATCTGGATCGGCAATTCTAATTTTTAGATCAGTTTTATCCTGCACTAATCCTGCAATCAGGCTACGCGACATATTTCCTGCGCCAATAAATGTAATCACTTTTTTCATCCTTCACATTATCCTTCACGTTTGCCAAAAATGGCTGTTCCAATTCGCACAATTGTAGCACCTTCTGCAATGGCAGCTTCCATATCTCCGCTCATTCCCATAGAGAGTGTATCAAGTTTAAAGCCTTGCTGGTTAAGTTCTGCCAAAAGTTTGGCAGTTTTTGCAAAAGCCTTACGCTGTTTAGCAAGATCACTCTCTGCGGCAGGTATAACCATTAAACCACGCAAATTAAGTTTAGGCATATTAGCAATTTCTTTGGCAAAGGTAATAACATCTTCAGGCAAAATACCCGATTTACTTGCTTCTTTACTAATATTAACCTGAATACAAATATTCAATCGGAGCAAATCATCAGGTCTTTGGTCATTCAGACGTTGCGCTATTTTTATACGATCAATGGCATGAATCCAATCAGCAATAGCGGCTATTTTTTTAGTTTTATTAGATTGCAGTGGACCGATAAAATGCCACTTAATATTCAGATCACTGAGTTGTTCGGCTTTATCAAGTAGCTCTTGTACATAATTCTCACCAAATAATATTTGACCTGCCTCATAAGCCTCACGAATAGCCGTAATTGAGTGGCGTTTGCTTACTGCAAGCAATTGAATATCTGAAGCACTGCGTTGATATTGTCGTGCAAACTGATCTAATTTCGTACCGATTATCTGGAGATTATCTCTTACTGTCATAATATATGCTAAATTTGAGGTTCTAAGAAGAACAAAAATAATAACAAAAGAAGTCGATTATGGATATTACACAGTTACTCGCATTCGCAGTAAAAAGTAAAGCATCAGATTTACATATTTCAGCGGGAGAGCCTCCCATTATTCGTGTAGATGGTGATATGCGCCGCATCAACATGCCTGAACTAGAACATAAAGAAGTTCATAGCATGGTGTATGACATCATGAATGATAAACAACGAAAATCCTATGAAGAAAACTGGGAAACTGACTTTTCTTTTGAGATTCCTGGGGTTGCCCGCTTTCGTGTTAATGCATTTAACCAAAATCGTGGGGCAGCTGCGGTATTTCGTACCATTCCCAGCAAAGTTTTATCATTAGAAGATTTAGATGCACCTGCGATTTTCAAGAAAATATCAGACAAACCACGTGGCTTGGTTTTAGTGACAGGGCCTACAGGTTCTGGCAAATCAACAACTCTGGCGGCAATGGTTGATTATAAAAATGATACTGATCACGGACATATACTAACGATTGAAGACCCTATCGAATTTGTACACATCAGCAAAAAAAGTCTGGTTAACCAGCGAGAAGTACATCGTGATACACAAAGTTTTGATGATGCTTTACGCTCCGCCTTGCGTGAAGACCCTGATACCATCCTAGTTGGTGAAATGCGAGACCTTGAAACCATACGCTTAGCACTCACTGCCGCAGAAACAGGGCATTTAGTTTTTGGTACATTGCATACCACCAGCGCACCTAAAACCATTGACCGTATTGTTGATGTTTTCCCTGCGGCTGAAAAAGATATGGTGCGTTCCATGCTTTCAGAATCATTAGAAGCAGTTATCTCACAAACTTTATTAAAACGATTACAGGGTGGTCGAGTTGCCGCACATGAAATTTTAATCGGTACTCGTGCAGTGCGCTCAATGATTCGTGAAAATAAGCTACCCCAAATGAAATCAACAATGCAAACAGGGGCAGCAGACGGAATGATGACACTTGATCAAAGTTTACAAAAACTAGTGACTATGGGCCATATTTCCCAGGAAGTAGCAATAAAGAAAGCGGACAACCCAAATATCTTCCTGCAAAAATCATAACTGATTTTCTATAACCTGAATCAAACAACCATAAGAAGAATAAAAAATGGATAAAGAAAGTGCCATAAGCTACGTTCATCAGCTACTTAATTCAACACTCGATAATAACGCTTCAGATTTATTTATTACCTCATTAGCGGGTCCATCTATCAAAAAAGATGGTCAGATGAAATCACTCTCAGATCAAAAATTAACGACAGAACAAGCGGGCTTTTTAGTGCGTTCAATTATGAATGATAAACAGCTAAAAGAATTTGAAGAACACATGGAATGTAACTTTGCTATTAGTTTGCCCGGTAAAGCCCGTTTTCGTGTTAATACTTTTACACAGCGTGGCTCGCCAGGTATGGTTTTACGACACATTCCAAATTATATCCCCTCATTTAAAGAACTAGTATTGCCACCTGTTTTAAAAGATATTTCTATGACAAAACGCGGGCTAGTGATTATGGTTGGGGCGACAGGCTCAGGTAAATCAACAACACTGGCATCAATGGTTGATTATCGAAATGAAAATACTATGGGGCATATTGTCACCATTGAGGACCCCATAGAATTTACCCATGAGCATAAACAATGCTTAATCACACAACGTGAGGTGGGGGTTGACACTGAAACCTATGAAATAGCTATGAAAAACACCTTGCGACAAGCACCTGATGTTATTTTATTAGGTGAGGTGCGTGACCGTGAAACTATGGAATATGCAATTGCCTATGCAGAAACAGGTCATCTTTGTTTAACCACACTTCATGCCAATAGCACCAATCAAGCACTAGACCGCATTATCAACTTCTTTCCTGAAGAACGCCGTGATCAGCTATTGATGGATCTTTCCTTAAACTTAAAAGCAGTGGTTTCTCAACGACTTATTAGAAAAATCAATGATAAAGGTCGTCTTCCCGCTGTAGAAGTTATGCTGAATACACCTATGATGGCCGATTTAATTTATAACGGTGATGTAGCTGCTATAAAAGAACTAATAGCCAAATCTAATCAGCTAGGCATGTGTACCTTCGATCAGGCACTATTCCGCATGATAGATGCAAAAATGATCTCAGTAAAAGAAGGCTTGCGAAATGCCGATTCTGTTAATGATCTACGTCTACAATTGAAGCTAAATAGTAATCATGCGAAAAAAGGTGATTTCTATAAAGGCACTGAAACAATGGCTATGGAAGATTTAGATAGCTATGAACCAAGAATGTAAGAAACTATGCTTTGTCGGATTACGCTATCGCTAATCCGACCTACACAAACACAGATTTAACTCACTACCTAAACATCTAATAATAAAAAAAAGAGCATCTAAAATGAAAATACTTCCTTACCTTGAGGCAATGGTAAAGCAAGAAGCATCTGATTTATATTTAACCACAGGAGCACATGCCACCCTAAAAATTATGGGGCGACTAGAGAGAATCTCAAAAAACAAAATGATGCCTGGCGTCATTGCCAGCTTTGCTAAAGAACTGATGTCAGACAAGGAATGGCTATTATTTCGTCGTAATAAAGAGATGAATAAAGGTGTTTCTTTAAAAGATTTAGGACGATACCGTGTTAATGTTTATTTTCAACGTGGCGAAGTCTCTATGGTTATACGCTATGTGCGTAACAATATTCCTTCACCTGAAGACCTCGGCTTGCCTGAAGTGTTAAAAACGCTAGTCATGAAAAAAACAGGACTATTCCTATTTGTTGGATCAACAGGTGCAGGCAAATCAACCTCAATGGCATCACTGATTCAATATCGCAACGAACGAGATGAGGGACACATCCTCACCATTGAAGACCCAATTGAATTTACCTACCGACACGATAAATCTATTATTGGGCAGCGCGAAGTCGGCTTTGATACTTTATCCTATGAAAATGCCATGCGTGAGGCAATGCGTGAAGCACCCGATGTAATTCTAGTCGGAGAAATACGCAGTACCACAACCGTTGATGCCGCTATGGGCTTTGCTGACACAGGTCATTTAGTCATTAGCACCTTACATGCAACCAATTCAATACAGGCATTAGAACGTCTAGTTTACCTATTACCAGCCGAGCAAAAAGAGCGCGTACTGATGGATATGTCACTGAATTTACTTGCTATTATTGCACAGCGGCTCATTCCTGGTGTTGATGGAAAATATGCACTAGCAACCGAAGTATTAGTAAACTCACCTTATAGTGCTGAAGTCATCCGCAAAGGACATTTTCAGGATCTAAAAGACATTATTGAAAAAGGTGCGGTAGATGGAATGCACACCTTTGATCAATCATTAGCAAACCTATATAAACAAGGAAAAATTAGCCGTGAAATGGCACTTGACAATGCCACCTCGAAAAACAACCTTGAATGGGCATTAAGTTTTGATGAAAAGAGTGATGAAGATTTATCACAAAAAACAGAAAACGCCTATTCAGAAACAGGCGCATCTCTGCCTGAACTTGCTTAAGGAAACCCTGATTAAGTCGATTATAATTTAGCGCAGAAAAAACTGTCGCTATTTATCATGAAGTGAGTCGTAATAGTCATTCTATTGCGTCGATCTTCGTGGAAAATATCGGCAGATTTGGCAAGCGTGAATTCGTATAAAAAATGCAAAAACAGGGGGGGGGATGGGTATCTACAAATTTGTCCTGTATCCATCAAACCAATGTTGATGGAGTACTCGGAGGCTGTCCGAGAACTAGAATTTGCAGTCAATTTTTAGTTCTCAGATAGCCTCCTAGACCTTGCCTGCAATAAACCTTCCGGGATCAATAAAAAACAGACGACTCCATGCTTTTTTATTTTTAGAATTATACATCCAAAATCGTGGAAATAAACTTCTTATGGAGTAATGCAAATGAGGAGCTTTACCTTGTGCATTGCCTGTATTACCGACCCAACCAAGCACTTCTCCCGTATGTACAAACCATGATAGCTTTTGATTATAGTGTTTAAGATGCGCAAAATAATGAAAACGCCACTTAGCACCTATTAATAAAACAATATTACCACCTAATGAATCTTGCCCCATTTTGAGAATAAGACCATTAGTAGGTGCGATTACAGGGGTATTTTCTTTCGCAAAAATATCAATACCTTGATGCACACGATTATTTCCCCACGGGTAATACCAGAATGACTGGTGATTCCAGTCTTTGCTAGAAGCACCTTGAACGGGCATTTGATGAGATTCAGGAAGAACAAAAGCAATACTAAAAATGAGGATTGCAAAGATAAGCGAGTATTGTAATTTTTTCATATCGGTATTTAAGCGATAAATTATGCAAAATCTCTGCTGAAAATATACAGTATTTGTGCAATTTATTATTCACAAATAAATATCACATCATGCCATTAAACTGCTGTGCATCATCTGTTAATGGCTTTTTATTAATCGCATAAACAATGCTCAATAACTCTCGCTTGGCTTTGCGATAAGCTTTATTACGATTAGGATGATAACGGTACAAGCCTCGCGCTAATTTATAATTCCATCTAAACTGTTTCATACTGATATATTTTTCAGGATTTTTCTGATACATACGATCAAACGGTGTATTAGGCAACGGCTTAAACAGTGATAAACGCACTCGATCAAGTGCATGATAATGCTTTTTTAGAAAGATATTCGTCTTGCATAAATCTTCCACCGTTTCGCCAGGAAAACCCTGCATCATTGAGGTTCGAACACTGATACCCGCATTATGTGCAGCAAGGATAAACTCAGAACATTCCTCAATTTTAGTGCCTTTTTTCATCTTATCTAACAAGCTTTGACTGGCAGATTCCAAACCAAAAGAAATGCGTGTTAAACCTGCTTTTTTTGCATCCTTTAAACGCTCTGGCGAAAGACCGTTTTCACCCTTATGATTCACATGCACTGTGCCTATCCAGCGACCACCAGGCACACACGCCTGAAAATAATCAATTAATCCATTCCACACATCCAAATCAGAATTTAATTTGATATCGAGAAAAATAAAATCTTTACTCTGATGGGTGTCTGACTGTTGTTTTAGCTCATTAAGCACCGACGCAATACCACGCGAGCGAAATGTGCGTCCATTGGCTGAAATTACATCACCACAAAAAGTACAAGCTCCCCAGCTACAGCCCCGCCCCGTCATGATAGGAATAATATGATGCGGGTATTTATCCCAAGGAAAATCTGTAAAATCAGGCACAGGCAAGCTGCTTAACGCTTTTAAGGGCGGGACGATACCACCATTTTTCCCATTTGCTAAAAATACTCCTTTATGCTGATTTAAATCCCCCCCTGTTAATAAAGTATCAACAATATCACTAATAGTAAAATCGACTTCGCCACCCACAATCGCTGTCACACCCTCTATCTCTAACCACTCTTTTGTCACATTCGTGATATTAAAAAAGGGCCCACCCAATAACACAGGAATACCCGTCGCTTTCGCTGCTTTGCCTATTTCAACACACATCTCATACTGAGTTAAATATGCCGAGATTAAAATAGCTGCAGGGCGTTTAGCAATCGCCTGATGCACCTCTTTAAGCATTAAAGGATGAGGGCGCGATAACCAACGTGAATGTAAATTCCGCAAGCTATCATGAAAATAGTTTAACAGAGGATGAGACGAAAAATACAAACGCCGTAATAACTGATCCTTCCAAGTTTCCTCATGGTCACGTGTAAAAGCAGGGACTCCCAAAGCCAAAGGGCTAAGTAGCTCAACCTTATGATTTGCAGAACGCAAACTACGAATAAGATAACCTACTGCCAAGGTAGGATAGGTAGCAAAATTATTAAGATCAATAAAAAGCAAAGGTGAGGATGATCGATTATTTTCCATAGATTTAACTATAGACTAAAAATTTAGAGTGTCCATATTCTAGTTTGACCTCACGGATTCAAGTAACAGTAGTCATCATTGAGTAAGTGCATCGTTTTCCCGTATTCCGCGAAGCTTCATACGAGCTACCTTGCTGACCCCTTTAGTACATCAAGTTTGTATTGATAGGTTCAGAGCAAACTTGTAAATACCCATCCCCCCCTTTTTTTGCATTTTTTATAACATCTGAATCCGCGAGCCCAATACGGATAGCTTATTCACTGTGCCGTAGTGGGTCACGGATTCAGATAATATGCAGAGCCACATAGTTTTTAATCGTACCCAAACTTTGTTCTTTCTTTAAATTAGCCTTCACTTATGAAGAATATTTCAGCAATGTTAAGTTTGTGTAAATATTACTTAATGTAGACTAGTACTTCAAAGTATAAAAATTTAAGGAAAACCTGATTAAGTTGATTAGAATTTAGTGCAGAAATATCTGCAGATTTGGCAAGCTAAAAATAATTGGACTTAATCAGGGTTTCCTTAATAACCAACAAACCTATGAAATCAATAACTCGCATCCTGTAGTTAGGTGAAGCGATGTTGCTGATTTCAGATTTAAGCTCGAAACAAACTAAAAATTAAAAATAAGTATGAAGGCCCCCATGAATAAACTAACCCCAAATAAACTAAGTTACCCCTCTTTAATTCTTGCAGCGATTATAACATCGATCTCTCTAAGTAGTTGCGGTGCAAAACAAGAGAAAGTCGCTGTAAAAACAACATCAGAATCAGAATATTTGAACACTTTTTTATCACTTCATCATAAATTTTGTGAAAAAAATTATCTTTCTTCAAATTCATTAATGCAAACTTTAAAAACAGCATCATCCCTCAAACCTGCTGATAATTTTGAAGGTGTTTATGAAGTAACAATTAAGGAGGTAAGTTTTGCTGTATCACCTGAAGAAGATGGATGCACAACTGATGTCATGCTAAAAGGAAAAGATAAGCCACTCTTTACCTTTGAAGATATTAATGAAGCACTTATTAAAAAAGGCTATATTGAAACTGGAAAGCTTGTTTCTCGTACAGACCTTGGTATTGATCAATCTGAGCTGACCATTATTGAGAAAAAATATATTTCACCTAGTGGAGAAGTTACTGTATTGAACTTTCCTCTCGAGAAAAAGGACAAATACTATATGACACTATTTGCTGAAAAGTTTTCAAATGAGAAACAAAAACAAAAGGTGAAGTTCTTTAAATCATTAAGAATGGCATCTATTTAATATTTTTACTGACTGAATCCGTGAGATCAATGCGCCCTTTGCCGTAATGATTTCATGGATTCAGGTACTACTGAATTTATTTTTCGAAGGCATATTTCGACCTATTTTACTTGCCATACAATCAAAAAAATGTGCAATATATCACATACCTGAACCCGTGAGTTCAATGTGGACAAAAGGGCGTAAGATATTGGTTTAGCACGGGATTTAAAAAGTCTTAGCTTCACCCATTGGTTAAGCGGGTATTGTTAAACTCGCCATTAATCAATAGCTTGCATCCTGTTCCGTAGTGACTTCACGGATTCAGAATATATTGATAGGCTACTCAAAAAGCAAGGATTCAGGATTATGTAAGTTATTAGCTCCTGAGTTCTAGCACTCAGGACTAAATATGACAAATAGCAAGGGACTCCCCAATCACTTAAGTAGCCTTCATAAGATTGAATTATTTGCTGGTCTATCAACAGATACATTGATGGAACTAAGTACTCTAATGAAGGAAGTCAGCTTTCAAAAAAACTCAACTATTATTACCCAAGGTGACAACACACGTAGTTTATTTATCATCACATCGGGTCGATTAAAAGTCTTTGCCAACAATGAAGAAGGAGATCAAACAATCTTCACCTTTATGAAGGCTGGTGATTTTTTTGGTGAACTGAGCTTGCTAGATGATGCGCCACGTTCTGCATCAGTAGTAGCGGTAGAGGACTCTAAAGGCTTTAGCTTAAGCCATCAAAATTTTTGCACTTTCCTGAGTAATCACGCAGAAGTATGCCAACCATTATTTAAAGCACTAACAACACGTATAAGACAGATGGATGAAACAATCTGCAACCTAACATCACGAGATATTTACGGCAGGCTAGTACAGATACTATATAAAGAAGCAGAACCACAAGCTGACGGGACGCTAATTACACAGCGTTTCACACATCAAGACTTGGCAGAGATGATTGGCTCATCCCGAGAAATGGTCAGCCGAATACTTACCGATCTCAAAAAAGGCGGCTATATCAGTATTGACAAAAAGAGAATTCTGCTTGAGAAAAAATTGCCTGATCACCAGTAAGGGATAACAATAACCAAAATAACTTCCTATTGGCTCGACTTTCTTAATCAGGTTTTCCTTAATGCTTTTCTGGGTTTTTCCGATGGGATTACTTTAGCTTGCGTATGGTTTGATTCTAAGTAATTTGAACGACCATTTTTCACTTTACGACCTCGATACAAATAACCACCTAATGCCCCACCTGCTGTTGTCAAGGTAACAACTCCTAGCGTTAAAAATTGAGTCAAAAGCATTAACGCGCCGAATCCCATCACACCTGCTAGTGTAGCACCCACTTTAAAATTTGCCTTACCGTGGACTATTTTGGTTTCTCTAGCAATTTGTTGCTGGGTTTTCTTCACTAAACGTGTTTTTGCTCTTTCGGCATTTACTTGAAGTTTCTCTCTTTCACGCGCATGTTGAGCTTGCATCTTCGAAATTTCATCTTTATTTTTATTTTTTGAAATAGACGAAAACCAAAATGCAGAGAAAAACCCTATGGCTAATAATGGGATCAACAGGCGCAACCAAGCCAAACCATGCAGGTTTTCAGGTGCTAACAAGACCAATGCCACTGTTGCACTTTGAATCAATAGGATACCAAGAAAAAATCGAAGCATTTAATTAAAATATATGAATCCAAATTCTATATAATAGCGTACTAATTTTGATAAACGAACAGGTATTACCATGCAAGCCTCAACTCAAGCACAACGTGAAAATACTCATACACCCAATGTTGATGCAAATGAAATCAAAAAATTTGCAGATTTAGCACACCGCTGGTGGGATAGAGACAGTGAATTTAAACCATTGCACGAGATTAATCCACTGCGACTCAACTATATTGACAAACATTCAGGCGGATTAAAAGGAAAAAAAATCATTGATGTCGGCTGTGGTGGCGGTATTTTAGCAGAAAGCATGGCTCTGCGCGGCTCCCAAACACTAGGTATTGATATGGGAGAAGCTCCTTTATCCGTTGCCGAACTACATGCGCTTGAATCTGGCATCAAAAATATTCAATATCAAAAAATTACGGTTGAACAAATAGCCGAAGAACAAACTGAAAAATTCGATGTCGTTACTTGCATGGAAATGTTGGAGCATGTGCCTGATCCCGCTTCGATTATCCAGGCCTGTGCAAAATTAGTAAAACCCGATGGTCATGTATTTTTCTCAACCATTAATAGAAATCCTAAATCCTTTGCCTTAGCCATTATTGGTGCAGAATACCTACTAAATATGTTACCCAAAGGTACCCATGAATATGCAAAATTCATCCGCCCATCAGAACTTGAGGGCTGGGCGAGAGAAGCTGGCTTGCATCTTGAAAATATAAAAGGTATGACGTATAACCCGTTGCTACAAAGCTATAAACTGAATAGTGACATTGGCGTAAATTATTTAATGCACTTTTCCCGAAACTAATTTTAATACTATTGACTAACCCATAAAAACAACTCATGAAACAATTTTTTTTCGCACCATTTATTCTTTTTACACTTACTTTTTCAACACTATTTCTATCAGCATGTAGCGTTCATTATGACAATATTAGCTTTGATAAAGAAAAAAAAATAACCACCGTCTCGGCCATTGAAGGAGGAGATCAAGTCAAAATCAAAGATCTCACCAGTGCTATTATTAAACTAGGTCCAAATATAGACCCAAATGAAGCCGCTTGGGTCGCACGTGAGGCGGTACTTTACCCAAAATATTTGGCAAACCAATACCGACTCATGTGGCCGCCCAATTATCAAAATGTTTTAGTTAATACAGGGCAAAGAGAAAAAGGTTTATGCTATCAATGGGCGCGTGACATGACTGCTCATATTGGCAAAAGAAAATATAAAACCTTGACTATGCAACGAGCCGTCGCAAATCAGGGCGAAAATTTTGAGCATAATGTTCTAACCGTTGCGGCACTAGGCAAAGGTGTAGAAGATGCTATTATTCTCGATCCTTGGCGGCATAACAGTATTCTTTATTGGGTTAAAACTAAGGATGATCCTAATTATCAATGGACAAAATATTACCCAAGGCTATTTATTCTCAACGCCGATGGTAGTAAAACTTACATCCCCAACCCTGACAACCCTGCAAATCAAACTAAGCACTAGGAGCTTATAAAAATGAGAAAAAACAGATCAATCCACCTCATAGTTTTGAGTCTATCCTTTTTGCTTCTTAGTGCTTGCTCTTCAGTACATTTTGATGGTGCTCGTGTTGATAAAAAAGGTAGCACAGTTGTCTCTGCCATTAATTCAGCTGACAATAAAAAGATAAATGATTTATATCAGGCAATTATGTCACTTAGCCCCAATGTTATCTCATCAGAAGCTAAATTTGTTGCTAGAGAGGCTGTACTCTATCCCAAAGTTCTAGCCAATCGTTATCAACTGACCAGCCCCCCTCTTTATCATAATGTATTAGTAAATTATGGGCAGAGACCACGCGGTCTTTGTTATCAATGGACTTACGATATGGGTCAACAAATCAATAGACCCATGAAATCATTAAAATTCTTTCATGGCGTAGCCTTTCGTCGTGACTACTGGAGAGAGCATAGCACTCTAGTTGTAACAGCTAAGGGGCAAGCATTTAAAGAGGGAATAATACTAGACCCTTGGAGAAATTCTGGCACACTATTCTGGAGCCGCATTAAAGATGATAAAAAATATCCTTGGGTTCAGTTTACTAACTAAAAATAGAAAGCCAAGCAACCTCTCTCCAGCTTGGGTGTGATTAAAAACCCTGCGGCTCTCTGTGTTATAAAAAATGCAAAAAAGGGGGAGGATGGGTATCTATATTACCCATCCCCCCCTTTTTTTACACTTTTTATCATAGGCTCGTTATGTATGGATATGCAGAATTGTAGGTTGGGCTGAGGCACGAAGCCCAACAAAGATTACACTCTATCTTTTGTTGGGCTTCCTAACGTCAGCCCAACCTACCGTATTCGCAATGCAAAAATATAAGACACGATCATCCCCGCATGTACCACCCCACCGTCATCCACGCATGTTTTAAGCGGGGATCTATTTGAACTTTGTGTATGTATTGCGAGATTCCCGCTAAAGACATGCGGGAATGACGGATATGGTTGGTACATTTGGGAATAACAACGTAGTAGAGACGCAATGCTTGCGTCTCCAATGCATTGTGTCTCTACGAAAACTCTTCCGCTCTCTGCGAACCCTCTGCGGTTTTCTGCGTTACAAAAAAATGCAAAAAAGGGGGAGGATGGGTATCATCTATAAAATAGGAATATAATTTAACTTCATTATGAATCAATCCCAACCATCACCAAAAATACTTTTACTGCTCATTACTGCAGGTTCCGCTATGAGTTTTGCCATTTGGCTTAATCTGCTCAATAACTTTGCCATAGATCGTGCCGCTTTCTCAGGCAAAGAAATTGGCATATTACAGAGTCTACGCGAAATTCCAGGCTTTCTTGCTTTCACCATTATCTATGTTCTACTGCTTATCCGTGAACAAAAAATGGCTTATATATCTTTAATAATTTTAGGCTTGGGTACGCTCCTTACTGGTTTTTTCCCTACTGCACTGGGTTTTTATATCACTACTGTGATTATGTCAGTCGGCTTTCATTATTTAGAAACCATACAAAACTCACTTTCTTTACAGTGGCTCGACAAAAAAGAAGCACCTGCATTTTTGGGGAAAATGATTGCCGTAAAGTCTGTTGCTAATATCCTAGCTTTTACATTAGTTTGGTTTTTATTTGAGCTTTTTCATATTGATTATATCTGGCTTTACGTACTAGGTGGCGGCGTTTCAATTATGATCGCTTTATATAGTTGGATAAGTTTCCCTAACTTTCCTCAAAAGGTTTATCAGAGTAAAAAACTAATTCTAAGAAAGCGTTATTGGCTTTTTTATGCCCTA
>JALSLM010000123.1 GCA_026988295.1 Thiotrichaceae bacterium
AGAAAAAAGTATTCCACTAATTAATAATAAAAGCTTAAAGAAAGCCTGATTAAGTTAATTAGAATTTTGCAAGCTAAAAATAATTGGACTTGATCAGAGTTTCCTTAAGCATAAACCCTCTTTGTGCAGCATTGTGTATGTAGTGTTGCGTAGTTCAATAAGGTAATAAATAATAAATCTGCCAACCTAAAAACGCTACAGAGGTAAGACTAAGATTTTTAAAATCTCTTACTCTCTCCTGAATCAACCTCACAAATTCAGAAATATCTTCTGAAAAGAGGTCGGCATTAAGTTTTTATGACGAATTTTCCCCGTGGTATGGCTAATATAGGATGATAAGGCGATTACAAAGAACAATAGGATAATTTGATGATCTGTGTTTAATGCTGGTATCCATGCTAATAAGAAGAGTTTAAGCAGAATACTGATGCCACGCACCTCAAATAAAATAATCAAGCTGCCATACATATCAAGCAAAAACATAGCAACACCAGAAAGTAATGCACCTAAAAACCAAGGCATGAGGAGTGCTGTGTCTTGATGAAAATAATAGCCACCTACCAAAGTACTAAAGCAAATAATATGCAAACTACGCAATATCACAATAATCAGGCGTTTATGTTTAAAATCACGATAATCTTTGGGAAATAATAGACATAGCAATTTTTTAAGCATTGCTATTATTTTTAGTTGTTTTAGCAGTTTTAGTATTTGCAGAACAAACTGGGCAATTAGGATTTTGAGGAATACGCACGGTTTGCCATTCCATATTGAACCCATCAAATAATAATAGTTTGCCATTGATGTTTTCAGTTTCGCCGATTAATACCAATATCGCTTGTAGTGCTTGCATTGTCCCAATAACGCCTACCACTGGGGATAATACACCTTCCATTGCACAGGTTTCAGTATTCTCAAACTCTTCTTTATATAGGCATTGATAACAGGGCCCGCCAGATTCGGGAATATAAGTGGCTATTTGCCCTTCTATTCGAATGGCAGCACCTGATACTAAGGGTGTTGCTGTCTTTACGCTTACACGGTTAATCATAAAACGTGTCGGAAAATTATCGGTACAATCCAGAATTAAATCAGATTTTTCAGCATAAGCTGTTAGCTCTTCTTCATCTAACTGCCAATCTAGTGCCTCTACTTTACAATCAGGGTTTATTTCAGCAATAGTTGTTTTTGCTGAAAAAGCTTTCAACTCACCAATATCTTTGCTTCGATGGATAATTTGACGTTGCAAATTAGAATCCTCCACCTGATCAAAATCACTGATAATAATTCGCCCGACACCTGCTGCCGCTAAATATAAGGCAGCGGGTGAACCTAAACCACCCATTCCAATAATTAAAATAGTGGAATCAAGTAGTTTTTGTTGACCTTTCTCCCCTATTCTTGATAAGCGAATTTGACGGGCATAACGACTTTTCTCTTTATGATTCATACCCATCCCCCCCTTTTTTTAGGTATTTTTTCATTGTATCTTTTAACTCTTATAGCAAGATAATGATATTAACAACATTTTACTTTTTTTGTCGGGGGCTAATATTATAACTCTGATCAATAGTCTGCCTTTGCTTCATGGCTTTACCTACAATTAGTGGGATATTGCGTAGCAGGTTTTTGTGCATGGCTCGTATGGCAGGGCTTTTCAGAGAGAGGTCAAGGCTTAAAGCGATATATTCAGCTTCGATTGCATAGAGAATTTGATTTAGTTTTTCTTGACCAATCTGCTCTAGTCTTATCCAGTTATTAATAGTTGTTACTAGAGGTGCTTCAAGGTCAGGGTTATTTTGCAAGTGATTTCTAACAATAATACTTTGTTGTGCGGAGAAGCGTATTAACTCTTGTAGATTTTCAACCTCTTGTTTTAACCTTTGGTCTATTGTGCCCAAGAAATTAACCAGTCTTTCTTCTGCTCCTGTGGTAAAAGGTAGAATGTTTTGTCGAATATATTGAACTAATGCCTTTTGCTTTTTATTCTTTGGTGATCTGCGATTAGCATCGAGTAATCTTCTAGCATTATCCAAGCTTTTTATTAATTTATCTTGAATATTATAAATCGTATTTTGATACTTTTTTTCTGCTTTTTTGTTTTTTAAATCAAGGCGTACAGACTGCTTAGCAAATTTTACTAAAACATCCTGCTGATCCATCGTGTTGTATGAAATCCATGCGCGTCTAATTTCTCTATCGGTTTCTTTGTGTGCGCCTTCATATTTTTGTAAACCCAATCTCCATTTTTGGGTGATATCAGTAATTAACTGCGCATGGTTAGGGTGTTGATACCCTAGATTCTCAACTTTTTGTAGCAAGACACTCATTTTTCTTTTTTCAGCAAGAATAGCATTCTGTGAGTCAACTAGTGGTGGATATACAGAGCTTACAAAGGCATTTAATTCAGCACGTTCTTGTTGAAATTGAATATCAGCGCGCCAGTTAGTGATTTGTTTAAATATTAAAACAAAAATAATAATGGCAGGGATAAATAGAATAGCCCCAAGCATTGTACGTTTCTTAGCAGGTAAGCGAGCATCCTTTTTAATCTGGCGCATAAGCATCACCAGTACAAAAAAGACAAATAAAGAAACAATTATAAAAAGAGCAAATGTAAAATTAGCAAGCGTCAAGGCAATGTTACCAAGGGTTATATGTATTTAGGAATAAAAATAATTGGACTTGAACAGGGTTTCCTCAAGAGAAGTAAGTAAATAAGCTACTTCTTTCTTAGCTTTTTAACATATCAAACCCTGTGAGCACAGAGCTTTTTTAAAAAAAGTATCAAAAATAAGGGGGGATGGGTAATGAATATGCACTTTCGAATAATATTGCATTGATAGGAACAATTAAAAACTCTGTAGCTCTTTGCGATTCCGTGTGGCTCTCTGTGTTATAAAAAATGTAAAAAAAGGGGGGATGGGTATCGATACATTTGTTGGTTATCAACTTAAAAACGGGACGGTATTTTGATTGAATTGTAGGTTGGGTTAGATTATTGAGCGTAGCGAAATAACGTAACCCAACGATTCAAATTAAATACTGTTGGGTTACGTTACCTCGCCATGCTCGGCAAGCTAACCCAACCTACAATGAGCTTGTCCCGCCTTAAGTTGATAGCCCATTTGTTCTGTACCAATCAAACCAATATTGATGGATTATTAGCTTTTTCTGATATATAACCTGAATCCGTGAGTCCACTACGGCACAGTGAATAAGCTATTGATTCATCACGGGTTTAAAAAATACTCGCTTAACCTAAGGGTGAAGCTAAGATTTCTTAAATCCCGTGCTAAACCAATATCTTATCCCCTGCTATCCGCATTGGACTCACGGATTCAGGTATAAAAATATATCCTTTAAAATATAAAAATAACTATATTTATAGATTATATTTTATCAAGTATCTAGATAAAAACTATTAAATATATCTAAATCAAATAGATAACTATTAATTTAAAAACTTGGCACATCGCTTGCTTTATTCTTTCTATCTTAAGAGTATTACTAATAATCTGAATCCATGAGGTCACTACGGCACAGAATTCAGGTAATAAGGCAAAGGCGATAAAATGAAAAACTTATCATTAAAAGAAAAATTAAAAGGTAATCTTCGAATGTTACAAATAGAAGATGTTCGTCAGTACCATTTAACGCATGATTATTATTCTGGTCGCAAACTAAATTCAAATGTTCAATTTGATCAAGCTCAGAATGATATTGACCATGAGGTTTTAGTTGAAAAGCAAGATCTTGATTATATTAATGAACTTCTGTTTCCAAAACCAACTATAGCTAGTGTTCTTGCTGATGCATTGTCTGGTTTCTCAGTAAACACTCCAAAAGAAGAAATTACCCATCAAATTGCAATTAAAAAGCCATCTGATGAGTTGATTTCTCGGCTGCAGAACTATTATGAGCTTTATCTGAATAAAGGCTTAGTAGCACTATTGCCTACACAATCTGAAAAGTTAATTAGTAAGAGCGTTGAGGTAATTAAAGACGCATATCCAAATAATACGATCATGGTACAAAATATTTGTATTTTGAGTGAATTTTGGATTCGCAGCCCGTTTAATTGGAAGCCAGAAAAAGGGACTAGCTTACTTGATCATCTATTTGTGACGTATCAAGTTCCAGCATGTTTAAGAAAATGCTGGAACAAAACAGCGACAAAAGAAAATCTACAATGGCTTATTGTTTTTCTTTTGTATGTGCAAGGTGGAAGCGTCAAGCAAATTGCTAAAAGCTTTAAGTGGAATGTGACAAATAACAAACTATGGCATGAGCTATTTCAAGCTCCTGCGTATTTGCCACCAGAAGAAGCAGTGCTTTATTGTGAGTTAAACCGCTTAAATGGAAGTGCCAATATTTATCGTTATATTACAACTTATGAAGCGTATGTCATTAACTTGCTGACACATTCTAACCTAAATACAGTAGAGTTTTGGTACAGCATGGTTCGTTGGCTGGTTCTTAATGAAGATCAGATTATTGGCACTGAAGTGGCACGTGTATTAGTTTGGGCACGCCATCAGTTCACTGAGTTTGAAAAAGCTGGAAAGCAATTCAGTATGAATGGTCGAAGCTGTGCAAAAGTACAAGCTGAAACACTGGCATATCACCGTGCTATTGTGGCGCGTCGTGTGGAGGCTGCTCGTCGTATCGAATTGCGCCGATTAGAAGCTATAGCGCGTGAGCAAGAGGCTATGGAGCGCGCAGAAGCAGCTTATGTAGAAACACGGCGTAATCAAGAGTGGCCATCATATCGCTGGAAAAAGCTTGATTTATCATGGGAAAAAGATAACTGGAAGTTTGTAGAGCTTTCGTCTTCAGGCGAGTTATTAGAAGAAGGTGAAGCTATGGATAACTGTGTGGGTTCATACGATGAATCTTGCTACGAGGGTTGCTCAGCCATAGTTTCATTACGATACAATGGTAAACGCAAAGTCACAATTGAAATCGACCCTGAAACACGAACGCTAGTTCAAGCATCAGGGTATGCTAATCAAGATATTAATCAAGCTGAAAAGGATTTGATTGAGATGTGGTTGCGCAAGCAGGTTACGTTCTAGGTAGTAATGGCTAAGGGCTGAGGATCAAATAACATAGACTCTAACTTGTCTTTTTGTTCCAGCTTGAATGCTATCAAATCGTTGCGTAGAATGACTATGCACCTTCTGAGAGCATTCAAACTGAAACAAAAATTCTGTGTTATAGTTTCGTAAGTTATTATATCCTCAGCCCTAAATAGATTCTGCAGGTTGCGACTGAGCATGAAGCCCAACACTGCAAGGCTTGCTGGGCTTCACAAGCTCAGTACTAACCTACAAATTTAATTGTGCAAACTACAGGTTTAAGGTTACTACAAAAAAACTTGACCATAACACCTCCTTTTTTTACATACTTTCACAGAATCAGAATAATTTGAAACTTAACCTCATTATCGCTGGCATTGGTGGGCAAGGCATAAATAGCCTTGCTAGAGTGTTAGCAGAATTTATTATAGAGTCAGGATATTTTTGTCAATTCACGGTTCACAAAGGTGGTGCTCAATCTTTGGGAAGCGTCTATGCAGAAATAAGAATTAGTGATCAAAAGCACTCCATATTAGGACAAGGCATCCCCAAGGGAGAGCTTGATCTGCTCATGGCACTAGAGCCATGGGAAGGACTACGCCATATTGCATTGTCTCATGGAAACACTCAAATCTGGATAGAAACACAGGTGATGCCCTTATTTGTTGAACGCGCTAATGAGCGAGAGATTAACTCACCTAGAAAACAATTAGATGCGCTTCCTCTAAATATTCAATGGCGAGCTTATCAACAAATAGCACAGCAACAATCAGGCACACAAAAAATGGCGAATTATTATATAGGGCTTGATTGTATTTCTGAGCTTGTCTCATTGTTAGATATATCTACAAATAAGAAGAACTCAGAACTTTTTGATCAACTATTCTTTTCATTGATCAAAAAAGCTAAACAGTAACCGATACCTGATAAGAAATAAAAACTCAAGCTGACCCCTTCCCTAATCAGGAAAGCTTAGATCAATAGTGACCAATCAGTAGAAACAGTAACATCGAGACCTTCTTCTTGTAGGTCTGCTGCAAGTTGAGTCAGGCTTTCAATGCCATCTGTTGCTTTTCCTTTGACATTGATGGTAAAAACTTTTTCCCCATTTTTCTGAAAAGTATCAGACTCTAAACCATGAATATCTAATCCTGCTTCGGTTAACAAAGAAATAATCCTAGCATTCATCCCTTTTGCAGGCTCTCCTCGTACTCTTATAAATGCATCAGATTTAATAAATGTATACTTTTTGTTTTCACAATGAGAAATAATCAGCTGTAGTTCATGGTTATCAGCTACGCTATTTATAATTTTTTCCAATGCTTCTTTTTCATGGGAAGCTTCTACCATAAGAACAACAACATAACTATGACCTAGGCGTAGCGATGAGATTGATTTTAAACGACAGTCAGCTTCCGCTAGTTTATTAGATATTTCAGCCAGTATACCTGATGACCGATTGCTTATAGCAACAATACGATATGATTGAGAATCCATTGACCCCTCCAAATAATAGAATTAGCAGTTGAGGCAATTGGATTTTTTTTATTTTGTCCTCCCCGAACCACATGTGACAAAATAGTTTACCAGAAAATTCGCTTAAATAGTAAGGGAATTAAACTATTTATACTCACTTCGTCGTAAAGTTTTCTAATACCTGAGGCTATTACCCATCCCCCCTGTTTTTTGCACTTTTTAAGAAAAAAGTGATTAAATTCTTACTTCTAATATGGTCTAAAACCAACAAAATTTCCTGGTGGATTATAACTACAGACCCAAGTTTGTGATTTATCGGGGCATACCTTCATGGCGCAACCTACTTCGCGAGTATCTTTCCAAACTATTTGTGTGTAATGACCACATTGTTGTCCTCTTTGACAGCGATTTTGTTGGTAGTCATAAAACTTCTCTTCACTTGCCCATGCATTGACAACATCTGTAATGGTTACGGGGCTGATTTTTCTATCAACCTCTCTGCCATTCTCTTCTCTCCAGACCTCGGCTGATGAAATATATAAATTCTCGCCAAAAGGTGGGTTTCCACTACGATGAAACATTTGGCATTGGTTTCCTCTGCCAAGATGGTTTGCCCATTCTTGTGAATAGTTTGCTAATTGATTAGACCATTTTAAAGGTGGCAGATTATGTTTACTGCGTACTTTATTGTGGCTACTCAATACTCTAGCAAAGCGTTGTTGCATGGTAAGCACGGTTCTATTTGAGGTGCTTATTTGCTGCTGAGGAAGTGGGTTTATAACTGGAATAAGCTGTTTCTGCTCTTGCCGAGAACATGATAGCAATAGACTTACTCCTACCAAAAGGCTTATATAATAAGCTCTTTTCCCCCTTATTTTATTGCTGATGGCATTTTTTCTATTTCTTCTTCTATCCATTTTTTCACCTTATTATTAATATCATTTGGATTAAGCCCTGCAACACTAAAAGGCTTGCCTATACTGACCGTTATGGTTCCTGGAAGTTTAATATAACTGTGCCGAGGCCAGCACTCCCCTGCATTATGTGCCAAAGGATAAATGGGGTATCCTTTGCCGTCTTCTGAGTTTTTTGCACAATAGTCAGCTAATAATGCCCCACCCATTCGATAGCGTTCTTTATGCCCAGGCTTTACTCGTGTTCCTTCAGGGAAAATACATACCCAGCTACCTTCATCAAGACGTTGTTTGCCCTTTTTTTTGACTTGATCAACAGCAGAGCTTCCTGCTGTTCGGTCAATTGCGATAGGCTTGATTCTTGATAATGCCCAGCCAAAAAAGGGGATTTTAAATAATTCTTTTTTGAGCACCCACGAAATGGCCGGGAAGAGAGTGGGAATTATTAGAGTTTCCCAAGTCGATTGATGGTTTGCTAGTACAATTCCATTGCGATTTAAGTCAATATTCTCTTCCCCAAGAATATTATATTTAACGCCACAGGTGAGCTTTAGCCACCAGACATTAAAATTAGTCCAAGGGCGTAAAACTCGGTAGCAGGTTTCTTGTGAAAATGGTAGCAAAAAAGGGGATATTAAACCTATCAAAGCTGTGCTAATTGCAAGTCCAACCCAAAAAAGTGTTGCACGAATTATTAAAATAAGCTTCTTTAAAGGATTCATAATTTCGATTCTTTCATCAATTGCAAAATCTGCTGCAAGGCTTTTCCACGGTGGCTAATGGCATTCTTTTCAGCAGGGTCTAGCTCTGCTGAGCTGATACCATAAGTAGGTACAAAGAAAAGAGGATCATAACCAAAACCATTCGCACCTGAAAGTTTATGCATAATCATACCCTCCCAACTTGCATCAGCAATTAATGGAGAGGGGTCTTCAGCATGGCGCATATAAACAATACAACAGCGAAAGCGAGCAGTTCGTTTATTCTCTGGAATATCTTTCATCTCTTCCAGTAACTTTTGATTATTAGCATCATCGCCTTCACCAGAATAACGTGCCGAATAAATCCCTGGGCGACCATTTAATGCATCGACTTCAATACCAGAATCATCAGCAAGAGCGGGTAATCCCGTTTGTTGTGAAGCATTACGTGCTTTAATAATGGCGTTTTCAACAAAGGTTAAACCTGTCTCAGGAACATCAACCACATTATAATCAGATTGTGGCACAATCTTAAAACCTGCATCTCCAAGAATATGAAAAAATTCACGGAGTTTTCCAGTATTTCCACTGGCAAGTACGACTTTATTTGTCATTTGTTTCCTTTAATAGAAATTGTAAAAAAAAGGGGGGGGGGATGGGTATAGTTTATTATTGCACGTTCCTGAGGAAAATACTTCAAGCTACACCCCTAACAACTTGACTTGGCAGGGCATAGGAGACTGTCCGAGAACTAAGAATTGACTACAAATCTCATAAACATCATAACCTGAGCTTATCAAATTCGTTAAATAGAACAACTATTTTCCTATTTTGATAAACTCACCTTATAATATTTAATATCAGAAAATAAAAAATAACAACTAAGTTAGGTATTATTAATATAGCATTCAGTTTGGTTGATTTATGATCTATTCACTTGATAATTTGCGATTTAGCAAATGGGGAAATGAACAATATCCGTGATTTGATACAAAAAACTTAAATTACCGGTATAAACGTATCAATTGCGATTAGGGTCTAATCAAATGAATAATAATTCAACCACACTAAGTTCTTTATATATAAATACAATATATATTAGTGCACTATTATGTTTTTCAGCGAATGCTACAGCTGATATTACTGACAAAAATGCTTTTTTATATGGCGATAATATTGAAGTTGGTCTTGGACCAGATGGTGCATTTGGTTCAGATACTAACTCACTATATGGAAAGTCTTCTGGTAATAAACTAGGTTATATTTCTGATCCGACAGGAAATAACTTCCAAGCGAGTTATCATGGAGATTTCTTTCTTCCAGGAATTCCTGAAGAGGGTTGGGGTGTTGCTTTTGATGATGATCCTGAAAAAACATATCATAACAATAGCAATCAGCAGGGCGCTGAAATCTTTGGTGGTTTTTCAGGTTATAAAAGTACCATACATGGTCAAAAAGTAGTTTGGAAGGGGTTTGTAAAAGGCTTAGAGATAACTCAAGTTTATCGAGTTTATACAGAAGGAACGGCAGTGGTTTTTGATGTCACTTTAAAAAATACCACATCTACGGCAATGAATAATGTTTATTATATGCGTACCGTGGACCCTGATAATAATGCAGAACAAGACCCAAGTCAGGGTACTTCAAAGTATACAACAAAGAATACAATTCTATCTCAAGGCTCGGATGGGAGTGGTATTTCGGCAGTATCAGCAACACAAGATGCTAAGCCAGGTTTATTTACTAAATCTTCACTGATATTGAGTGGTTATGGTGCAAACTCACGTGTTACCTACGGTGGTACATTTAATCGTAACCCTAGCAATGTTTACAATGGAACTACACTACTCCGCCAATCAGGCACAAAAATAGCTGATGATGCAGTATCTTTAGCTTTTAAGTTTGATAAGCTTGAACCTGGTGATACTGTTACTTTCAGGGCAGGCTATCAACTCAAAGAAGTCCCTGTGCCAAGTATTGATATTGACGAAAATGATAGTTCAGGTGAATCAGGCAATGGATTTAAGCAATTATATATTCTTGGAAGTACTGCCAGCAATATAACAGATACTGACATTTCAATTACGGGGGATGGGTTCAACCAGTTGCAACAAGCCATTATTACTTTGACGAATCCTCATAGCGGTGATTTATTAGATATCTCAGGAGAGCTGCCTGCTAGAATAATCGTTGATGCAAATGAATCAACAGATACTGAAATCCGCCTTAAAGGACTTGCCTCTAAAGAAGATTATCAAACTATTTTAAAGCAAGTGGTGTTTAGCAATAGTGATACACATTCGCGTATTGATACTCGCATTATTAGTATTCAGGTCATTGATGAAAATGCTACACCAAGCAATGCGGCTTTGTCAGTTGTTAGCATCACGACACCTGTAGTTATTAACAATCAAATTACAGGGGATGACATCGTTAATAAAAATGAAGTTGCTAATGTGAAACTAACAGGACATGCAGCACCTAATGCAAGCATAAAAATTGATTTTACTGATAAAAATGGTAATAAGTTAACACCTGCAAAAACAGTGACTTCTGATGCTGATGGTAACTGGAGTATTGATGCTGATCCTGCAGATTTAAGTAGCTTAAGTGATGGCTTAATTACAGTGTTAGTAATAGCAGTTGATCGTAACGGTAATATTTCTACAAAGGTGACAGAGATACAAAAAGATACAATAGTTTTACTGAATAATATCACTCCCATAGATAATCAGGTCATATCCAGTACAACACCAATTTATAGCGGAAAAACAGATGCCAATGCTAATATTACACTTAAAGTTTTACCAGATGGGAAAGTTTATAGCACTGCCGCTGATGCTAATGGTGACTGGAGCGTTCAGTTAGATAAGTTCCCAATAGGAGTCACAAGCTCAGTAGAAATAACAGCAGAGGATGAGCATTCCAATCAAACCAGTGCCACACTAATATTTACAACATCAAACTTAGCGATAGAAATTACTGATCTTGATGTGGATGCTCAGGGGATAGCAAACTCAACCACACCAACACTCAAAGGTACAAGTGAACCAAATTCAAGCATTAGTATTGTTATGCCGACAACAGATGGAAATAGTATTACTTGTAATACAACGACGGATACTAATGGAAAATGGGCTTGCACATTGCCTGTATCCCCTAGTGGAGGACCTTACACCGTCACAGTAACAACCACCGATGGTAAGGGAAATACTAATTCAACCAGCAAACAAATAAGCATTCCTGAATTACCTTTAATTATTGATAGTCCTACGAATAATGCAGTTATTTCTGATATTAAGCCCCTCGTAGCAGGGACTAGTAAACCAGCAACAAATGTGACAGTTGTTGCTTCAAATGGTGATAGCTGTACAGCTGTTACAGACAATACTAATCACTGGAGTTGTCAATTACCCTCACTTGCCTTTGATCAAAACTATACACTAACGATAACAACTAAAGACAGTATTGGTAACAGCACAACAAAGGCGATCAATATATCTACTGATAAACTCCCGCTTTCTATTACTACACCTCAGGATAATACGACTACAGAAGATACTACGCCCACTTTTATCGGCACAACAGCAGCTGGAGCGACTATAACCGTCACTATGGATACAGGGCAGACATGTAGTACAACTGCTGATTCAGATGGACACTGGAGCTGTGAACTCCCTACTCTACCTGTAGGTGGACCTTATACTGCCACAATCAAAGCTGTTGATTCTGATGGTAATCAAATGAATACCACACTAACATTTACAACACCAAACTTACCGATAGAAATCACTGATCTTGATGTGGATTCTCAGGGAGTAGCAAGCTCAACCACACCAACACTTAAAGGCACAAGTGAGCCAAATACAAGCATTAGTATTATTATGCCAACAACGGATGGAAGTAGTATTACTTGTAACACAACGACAGATACTAATGGCAAATGGGCTTGCACATTGCCGGTATCTCCTAGTGGAGGACCTTACACCGTCACAGTAACAACCACCGATGGTAAGGGAAATACTAATTCAACCAACAAACAAATAAGCATTCCTGAATTACCTTTGATTATTGATAGTCCTGTGAATGATGCAGTTATTTCTGGTATTAATCCCCTCGTATCAGGGACTAGTAAGCCAGCAACAAATGTGATAGTGGTCGCTTCAAATGGCGATAGCTGTACGGCTGTTACGGATGATAAAAATCATTGGAGTTGTCAATTACCCTCACTTGCCTTTGGTCAAAACTATACACTCACGGTAACGACCAAAGACAGTATTGATAACAGCACAACAAAGGCAGTCAATATATCTACTGATAAACTCCCGCTTTCTATTACTACACCTCAGGATAATACAACTACGGAAGATACTACGCCCACTTTTATCGGCACAACAGCGGCTGGAACGACTGTAACCGTCACTATGGAGACAGGGCAGACATGTAGTGCAACTGCTGATTCTGATGGACGCTGGAGCTGTGAGCTCCCTGCTCTACCTGTAGGTGGACCTTATACTGCCACAATCAAAGCTGTTGATTCTTATGGTAATCAGACTTTGATTACCGAAAACATTAAAGTTCCTGCTATTCCATTGATTATTAGTAGCCCTAGTGAGGGTGAAGTAGTGACTTCAGGGGGTATCACAGTGACAGGTAGTAGTGATCCAAATACACCTATAAAAGTCTTAGGTCCAGATGGAGAAAGTTGTGAAACGACCTCAGATGCTAGTGGAGCATGGAGTTGTCAACTAGATAATCTTCAATCTGGTGCAGGTAAACATATAACGGTTATATCGGGCGAGGGAACAAATGGCAAAAAGGTGGCTATTACAAACATCAATATAGAGAACTCATCAGAGAAAGTAAAAACCATTTTAGCAGGTAGCACTTCGCTATTAACAATATTGTTTTTATTGGGGCTACTATTCTTGTTGAAATTAAATTACAAGCTAAGTCCTTCTAGGGTGGTCGCTCAAAAATCTCAAATAAAAACAGTAATAAAATAGAGAAAATAATAAAATGAAATTACTAACAAAAAAAAACAACTTCTTATTAAGTAATCTGATCGCCTTAAGTAGTGCGACGGCTTTAATTGGTGTCGTATCATCAGTAATCGCAAACCCATTAGAAAAGCTATCTGATCAGTGGTATGTCGGTGGAAGCTTGGGAATCAGTGATCTAGATCCTGATGGTGGAAGCACTTGGAAGACCACAGATGGCAGAGATTTATCCAAAAAGGTCTATGTGGGTACTGATGTCTCACGTCAGGTAGGCTTAGAAGCTTTTTGGGCTGATTTTGGTGAGGCTAAATTAAAAAGCCGTACAGGAGATACGGGGAAGGTTCACTATCAGGCAATTGGTGCTAATGTGGTTTATAACTCACCTGTTAAAATTCTTGGATTGCGCCCATTGGGTAAGCTGGGTGTTGCTAAGTTTAGCAATAAAGACAAGGGCGCTGTAAACAGCACGCAAAACAATAAGCTAACAATATTTGGCGGTATCGGTGCTGAATTTGATCTAACTGAGAACCTTACATTGCGTTCGGAATATGAATATTTTGATAAAGATATAAGTAATTTGAGCGTCGGTGTAAACTGGAGTCCAAAATATCGAGATCATTCTTTTATTGCCCAACAGAATAAGATCCAAAAACCAGTTGCACCTGCTAAAAAAGCACCAATTATCAATGTTTTTGTACCACAACGAGCTACTCCAAAACCACGGCCAATTATAATACAAAGACCCAAACCAAAAATAGTTTATAAGCCCGTACCAGTACCAGCATCACCAAAATATAAAATAGTACATAAAACACTTTCTGGTGGCTCCCATTTTGATTCTGGTAGCGCACAATTAACACTTGATGGTAGAAGGGCTTTGGATAGACTGGCTCAGGATTTAAGCAAACAAACAATTAAGTCAATCAGAATAGTCGGGCATACCGATAGTATTGGTAGCAGTCAGTCAAATCTATCGCTTTCCTATGCGAGAGCCAATTCGGTAGCCTCTTATCTTGCTTCGCGTGGAGTCAATAGACAGCTTATTAATACGCAAGGTTTAGGAGAAACAAGACCTGTTGCAGACAATAGAACAAGACGCGGACGCGCACTCAACCGACGTGTTGAAATTACTGTGAAAGGAGCTTCCAGAATAAGAATTAGATAGCCCGTTTACAATTCAATATATTTTTCGTACTTGTTTAATATATTGAATTGTCTTTTTA
>JALSLM010000124.1 GCA_026988295.1 Thiotrichaceae bacterium
GTTGAATTTATAAACTACAATGACCCAAACCCTTAAATACCCATCCCCCCCTTTTTTTACACTTTTTATTCATAAACAAAGCTTTAAGCTCATGGATTCAATAGAAAAACTCTGCGGCTCTCTGCGTTACAAAAAAGTGTAAAAATCAGGAGGGATGGGTAATGTTTTATATTTTATGCTGTTAATGCTTTTTGCCCTTCAAATTTTTCTAAAGCGTTATTTTTTGGTTTTTGCTTTAGTTTGACAAAGCCTATATCTTCCATGATTCCATACATGGCGGGTAGGACTAGCATAATCAATAGTGTTGATGTGAGCATTCCAAATACGATGCTGGTTACTAGTGGCACTAATACGAGGGCTTGTGTGCTGGTTTCAAATAATAATGGTGTCATGCCTGCGACGGTGGTTGCGGAGGTGAGGAAGATGGCGCGAAAACGATCTCGCACGGCTTGTTTGGCGGCATCATGAAATGTTAGCCCTTCTTCGACATGGTTCTTTACAAAAACTACGAGTAAGATTGAATCATTGACCACGATACCTGCTAGCGATACGAAGCCTATCATGCTGGGTAGTGTGAAATCCAAGCCCATGATTAAATGCCCCCAGATTGCGCCTATTAGTGCTAATGGGATGTTTAGCATGACGATGGCTGGCTCGCGGTAGTTTCTAAAGATTAAGCTAAGAAGCAGAAATACGCCCAAAGCGCCTAAACCGAAGCCTGATAAGATTGAGACTTTAGTTTCTGTGCCACTTTCTACTTCACCTTTTAGACTAAAGGTGATATTTGGATAGCGGTTTTGCAGGCCTGTGAGAAAGTTTTTATCGGTTGCTGCGATAATTTCTGAGGTATTGGCGATGGCGGCATCAACATCACCAAATATGGTTATGGTGCGTTTGTGGTTGTAGTGTGCAATACGTGCAAATTCACGTTTTTCTGTGACAATGGCGACGCTACTTAGTGGAATAGATTCGCCTTTTTTTGAAAAAATACTCAGGTTTTCAAAGTCATCGACTTCTTGATTGGGTTTGCTATCAAGCTTGGCGATGATTTCATAGGCTTCACGACCTTTGTAGATGTCGCTAACTTTAGTGCCTTGGTAATCTGCGCGTAATTGTGCAGAAATGCTACGCGAATCAACGCCAGCGGCAAGTGCGCCATGTTTTAGTTGTACGATAAATTGGGGCTTTCCAGGGCGTAAATCATCTAATAAATTAGAGACACCAGCATAACCTCGTAACCAGTTTTGTAGCTCCCACGAGGCTTTTGATAGTTTATTAAGATCAGGCCCACTTAGGCGGATTTCTATAGCGCGTCCTGCTGGGCCTACTTTTGGCTCTCTAAATTGTACGCTGATAACATCGGGCAAATCACCACTGTTTTTGCGCCACAGCTGAGTAAACTCTGCCATTTTGGTATTGCGAATTTCTGTGTTGAGCAGGTCAATACTCACTGTTGCCAGATGAGTGCCATTTTCAGGAGCATCGCCGTGTACGCCATAGCTTAGTTGCACATTTTTTACTAGTGGCTCAGGCTCATTTTTATTGAGTTCTTCTACGGTTTTATCTAAAGCGGTGAGTATGGTATCCATCACTGCTTCGGTTTTTGCTAAGGGGGTGCCTTGTGGTAATAAAATACGCGCATCAACCGTATTGCCTTCAAGATCAGGGAAGGCTTTAAATTTAACTGTGCCTGTTACAATCAAACCAATGGATAAAACTAGCATTGCGAGTGCGATTCCTACCGTAATATAACGATAGTCAATGGCGATATCGGCTAGTTTTCCTATGCCTTCACGCAAAAAAGAAAAGCCTTTTTCAAATAGCTGACGTAGTTTTGGTGGCTCTTTATGGTGAGTATGTTGCAATGAATGCAATAAGTGGTGCGGTAAAACCAGAAAGGCTTCGATTAAACTAATGGTTAAAACAGATAACAATACTACGGGGAGAACGCCTAAAATTTGCCCCATATCACCTTTCATCATTAGCAAACTTCCGAATAAAAAGGCTGAGGTTAGAAAGGACGCAAAAACCCCAGAAAAAACTCGTTGAGTACCATCAATAGCGGCTTGTTGTGGTGTTTTACCTTTTTTGTATTCATGTGCAATACTTTCTGATAACACGATGGCATCATCCATGAGGATTCCTATTGCCATTAAGAGTGCAATCATTGAGATCATATTGATGGTGACACCAAATAGCACCATCATGGCAAGCCCGCCTAAAAAGGAAATTGGCAAGCCTAAAACAACCCAGAAGGTATAACGCCAGCTAAAAAACAAAAATAAGGTAAGCCCCGCTAACAATAGCCCTTGCCAACCATTTTTAACTAAAAGTTTCAAACGATCACCGACCTGTGTTGCTTTATCTTGAGTGATAGTCAAACGGGTACTTTTAGGTAATATTTTATTTTCATCCTCAACAAACTTTTCAATTGCGGCAAATACTTTGAGTGTGTCATCGGTGGTATTTTTACTCACCTTGAGAATGCCAGCAGGCTTTCCATTAAGCTCTACGCGCTCTTCTCTTTTCTCAAATTTATCTTCAATGCGGGCAATTTCACCTAGCTTTATTTCAGCACCTTTGCTTGAATTTATAATCACTAAATCAGCCAGTTCTTTGGCTGTTTTGCGTACATTATCAAAACGGATTTGATAAGATGTTTCGCTGCCTTCTAGTGTTCCTGCTGGTAGTTCGATAGCCTGTGCCGCTATAAGATTGGCAATATCTTGAACACTTAGCTGGTATTTGAGTTGGGTGTCAGGGTTGATTAATACTTGCAGTTGATGAGTCGAAAAGCCATCAACAGTGACAATAGGAATTTTAGGTATTGCCAATAGTTTGTTGCGGTATTCTTCTGTCAGTGCTTTTAATTCAGATGTGGTCAAGCCTTCAGAAGTAACGGCGACATTGGCGACTGCACTAATACGTCCTAGCTCCTTAATCACAGGGTCTTCCACTTCAGTTGGAAAGTCTGATATGCCATCTATGGCTGATTTTATATCCTCGTAAAAGGCTTTTATGTCACCAGCTTCATACATTTCTAGTGTGAATATGGCAACGTTATCACGCGCATCACACTTTTGTTCTTTTAAAAAGCTAATGCCATCGGTGGCATCTTCTAGTCGATTACAAATAGCATCTTCCACATCCGCAGGGTTTGCACCAGGGTAAGCCATAGTCACCTGAACCTTGCTTGCTTTGAGTAGTGGAAAAGACTCTTTATTGAGATTGGTGATAGAAGCCAGACCAATGGCAATAATTGCCATCATCAAGATATTACCAGCCGTAGGGTGCTTTATAAAATATTTAATCATTTGCTATCACCCAAAGCCTGTTTAGCAAGTTGCTTTTGATAATCATCAGCAATAATCGCTTTAAGTGGCATACCCAACATAACAGGGATCACGTCAGTAATGATTAACTGCTTGCCTATCAGGTGGCTATCTTTGCGAGCATCAAGAACCAGCATATTGCCTTCCTGATAGAGGATGTGAACGGGTTTTATTTCCAGTGTATTATCATCTGCGACAATATAAACGCGCCCTTGATGAACAGCTTTGCGTGGTAAAACTAGCGTAGGCATGGCAGGTGAGAGTAACTCAACTGAGGTATACATACCTTTTAATAATGGCGGACGCTTGCCTGGGATAATCCCGTTATAAGGCTTATTAACAACAATAACCAAACCTAAAGTGTCGCGTGTTGGATCGACTGATTCACTTAAACGCACTAACTTGCCATCCCATATTGCGGCATCATCCGCATCCCCCACTAGACGCACTCGTGCCTCTAAATTCATATTGCTAAGAGCCGCCTGAACACTTTCAGGGCTTCTTAAATTAATAGAGGCTTTGGCTGAGTTTTTACCTAAACCAGAAACCAAAGGGCGAAATTGTTTGGTCGGAAGTTGCGCGTTAATTTCTATAGCCTGTACGCCTAATGCCTCAAACAATAAACCACCTGCTGGGACAAATTCACCCTTATCGACTGATACCGTGCCAATACGTGCATCAAAAGGTAGGCGAATAGACGTTCTACCGAGTTTATCTTTGCTTTGATCAACCTGGCTTTTTGATTGTTTGATTTGTGCGCGTGTTGCTGCTTTACGACTTTTGTAGCTGGATAATTTGCCTTGAATATCTTGAACTTGCTGGCGTAAAGTCAGCACTTTTTGTTCTTCTTTATCGAGGGTTGAACGAGAGATTAAACGCTTTCCCCAAAGTGATTTTATTCGATTTAGCTCTTTCATCCCCACATTGAGATTTTTCTGAGCAATATTTAAAGAGCGTTTAGTGCTTTTCTCTTCAGCATTTAACTGCGCTAATGTTGATTGGCTGCCCGCTAACCCTGCTTGACTCTGATTAAGTGTGAGTTTATAGCTTGTTGGCTCTATGCGTAAAACTACCGTGCCTTTTTTTAGGCTCGCACCTTTTTTTAATTTGGGATGGATATAGCTTACCTTGCCACTCACCTCCGATTTTGCTTTTAACACGGTGGCAGGTTCGACATTGCCAAAAGCTAAAGCCCTCGCCCGAAAAGGGATCTGCTTAATCGTAATCACTTCGACTGCTTTGACGGGGTAGGAAAGCTCCTCATGCTCAACTGGCGGTTTGGTTTTCACTTTATTGACAACAAGGAAAATCGCAGCACCAAGAATAAGTGGGAGAAAGATAAAGCTTTTAAAGAATTTTTTAATCATAAGGCGTTGAGTTATTCTGGGTTATTGTAGGTCAGATTAGCACAATAGCGTAATCCAACAGGTTGCAGTAATTAATACATGGATACTTGTATATTAAAGTTCTTACCTTAATTGAAACTGAAAATAAAACTGCTTGAGAATTCAAAAAGCGCAGCAGAATAAAAAAGTATAAAAAAAGGAGGGGATGGGTATGTGTATAGCTAAAGATTTTCTATTTTCAGCACATTGGGCTTCACAAGCTCAGCATTAACGCTGACATTGACTGCAATAAAACGTCGAGCGTTGCCCCTGCTTGAACTGTTTGATAGGGCTTTCACATATCAAACAAGCTTGCCCAGCTCTTCCATAAACAAATAATTTCTGCTGAAAATAGCCTGGGTTTCCTTCGGCTTGCACAAAATCACGTAGGGTCGTTCCACCTTGTTCTATCGCCTCTGCTAATACTTCTTTAATCATCAGTAGTAGCTTTTTATAACGTGTTTTGGAAGTCTTGCCTGCTAAACGCTTGGGTGAAATGCCCGCTTTAAATAGAGATTCACAGGCGTATATATTTCCTACTCCGACAACAATGTGTGCATTCATTATAAATTGCTTAATGCTCACGCTGCGACCTCTTGATTGTTGATAAAGATAATCAAGGTTGAAATCAGCACTTAATGGCTCAGGGCCAAGGGAGCGTAATAATTTGTGTTTTAGTGGGTTTTTGCGTGTCCAAAGAACTGCACCAAAACGCCGTGGATCGCGTAGGCGGATCACTTTGCCATTTTCAAAAATCATATCAAAATGATCATGTTTCTCAGGGCTTTCGCCAAGATCAACAACTCGCAGACTACCTGACATGCCCAGATGAATAATGGCTGTTGCAGTTTGGCTTTTAGATTGCTTATTTAGAAAAGTCGTTTCAAGTAAAAGATATTTACCCCGTCTTTTTACTGATTTTATAAATGCCCCTTCCATCTCATGAATTTCAGGGGGAATAGCCCAACGCAACTTGGGCTGACGCACAATAATTTTAGTAACACGCTGTTGCTCAATATAAGGTAGGATACCTCGGCGCGTAGTTTCAACTTCAGGTAATTCAGGCATTATTGAGGAGCTGGTTTTGATTCTAGTGGCTTCTGTGGAGTCTTCTCTGGAGTCATTTTAATAGGAGTTTGAGGTTTAAATGCCTCCACGCCCATTTCCATCAGCCCCGAAACGGTTTCTTCTATTAGATACATTTTGTCACCTTTAAGAATATAGCGTTTTCGAGCAACTTCATTTAACTTGCCAAAAATCATTTTTACGCCATTAAAACTCACGCTCAGGCGATCTTTATCCAAGCCATAACTAGCAAGGTCTTTGCCTTTAATATCATAATGGCTCTCTGCATTTTCTGATAATAGCGTAAACAGATGCTGAACTTTCGCCTTATCTGCAATAAAACTTTCGGGGTTTGTTACTTGCCAAACGCCTTGTTTATTTTTTAGAATAAGGTCAGCCCTGCCCTCAGCATGAATCACCACCTCTTTAGCATTATCACCAATGGATTTATCATATAAAGTCGCAAACATCGCACCTCTGTCTTCCCTGCGCGTTGTGATAAAAAAAATCAAGCCTGCCACAAGTAGCAACAAGGCAATATTTTGTATAAGACGCTTACTATTTTGACTTGCCATTTTTTCCTGATTTTTTAGCTGATGCCGATTGAACACCATAAGTCATACGCATAAGGTCTTGTCCCGCTGGCTCAAGCAAAGTAAATGATAAATGTGGTAGCAATGCTCCAACATCATCATAAATATAAATTTTCTTACCTATTTTAGTATAAATACAAGGACGCATCTCATGACGATCAGACGGGCTTAGGTATTTATAATTACATTGTCCATTCGGATCAAAACCAAACTCCATACGAAAACGACTAGCAGGAAACTGCCGACTCCCCGCAGGGCGAAAAATAAGTGGCGTTTTAGCACCGCCCTGTTCCTCATAAGAATGCACCCAATGTTGATAAAAATTGGTGTTACTTTTAGCTTTACTACCAGCAGAAGCACCATCCTCAATGCCTACACAGGCAGATAAAAGCATAGGCAGCAAAAAAATGATTATTTTATTCATCATAATCCCCTTTGTTATTTTTTAATATGAAACTAAAAATAATTGGACTTGATCAAGGTTTCTTTAAGGAAAACCTGATTAAGTCGATTAGAATTTAGCGCAGAAAAATCTGTCGCTATTTTTCATGAAGTGAGACGTAATAGTTATTCTATTGCGCCGAACTTCGTGGAAAATATCGGCAGATTTGGCAAGCTAAAAATAATTGGACTTGATCAGGGTTTCCTTAAGATCATAAAGTGATGAACCTAAAAAATCAGCTCCTTCTCATCCATAAACAATAGCCCAAAATAAGTTTGTTCATTATACCAAATAGCGTATAGCTATTCCATATATGCCGTATATGCCAACAAACTGACAAAATCGGCAGATAAACGTCATAAAGTGACAGCGTAAACTGACAAAAGACTGACAAAGAAAATTTTTATTATTAATAAAGTACTTTCAGAAAAATTAAATTAACTATAATATCAACAAGATAAAACAAAATAAGCTTTTTTGGCACATCCCCTGCATTAATATTATCGAACACATTGTTCAAGCTGTTAAGCTAATATTAACCATAAAGTTATATAATAGCCGCGCAGTTACACTTAAACGTAAACGCAACAATTTAATTTAATCATAAAAATAACTATTGGAGTTTTAAAATGAAAAAACAAGTACAAAAAGGTTTCACACTAATCGAATTAATGATCGTTGTAGCAATTATCGGTATTCTTGCTTCAATCGCACTTCCTGCTTATCAGGATTACACAAAACGTGCACACGTTTCTGAAGGCTTGTCTCTAGCTTCTGGTGCTAAAACAGCCGTTGCTGAGTTCTACTCAACAAATGCAACATGGCCATCAAGCAATGCTTCTGCGGGTCTTGATACTGCGGCTAATATTTCAGGTACAGCAGTAACTGGAGTAGCTGTTGGCGCAAATGGTGTTATTACAGCAACATTTAATGCAAAAGTTGAAGCCGGTAAAGTGTTAGCACTTAAACCTACAGATAATGGTGGTGCAATCCAATGGGATTGTAAACCATCAGCTGGAACAAATATTAATGCTAAATACCTTCCTTCTAAATGTCGTTAATTTGTAAACGAATATAGCTTTATTAAAGCCCTTCATAAGAAGGGCTTTTTTGTGCTCAGTATTAATGCTCTATTCAGCTTGCTAGCCATAAGATACATTGCATCTACAATAATAAAAAAGGTCTCACATTGTTTACATTAAACAACAAAACCTTACTGGGTTTTATTTTTTTCTTTCTGCTTTTTTTTTGTTATTTTATTTATAGCCAAGGTCTGACAGGAATTTTCATTTTTGATGATATTCCCAATTTATCTCCTATGGGAAGATATAATGAGTTAGGTTTTTGGAACGGTTTTCGGATTTTTCTTCTTGAGGGGCATTCAGGTCCAACAGGTCGCCCTATCAGTCTAGCAAGCTTTTATTTAAATGATACACAATGGCCAAGCTTGCCGTTTAGTTTTATTAAAACCAATATTCTTATTCATCTATTAAATGGTGTATTAGTATTTTGGTTTTGTTTTAAGCTTTCAAAAATACTAGAAATAGCTAAAACATACCAAACTGGCTTTGCTTTATTGATTACCGCAGTTTGGTTATTACACCCAATGCACACAACAACCGTGCTGTATGTTGTTCAGCGAATGACGGAATTAAGTGCAACTTTTATGTTAACGGGGGTTCTCTTTTATCTTTATGGGCGTAAAAAGCTATTCACTAATCAATTATCAGGTTTTTTATTGCTCTATATTGGTGTTGGCATCAGTTTATTATTGGCAATATTAAGCAAAGAAAATGGCATCTTGCTGGTTGCCTTTATTCTGGTTGTAGAGTTGTTTTTATTGCAAGCCTTTAAAAATAACCCACCACCAAGATTTAATTATTGGTTCTTCCCTGCTATTGTTTTTCCTTTTATCTGTGTTTTAATTTATTTGGGTCTTAAAACAGATCCTAATAGTTTTATTAATCGAGACTTTAGCCTCAGCGAAAGATTGCTCACCGAACCGAGAATATTATTTGATTACCTTTATCATATTTTTATTCCTAATATGAATTACATCACCATTTTTCATGATGATTACCCAATTTCTACCTCCTTAATAAAACCTTGGGCAACTATTATTGCTATTGTCTCTTTAGTTTCTCTTGTTTTATTTGCTTTTATAGGAAGAAAGAAATACCCATTAATCAGTTTTGCAATTGCTTGGTTTTTTGCAGGTCATTTAATTGAATCCACGGTTCTTCCGCTTGAGCTTTATTTTGAGCATCGCAATTATTTACCGATGTTGGGGATTTTTATCTCTCTAGCTTGGTACGCAATAAAGCTTTTTGAAACACAAAAAACACTGGTTGTAAGTATTGCTAGTCTTGTACTTATACTCAACACATTTATTCTATATCAGAATACAAAATTATGGGGTAACCCGCTTGAACTTGGTATTGCTTGGTTTCAAAATCACCCTAAATCAGAGCGCTCACGTTTGTTATATATTTCAGTCATGGAGGCATCAGAAAAAAAGCTAACACCTGCTCAGAAAAAGCCAATAACAAGCAATAATTCTCAGTTTTACTCAACTTCAGCATTTTTGGAGTTAAAAAACTCTTGTACAAATAACACCCTTTCTCAAAAGAAACTCACTGAAACAATCAATAGCTTGAAGAAAAGCATTATTCATATTTCAGCTAAAACCCGATTTTTGGAGTTTGTGGATAAATGGGAGGATGGTTATTGTAAAAATATCTCTTCAGAAGCCATGGAGAATTTCTTACTCGATTTAACACATCTAAAAAATATTCAAAAACATCCCTATATTGCACATGATATCCATTACAAATTATCAAGTATTTATAGAGACAAAAGAGACTTTCAAAATATTATGTGGCATCTTGATAAGGCTTATTCTTATTATCCCAATATAGAAATCCTAAAGCTTAAGGCATCTTACCTTATATCCGCTGGACTCTATCAAGAAGCACTCAATACATTAAATGACACTTCTTTGCTTGAAACGACTTTTAGAAAAAAATTAGCTATGAAAATTAAACAAAAAGAATTGGAACAGCTAAAGCAAGCAATAAGAGAAAAAATGAAGCTTGCAGCAAAGTAGCTCGTAGGTTGGGCTGACAATAGGAAGCCCAACAAATATCGGAGTCCATTCCGTTGGGCTTCGTACCTCAGCCCAACCTACGAAAAACAGACAACAATAATAATGCGATATAGACGAGCCAATATTAAAGGTGGCACTTATTTTTTTACAATTAATTTGGCTAATCGTAAAAAAACATTATTAACCGATGAATTTGATAAACTTCGTTCTAGTTTTAATCACGTAAAGCATATTCACCCTTTTTTACTCGATGCAATGGTTGTATTACCTGATCATCTGCATTTTATGATGACATTACCTGAATATGATAATGACTTTGCGACTCGGTTAATGTTGATTAAATCAGGCTTTTCTCAACAAATTACCTGTAATGAAAAAATAAGCTTAAGCCGAAAATCTAAGCGTGAGCGTGGTATTTGGCAAAGACGATATTGGGAGCATTTAATACGTGATGAGAATGACTTTGCAACACATATTAATTATATCCATTATAATCCTGTAAAACATGGCTTTGTTGATAAAGCTTCAGCTCGTAGGTTGGGCTGACGGTAGGAAGCCCAACAAATATCGGAGTCCTCCCCGTTGGGCTTCGTGCCTCAGCCCAACCTACGAAAGATAAACAAAAATAATCATGCGATATAGACGAGCCAATATTAAAGGTGGTACTTATTTTTTTACAATAAACTTGGCTAATCGTAAAAAAACGTTATTAACCGATGAATTTGATAAACTTCGTTCTAGCTCGTAGGTTGGGCTGACGATAGGAAGCCCAACAAATATCGGAGTCCACCCCGTTGGGCTTCGTGCCTCAGCCCAACCTACGAAAATAGACAACAATATTTACACTAATTATGGTTACACGCTAAATATAGTCTCCCAATCTGCTAGCATTGTTATATAACCAAACTGTTGAGCTTTAGCTTTATGCCTTTTATCGGCGGTTATAAACTGACTGGAATTCTGAATTGCGAGTGCATGATAGGCAGAATCATAGAATGAGGGATAACCCGAATTTTGATGCCCTTTTTTCGTTATTTCAATCGCTTTATGAATAGTTTCATTATCTATTTCAATCAATTTTAAATTGATTTTTTGGTGTTGTATTAATAAATCATTTGCCAACTCTGTTGGATAGCTGCTCATGGTAGCTACCGATAACACTTCGTACAGAAACAAACTCGGGACTATTATTTGGCAATCTTTTTCTCCAAGCATTACAATTAAGTCTATTGCTTGTTGGCGGTCATCCTCCTGTAAAAACAATTTACAGAAAACACTTGAGTCGATTACAACTTGTTTAGCCATTTCTAAGTTCTCTTACCATGTCCTCCGAACTGATATAAGCTTTTACTGGTTTTATTTCTTGGATCATTTCTAAAAACCTCTGATTGTCTTTTTCTTTTAGCATTTTTTTTAACAACAAAGATAATGCTTTATTAACAACAGCTGTCTTTTTCCCCCTAGGTATCTGGTCAAGTAGTGCTTTATTTTCTGCTGTTAAGTAGAAGGTCGTGCGGTAATTAGTGGAGATATTACTTTGTATTGAAGTCATGCCTATTTTACCTCATATAATTCCTATATCTTTCTATATGTTACAATATAACACCATATAAATACAATTATGTTTCAACATTGTTTGGAAACAGGGAGTTCATACATCCTATAACTTAGATAAATCTTTCTATTGTTGTAATTAATAGCAAAGTAGGTTGGACTGATGATAGGAGGCTGTCTGAGAACTCGGATTGAAACGAAAATGCCAGAAATATTATAAGGTGAGCTTATCAAAAGAGGCGAATAGCCCGTAGGTTGGGCTGACG
>JALSLM010000125.1 GCA_026988295.1 Thiotrichaceae bacterium
CCAATATTGCACTGAAAAAGATTAATCAACTTTCTACTATTTTGCCTGTACAAGCTATGTCGGCTGATGTGGCTAAACAATATGCCAGTATTCGGCGGAGTCTTGAAAAACAGGGCAATATTATTGGCGCGAATGATTTGTGGATTGCTGCTCATGCATTGGCTTTGGATTTGACGCTAGTGACTAACAATACGAGGGAGTTTAGCCGTGTTGATGGGCTGAAGATTGAAAGCTGGGTTTGAGGCTTTACCTGAATCCGTGAGTCCACTACGGCACAGTGAATAAGCTATTGATTCATCACGGGTTTAAAAAATACCCGCTTAACCTAAGGGTGAAGCTAAGATTTTTTAAATCCCGTGCTAAACCAATATCTTACCCCCTGTTATCCGCATTGGACTCACGGATTCAGGGCTTTAGTCATGACTATTTCTCTGTTCCTAATTCACTTTGAGGGAGTTTATTTATTACGGCGTGTTCTTCGCTGAGTTGTTTTACGCAGTCAAACATAAAATCCAGTGCTTTGTGTTTGGTGAAATTCTAATCGACTTAATCAGGGTTTCCTTAGGAAGCAAAATTCTGAATTCATAATAAATAATAGGTACAATACAGTTTTAGTTATTGATAGTTTTACTTTATTCTTATGAAAAATAGATCTTTTTACTCTATACCCACCCCCCCCTTTTTTAGTGCTTTTTTATCATTGAAGGTAAAATATGTAAAAAAGGGGGGGGATGGGTTATTACTTTTTATTGCTTTATTATTTCTTCCGTTTTCTTTTGCTGAGGCTGAAAATGCGGGTGGTTGTTTAAAAGTGACTGAGACTTGTGAGGCTTATCAGTCATTTCGTAAGCAGACTAACCCTGGTAATGTTGAGATTAAAGAAGGGGAGCGTTATCAGATTCTTGAAAGAAGTCGCAAGTCAAAAGCCTTTCGTATTCATATTAAAGGTATTAAAAAATCTGCTCGCTGGGTATCAGGTAAGTGTGGTGAGGTTTTGACAAGTTGTGATGCTGATACTACTACTGCTTCTTCTTCTGATAAAAAACGTGGTGATAATCACAATGAGTCGGATACGGGTAAGGGGAACAGTAAAAAATCTTTTACTCAAAAATTAAAATCTGTCTTTAAGCGTAAAAAGAAAGCTCCAGAGTATTTGTTGGCTTTGTCTTGGCAAGCTGCTTTTTGTGAGACGCATTCGCGCAAGAAAGAGTGTCGCACTCAAACTCGTAATCGTTATGATGCTAGCCATTGGTCGCTGCATGGTTTATGGCCGCAACCTCGCGCTAATGCTTATTGTAATGTGAGTAATATGGATAAGGGTATTGATCGTAATAAGCGTTGGCACTTGCTTGCACCTGTTAAGCTTAGTCAGAAAACAGCGATGGAATTAGCATTAGTCATGCCAGGAGCATCTTCAAATTTACAACGGCATGAGTGGATTAAGCATGGAACTTGTTATGGCTCTAGTGCTGAGGATTATTATTCTGATGCTATTAAACTGACTAAAGCGGTTAATAATTCTATTGTGGGGAAGCTGTTTAATCGTGGTGTCGGCAAGCGTGTTACCTTAAAACAGGTGCGTGCTCATTTTGATAAGGCATTTGGTAAGGGTGCAGGGGATAAGGTCGATATGCGTTGTGATAAAAAAGGGCGCGTGAGTGAGTTGTGGATTAATCTAAAAGGTGAGATTTTAGATGATACAAAATTATCTTCTCTTCTTGAAAATAGTCTTAGGGCGGGTTCGAGTTGCTTTAAAGGTATTATTGATCCTGCTAATCGCTGATCATAAAAAAATAAAGCTGAGATATTGAGAATATAGAAGAATGCCATCTGAGAAAAATGGAGTGATCATCTATAAACGCCTTGCTGCTTATGCGTTTAAGCATTGGCGTTATTTGCTTATGGTGATTGTTGGTCTGGTTATTTCTGGTGTAACTATTCCGCTATTTGCTGTTTATATGCAGCCTTTGTTGGATGGCACTTTTATGGATAAAGATCCTGAGGTGATTAGCTGGGCTCCGCTTGCGTTGATGGTGATTTTTTTATTGCGGGGTATTTCTGGTTTTATGTCGAGCTATTCAATGGAGTGGATTGGTCGCTCGGTGGTTAAAGAGATTCGTAGTGAATTATTTGAGCGTTTATTGCATTTGCCAGTTGCTTATTATGATAAAACTAATTCAGGTACTTTGGTTACACGTCTTATTTATCATGTAGAACAGGTTTCAATGGCTGCTACTAAAGGCTTGAAAATATTGGTTCAGGATAGCGTTATTATTATCGGCTCTCTGGGGGTGATGTTTTATTATAGTTGGCAGTTAAGCTTGATTGTGCTGGTTGCCGCACCGTTAATTGCTGGGTTGGTTGCCTTTATTTCAAGGCGTTTTCGTAAGCTCAGTAATAAGATTCAAGAACAGGTGAGCGAGGTTACTCAAATTGCTCATGAAAGTATTGCGGCAACTCGTGAGATTCGTATTTTTGATGGTATTGATTATGAGTCAAAACGCTTTGAAGCCGTTAATACGCTGAATCATAAGTCTTATATGAAGCGTATTCTCACAGAAAGTATTAGTGCGCCGATTATGCAGTTTATTATGGCAGTGGCACTTGCTTCTGTTGTCTATTCGGCTACGCATGGCACGCTGATTGAAAATTTTACGCCAGGGCGTTTTATGGCATTTATGACAGCGATGATAGCCTTATTAGATCCTGTTAAGCGTCTGACTAATGTGAATGCTTTGTTGCAAGGTGGTATTGCAGCGGGGGAGAGTATTTTCTCATTGTTGGATGAAACGCCAGAAAAAGATTGTGGCACGCACCTTTTACAAGATATTCAGGGTAATTTTGAATTTAAAAATGTGACTTTTCGGTATAACAAAGATGCTGATGAAGTGCTTAAAGGGATAAGCTTTTCTGTTAAAGCCGGTGAGAAGATTGCATTGGTTGGGCAGTCGGGTAGTGGTAAAACGACGCTGGTGAATTTGTTGCCACGTTTTTATGATAATTGGGATGGAGAGATAACACTGGATGGAATCGCGTTAGAAGATATTAAATTGAGTAATTTGCGAGAACAATTTGCTTACGTGGGGCAAGATGTAACTCTGTTTAATGATACAGTGAAAAATAATATTGCCTATGGAAAGCTACAAAAGATAAAAGAAAGTCAGATAAAATCAGCCGCTGAAGCTGCTTTTGCATTAGATTTTATTGAGCAACTTTCAGATGGTTTTGATACTGAAGTGGGTGAAAATGGAACTTTGTTATCGGGTGGGCAAAAGCAACGCTTAGCAATTGCACGCGCTATTTTATCAGATGCGCCAATCTTGATACTTGATGAGGCGACTTCTGCTCTAGATACTAAATCAGAACGTCATATTCAAAAGGCACTGGAAACATTGCTGAAAAATCGTACAACGTTTATGATTGCACATCGTCTTTCGACTATTGAGAAAGCTGATAAAATACTCATGATGGAAAATGGCAGAATTATTGAGTCAGGAACACATAGCGAGCTTCTTTCTCAAAAGGGTGCGTATTATAAACTTTATGAACTACAGTTTGTAAATGACTGATAAAACTTCAAAATTGCAACGATGGCTAGAGAATATCTGGTATAACAACGGTAGTGGCAAAGAACTTTTATTGCCGCTGACAGGCTTGTATTGCTTGATTAATCAAGGGCAAAGATGGTTTCAAACTCGAAATCTACCTAGCTTGTCTTGCCCTGTCATCGTGGTTGGTAATATCACGGTTGGTGGAACAGGCAAAACACCACTGACTATTTATTTGGTCAAACTTTTGCAAGGCATGGGTTATAAGCCAGCCATTATCACACGAGGTTATGGTGGTAGAGCGGTGTATTGGCCACAATCGGTAGTAGCAAGTAGTGATCCATATATGGTTGGTGATGAAGCCGTTTTGATGGCAATCAGTACAGGTGTGCCTGTTTATGCGGGGGCAAATCGACTTGCTTCTATTAAAGACTGTTTAGATAAGCATGATTGTGATGTCATTATTTCTGATGATGGAATGCAGCATTATAAAATGCCACGTAATATTCAGATTGCTGTGATGGATGGAGAGCGAAAATTGGGTAATGGTCTCTGTTTGCCTGCTGGTCCGCTACGAGAGCCAAAAAAGCGCCTTGCTCATTGTGATTTTATTATCAAAAATGGGGGGGGATGGGATAAAGCTAAAAATCAGTGGATTGAAATGATTATGGCTGGTACAGAGTTAATGAACCTTAAACAAGAGAAAATAAAGCCATTAAAGAGTTTTCAGGCGCAAACAGTCAATGCGGTCACGGGTATCGGTAATCCTCAACGTTTTTATACAACATTAGAAAATGCTGGATTGAAACTTATAAAGCATAGTTTTCCTGATCATTATCAATTTCAGCAAGTAGATTTAGAATTTGACAATACTTTTCCTATTCTTATGACAGAAAAGGACGCAGTAAAATGTCATTCATTTGCGAGTGATAAATGTTGGTATTTGCCAGTGCAAGCCAGATTGGATAAGCACTTTGATAAACGGTTTATCGACTTGTTTAAAGCGCTTAAGAGTGCTTAAGGGTGCTTAGAGCTCAGTATTTGGGGTTTAAATAAGGAACTCTAAAGAGATTACTTGCTACGATAAGTAATTCTTCCTTTTGTTAGGTCATAAGGTGTTAGTTGAACGGTTACTTGGTCGCCCGTTAATATGCGGATATAATTCTTACGCATACGCCCTGATATATGGGCGTTAACCACATGTCCATTTTCTAACTCAACTTTGAAGGTTGTGTTTGGCAGTGTCTCCACTACTTTTCCTTCCATTTCTATACTATCTTCTTTCGCCATACTATTACTTTAAATCACTACTTCTTTAGGAATTGCCGTATTATCCATTACTCGCTATATATAACAAGCATTAATTGCAAAGAGTCTGACCTAAGCGGCAAATAAACAGACTATTACTCAATTCTTCAAATAAATACCGGCAATCTCACACGGATTCAGGTTGAAGTGTACTAATGAAAACCCTGCGCAATAGAATAACTATTACGTCTCACTTCATGAAAAATAGCGACAGGTTTTTCTACGCTAAATTCTAATCGACTTAATCAGGTTTCCTTAGGAAACCCTGATCAAGTCCAATTATTTTTAGCTTGCCAAATCTGCCGATATTTTCCATGAAGCTCGGCACAATAGAATAACTATTACGTCTCGCTTCATGAAAAATAGCGACAGATTTTTCTGCGCTAAATTCTAATCGACTTAATCAGGTTTTCCTAATATGATGTGGGCGATTTTTTCAATGACAGGTTTCAACTATGCAGTTTGCGGCAGTTTTTCCAGGGCAAGGTTCACAGTCAACAGGTATGTTAGCTGAGCTGGCAGAAAAGTACGATATTATTAAGGCTACCTTTGAAGAAGGCTCTGATTTATTGGGTAAAGATCTTTGGAAAATAGCAAGTCAAGAAGATAGCACTGAACTTAATCAAACTGAAAATACACAACCTCTAATGCTGGCGGCAGGGATTGCAGTTTGGCGACTCTGGAATGAGCAAAGTGGTTGTACACCTGTTGGCATGGCAGGTCACAGCTTGGGTGAATATTCGGCACTGGTTGCAAGTGGTACATTGGATTTTAAACAAGCGATGCCTCTGGTTGCTAAAAGAGCAAGTTTAATGCAACAGGCGATTCCTGAGGGTAGTGGGGCAATGGCGGCCATATTGGGGCTGGATGATAATATAATTGTGGATATTTGTTCTCAAATAAAGTCTCAGGGGGTTGTTGAAGCTGTTAATTTCAATTCACCCGGTCAGGTCGTTATCGCAGGAGATTCAAAAGCGGTAGATTCTGCTATCGAAAAATTAAATGTAGCAGGTGCAAAACGTGCAATCAAGCTATCTGTGAGCGTTCCATCTCATTGCAGTTTAATGATAGGAGCTGCTAAAGAATTAGATAACGTATTAGAAGAGATCGTATTTTCTGATTCTGATCTGCCTGTTGTGCAAAATTATGAAGCAAAAAGTTATACGTCATTGCAGGATAAACAAGCGGCGTTATCTAAGCAACTGTATAAACCTGTCAGGTGGGTTGGATCCATAAATAATCTCCACAAGGATTATTCTGCTGATACCATTCTAGAATTCGGGCCGGGTAAAGTATTGTTTGGTTTAAATAGACGTATTAATCGTAAACTGGGGAATATTTGCATTAGTGATTTAGCATCACTAGATAAAGCATTGCAAATGTGTAATTCGTAGTTCTCGAATATACTCTATACCCATCCCCCCCTTTTTTTACATATTTTACATTTAAGGAATAATCTATGATCAATTTAGACGGGCAAGTTACATTAGTCACTGGAGCTAGCAGGGGAATAGGGCGCGCTATTGCTGAATCACTAGGAAAGGCTGGTGCAACGGTGATTGGCACGGCCACAACGGATGCGGGCGCAGAATCAATTAGTAATTATTTTGCTGAAGCGGGTATTACAGGAAAAGGCATGACTCTGAATGTAACAGAGCCAGATTCGATTGATTTATTAATAAAATCAGTTATATCTGAATATGGTGCAATCACTGTATTAATTAATAATGCAGGGATCACCCGTGATAATTTAATGCTACGCATGAAGGAAGAAGAGTGGAATGATATTATTTCTACTAATCTGACATCTGTATACCGTCTGAGCAAGGCTTGTTTAAGAGGTATGATGAAGGCGCGTCATGGCAGAATTATATCTATTTCTTCCGTTGTAGGGGTCACTGGAAATGCGGGTCAGGCAAATTATTCTGCTGCTAAAGCAGGTGTTGTGGGTTTTTCTAAGTCGCTAGCCCAAGAAGTAGGTTCGCGTGGAATTACAGTTAATGTTGTTGCCCCTGGCTTTATTGATACAGATATGACACGAGAGCTTGCTGAAGAGCAACGTAGTAAATTACTTGAAAATATTCCTCTGCGTAAGCTTGGTCAATCAGAAGATATTGCAAATGCAGTATTATTTTTAGCGTCAGATATGGGAGCATACATATCTGGAGAAACGCTACATGTCAATGGTGGCATGTATATGTCGTAATAATTATGGATAAGTGGTAAATATATAATTGTGCAGTCACTAGAATTTCACTACAATGCCACCATAGTTTTATAAATTTTTTAAACAAAAGGAAAGAATTATCATGAGTGATATTGAAACGCGTGTTAAAAGTGTTGTTGTTGAGCAGTTAGGTGTTGATGAAGCAGAAGTTACTAATGCAGCTTCTTTTGTTGATGACCTTGGCGCGGACTCATTGGATACAGTTGAATTAGTTATGGCTTTAGAAGAAGAGTTTGGTACAGAAATTCCAGATGAAGAAGCTGAAAAAATTACAACAGTTCAATTAGCAATTGATTACGTTACTAATAATAAAGGCTAATAAATCTCGAAGGTTTTGAAAACCGCAGAAGCCATTGGTTCTGGGCTGTAAGCTCTAAAGAGGCTGTCTAATAATTCGATTGAAATGAAGATTTCAATCGAATTATTAGACCGCCTCTTAGGTTAATGGTCGATGCGGTTTTTTATGCAACTTTATGTGTCCTTACATTACATTTACTGTGAGGGATTAATCTGATTTAGAAATAGGACTACACTGTGTCAAAGCGTCGAATAGTTGTTACTGGTCTTGGAATTGTATCTCCCGTTGGATCAAAGCTTGAGAAAGCGTGGAAAAATATTACAGAAGGAGTCAGCGGTATTGATACAATTCCACCTGAACTTCTTGATATTGCAGATTTTTCTGTAAAAATAGCAGGTAATGTTTCTGATTTTAATGCGGATGAATATATCAATAAAAAAGATCAGCGCAAAATGGATCCTTTTATCCACTATGGTATTGGTGCGGGTACTGATGCAATTAATGATGCTGAACTTGAAGTAACAGATGAAAATGCTGAAAGAATTGGTGTAATTGTAGGTTCTGGCATTGGTGGCTTATCCACAATTGAAAAGAATTATTCGGCATATATGAAAGGTGGTCCTCGTAAAATTTCACCTTTCTTTGTTCCTAGTAGTATTATCAATATGGTATCTGGGAATCTATCAATTATGCATGGTTTGAAAGGGCACAATATGTCGCCTGTTTCAGCATGTGCAACAGCAACTCATAGTATTGGTGATGCTGCGCGTTTGATTGCCTACGGTGATGCGGATATTATGTTGGCAGGTGGTGCAGAAATGTGTACGGGTGTCTTAGGCATTGGTGGTTTTGGTGCTATGCGAGCACTTTCGACCCGTAATGATGATCCACAAGCTGCTAGTCGTCCATGGGATAAAGACCGAGATGGTTTTGTGCTAGGGGATGGCGCGGGCGTTGTTGTTCTTGAAGAATATGAATATGCCAAAGCGCGTGGTGCTGATATATACTGTGAATTGATTGGTTTTGGAATGAGTAGTGATGCATTTCACATGACTTCACCATCGAAAGATGGAGAGGGTGCGGCTCGCTGTATGGCACATGCTATGAATGATGCTGGAATCAATCCTGAAGATATTGATTATATCAATGCACACGGTACTTCAACTCCTGCGGGAGACTTAGCAGAAACAAATGCAGTAAAACGTGCGCTGGGTGATCATGCCTCTAAAGTTGCGGTGAGTTCAACTAAATCCATGACTGGACATTTATTAGGCGCGGCAGGTGGAATAGAAGCAGTATTTAGTATCTTGGCAATAAGAGATCAAATATTACCACCAACCATTAATCTTGATAATCAAGACCCCGAATGTGATTTGGATTATGTCGCTAATACCGCTAGGGATGCCAAAATTAATATTTCTATGAGTAATTCATTTGGTTTTGGCGGAACCAATGGTACTTTAATCTTTAAAAAGATTTAGAAATATTGTGATAGTTATTACTACACGGCTATTACTACGACTACTACACTACTACATACCCCTACACAATATTTAGATTAAACTTTATTGGGTTATATTACTTCGATAAGGAAAGCCTGATTAAGTCGATTAGAATTTAGCGCAGAAAAATCTGTCACTATTTTTCATGAAGTGAGACGTAATAGTTATTCTATTGCGCCGAACTATGTGGAAAATATCGGCAGATTTGGCAAGCTAAAAATAATTGGACTTGTTCAGGCTTTCCGTAAGTTAACCCAATCTTCTATGAGCTTGTCCCGCCTTAAATTGGTAGCACTGATTTAAGTCTATATTATTACTCGACAATTACTTTAAATGAAATTTATTCTCAAAGTTGTTTTGCCTCTGCTCTTGCTAATTATTGGGGCATTTGGTTTCTATGTATATACTCAGTTTGAACAGTTCAGACAAACTGAGCTATCTCAAGATATTGCTAGTTTTGAAATAAAAAAAGGTAGCCATATTCGTCGTGTTGCTAAATCTTTAAAGTCGAAGGGTGTTTTTAACTCTGACAATGCTGACTTATATTTTGTACTTTTAGCAAAGCTTAATAAGCAAGATAATAAAATAAAAGCAGGTGAGTATGCGCTTAAAAAAGGCATGAACCCCGATGACTTGCTTAATCATTTTACTAAAGGCAAAACACTTCAATATCAAACTAGAATACCTGAAGGTGGTACTTTTAAAGAGCTGGTAAAGCTGATTAAAGCTGACAAAAATCTGAAACAGACTCTTACTGATGCTGATTACAGTAATATCATGCAAAAGCTAAAAACGAAATATCAGCATCATCAGCCTGAAGGCTGGTTTTTCCCTGATACTTTTAGTTATCCTCGTGGAACGACAGATTTACAGTTTTTACAGCGCGCCCACAACGCTATGCTCAAAGTTTTAAATGATCAGTGGGAGAATAGAAAGCCTTTTAAAGGGGTTGATACCCCTTACGATGCATTAATTCTGGCTTCTATAATTGAAAAAGAAACAGGAAACTCCAAAGATAGAACTAAAGTAGCGCGTGTTTTTATTAATCGTCTGCAAAAAGATATGATGTTACAGACCGATCCAACGGTTATTTATGGAATGGGAAATAGCTATAAAGGCAATATTCGCAAAAAAGACCTCAAAAAAGATACACCTTATAATACCTATACCCGTAAAGGACTTCCGCCAACACCGATAGCCACTCCGGGATTAGCATCTATTAAAGCTGTTTTTGCCCCAGCTGATGGACAAATTCTTTATTTTGTTTCTAAGAATAGTGGCGATGGAACGTCATATTTTTCAAGAACCTACAAAGAACATCGAAAGGCAGTTATTAAATATTTATTGAATGGTAAGGCCAGTCGTTATAAGGGGAATAAATAAATGACTACTAAGCTTGTAAATAAAGGCTTGTTTATAAGCTTTGAAGGTGTCGAAGGCGCGGGTAAGACTACTAATATTTCTTTTGTTGCAGATAAAATTAGAAAAGCAGGGCATCAAATATTACTCACTCGTGAACCTGGTGGCACAACGACGGGCGAAGCAATTCGTAATATTCTTATTTCAAAAGAATTACCTGAAATGCATCAGATTACTGAATTGTTACTGATGTTTGCTGCTCGAGCAGAGCATATTAATCGAAAAATTCTTCCCGCTTTGGAGCAGGGAACTTGGGTGTTATGTGACCGCTTTACCGATGCCAGTTATGCCTATCAAGGTGCTGGTCGTGGTATAGAATTAGAGAAAATTAAACTGCTGGAAGATCTAGTGCAAGGATCTTTACGACCAGATATCACTTTTTTGTTTGATTTAGATGCCAATATTGGTTTAGCAAGAGCGCAAAGCAGGGGGGAAACTGATCGCTTTGAACAGCAAGATATAGACTTTTTTAATCGGGTTAGGTCGCAATATCTAAAAATGACCAAGAGTGAACCACAGCGATTCCGTTTAATTGAAGCTCAGTATGATCTAAAGCATGTACAAGGCCAAATTACTCAAAAGCTAGATGAGATTTTAAAGAAATGACATGCTTTTTACTGTCATATTCTTCATTGGTATAAAATTATCAAACAGGGTCTATTCTTTTTGCAAAATAAGAACCACCGTATTGAGGTATTATTTAGTCATGAGAATCGAGACATGAAAAGCCAGTCGTGGAAAGTATGACTCAAACAGACTACTCTTGGCATAGCAAAGCATGGGATCAGTTCGTTGCTGCCTATTCACAAAATCATCTTCCCCATGCTCTGTTACTCACGGGTTCTCAAGGGGTTGGTAAGTTAGCTTTTTCTCAACGGCTAATTACTTCTTTGCTATGTTTGAATCCCGATATAAAAACTAAGCAGGCCTGTGGTCAATGTCAGGCTTGTAAAACCTATGAGTCTGGTGCAAATCCAGACTTTATGAATATTCAACTTTTAGATGATAAGCAACAGATAGGTGTTGATCAAATTCGTCGGCTTTCTGAATTTTTGACCTATAGCAGAAGTTTTAATGCCTATCGAGTCGTTTTGATTCATCCTGTTGAACGAATGAACCAGAATGCAGCCAATAGTTTACTCAAGTCTTTAGAAGAACCAGCTAATAATACCGTTATTATTCTAACAGCTACTCATTTAAGCAAGGTGATGCCAACCATTAAAAGCCGCTCACAGTTGTTAAACTTGCCTTTACCAAGTAGACAACAGGCAATTGACTGGATTAAGCAGAAAAAACCAGATTTTAAAAACATTGAAGAGCTGTTGGAGATGTCTCATGGAAGTCCTTTGCTGGCAATACAAACATCAAATGATGTATTGGAAAAAAGAAACGAGTTAGCAAAAGATATACTGAATATCGTAGAAAAAAATAACTCAGTCATCGAGATCGCTAAGAAGTGGGAAAAATTTGATTTAGAAATGCTGTTAGATTGGCAAATTATCTGGTTGCAACAGTTTTTGAAAAAAATAAATGCACCTAATAGTAGTTTTTCTCAAGCACACTCTAAAACCTTGCAAAATCTTGAACAGATAATTGTTAAAGAACAGCTTTGGGTGCTGTATCAACAATTAATTATTAAAAAGAAAACCATCCATACATCTGTTAATCCTCTGATGAATATTGAAAATATGCTAACCTTGTGGCTACAGGCGAGCCCTTTATAGCCCTGAATCCAAGAGTTAATGTGGATTCAGGTTTAAGTCTTAAAGGCTCCTAACTAATAAAAACAACCTAGATTGATCAGTATGAATATGCAACAAAACCAAGTTCAGCAACAGCAACCTGTGCCGCAACAAAATCATGCCCCACAAACACCACCTAGACCCAGACAAAATAAAGTTGTGCCACCAGAAAAAAAGCGCAAGCTATTGAATCTTATTCTTAAAGATGATGCAGCTTTGCACTCTAGTTATATGCCTTTTATACGTGGTGGTGCAATTTTTGTGCCTACCAATAGTCAGAGTTTTCGCTTTGGAGATGAAGTGGTTGTTTCAATGCATTTGCAATCAACCAATAAGAAATTAGCAATTCCTGGGCAAGTTGTTTGGATTGCCCCAGCATCTTGTGAACGAGGGGAAGAAGGGCTTGGAATTCAGTTTGCAGGAACAACAAAAGCAAAAGTAAAACTAATTATTGAAACGATGCTTGGTAATCGAGCTAATGTGCCACCATTAGTGCGCTTTTTTTGATGTTTAAGGAAACTCTGATCAAGTCCAATTATTTTTAGGATTTAAGTAGTAAAAGAATACTGTTTTTCTGCTTGTTTAAATGAATATTTTGTTACAATCACAGAATTAAAATATTCATTGAACATAACATGCTAACAGATTCACATTGTCATCTAGACAAAATCGACCTTACACCTTTTAATAATAATTTTTCAGAAATGGTACAAGCGGCAGAGGACTTTGATGTGAGTCAATTTCTGTGTGTTTGTATTGATACAGAAAATTTTCAGAAAGTATTAAAACCTGCACAAGATTACTCCAATATTTTCTGTTCTGTTGGGGTGCATCCTACCCATGAAGACTCTCATCACCCAACTGAAGAAGAGCTTATAGAACTTGCTCAACATAAAGAAGTCATCGCTATTGGAGAGACGGGACTAGATTATTTTCGTTGTAAAGATGACGATATGAGCTGGCAACACGATCTTTTCCGTACTCATATTCGGGTCGCCATAAAAACGCAAAAACCGTTAATAATTCACACTCGTTCAGCCAAAGAGGATACGCTTAGAATTTTGCGAGAAGAACATGCTGAAAAAGTGGGTGGAGTCATGCATTGTTTTGCAGAAGACTGGGATACAGCTCAGCAAGCACTTGAATTAAACTTTTATATCTCATTTTCAGGAATAGTCACCTTTAACTCCGCCAGAGAATTGCAGGAGGTTGCTAAACAAGTACCTGCTGATAAGTATTTAATTGAAACAGACGCACCTTGGCTTGCCCCTGTCCCAAAACGTGGTAAACCTAATCAGCCAGCCTATGTGAAATATGTAGCAGAAAAAATGGCGGATTTACGAGAGTGTAGTTATCAGCAAATAGCACAGGAATCTACAAATAATTTCAATCAATTATTTAAAATTTAATTGATACCCATCCCCCCCCGTTTTTTGTGTTTTTTGTTATACGGAAAACCCCAACAAACCAATGTCTGAATCCTATATTTTGGGCTTCACCAAACTATTACCATTCTCTTTTATTATCACCTGGATCCGTGAGTCCACTACGGCACAGTGAATAAGCTATTGATTTATCATGGGTTTAAAAAATACCCGCTTAACCTATGGGTGAAGCTAAGATTTAGTGAGCTTCCCATCTGCGCTAGCAGATGGTGAACTCAATTATGCAGAGTTTTTTAAATCCCGTGCTAAACCAATATCTTACGCCCTGTTATCCGCATTGACCTCACGGATTCAGGTATCAGAAAAAATGCAAAAAAAGGGGGGGATGGGTATGTATATTCTTTTATTGAGTTTTATGGCATTGTAAGCCTAAAGCATATTCTTAAAAGTTATGCTGTACTCATTCAAAAGCTGATCTATAATTATCAAGTGAAATATACCTTCCTAATAAAATTATTCTTGTGTTTTTTGTCAATTATTTTTGCCTCAATGGCGGTTGCCGAGACACACTTAGAACAACAAAA
>JALSLM010000126.1 GCA_026988295.1 Thiotrichaceae bacterium
ACTGGTACACCATGCAGATATTTATAAAATAGAAGGAGAAAGCTATCGAAGAAAACAAGCAGAAAAAATAAATCATAATCGGACAAGTTAGTTGTCGCCGACCGGACAAGTTAGTTGACGTTTGATACGAATCCATGCAAGACGAGACACCACTGCAAGGCGCACATTATCATCCGTTTTTTTTTGTGGTGCAGCTACACGCACATGACCATCAGGTGGGTAAACGGCTAAATGCAAGTTTTTAATATCCTTTCTAACTATCTTAACTTGAATATCAGAAACAGTTACCAGAGATGAGACTTCAGTCTCACTAAATGAGGCTAAAGCCTCTTCTCCGAGCTGGGGAGGCGCTTCTTGCAATACTCATTTTATGAATAAAATCAGCCTTACTTTTCGCATGTTCAGCTTAACGAACCAAAGCCCCAACAGCCGTACCGCTTCGTAAAACCTGCTTAGAAAGAATATATTCTTTTTTATCTGCCTGAAGAAAACGGGATAACTTAACAACCCGAAGAGCCAAAGCAAAAGACTTCGTTTTAATTATGTTTCCCTTCATTCTCAATTATCCATTATCAACTTTCAATTAATACTCACCATTCCGTTTTCACAGGATAATCCTGAATCAAAGGGTCAGGAGTGAGTATTGTCATGTTTCCCTCTATCGCCTGACACACCAACATGCGATCAAAAGGGTCTTTGTGGACTTTTGGTAAGGTCAGTAAATGACTAATATCAGCCTCGCCAAGTGATAAGCTCTCGATACCGTGATTCTCTCTTTGCTTTGGAATATAAGTTTTGGGAGACTCAGGCAAAGGCAACTTACCTATCTGGTATTTAACAGTAATCTCCCAAAAAGAGACCGAACTTAAAAACACCTCATTCTCAGGGTTTTCAAACAGACTACGCGCCTTATCACTTAATTTAGGATCATCTGAAATTAACCAAAGAAACGCACAAGTATCTAACAATACGCGCACCCTCAATACCCCTCAAATGCCGCAACAAGATCATCAGGAAGCGGATCAGAAAAATCATCAGGCACAACAAAATCACCCTTTGCCAAACCTATCACACGCTTCTTTGTTGATTTAGTTTTTAAACCCACAATCTTGGCAATAGGGATATTGCGCTTGCATAATATAATAGGCTCATCCTCGGTTAAATCTTTTAAATACTTAGAGAGATTAGTTTTAGCTTCATGGATATTTAATTGAATCATGTTATTGCCTTGAGTGAACTAAGTTGCAAACCATGATAATGGTTTGAATTGATAATTGATAGTGGAAAATTTATAATTAGAAAACAGGCTCAGTCTCTACATTCTCAATTATCCATTATTAACTCTCAATTAAACGTGTCTTTCCCGTAAGAAGCTCTTGCATCATACTTTGTTTAATGGATTTTGTTTTTTGTAATTTGGCTTGCAAGGCTTCAATTTCACTATCCATATTGGACAATACTTTGGCTATGGCTTTTTGTTCTTCTGGCTTTGGTTTTGCAACTGGAATTCATGTTTTTTTGTTTCGTTTAGGTTGAGCTGTTCCTGAGTCTAGTAAGCTATAATTAAGACTTTCCAAAAATCACATAAATAACCTATTTCAAAGTCATCGTTAGGTTTCAATATATGAGCATGGTTATTGACCCAAATTTTCCCATTAACTCTAAAAGCTAGTCGTGTTGATCTACTAAGAATATTTTCTCCATCTTCACCCAAAAGAATAAGCTCATCATTAAAAATATAGTCATTAACATAATCTACAATGCCAGATGCTCCGTAATATGGATAAACACCCTTCATCTTCTCTCGATCAGATTTTTTTACTGGCTTTCGTTTGCCATCCATAAATTCAACTGCTTCTCCTAAAGGACAAACATCCCAATCCTCAGGAATCACCCCAACCTCAGTCAACTTATAACCTTCCTTTACTAATGGAGAGTTGAGAGTGGATAATTGATAATGAGTGGCAGATTCTTCGACCTTGTGCTTTTCATTATTCATTCTCAATTTTCCATTATTAATTAGCTCTTCATTTGAGGCTAAAGCCTCTTCTCCTTTGTTGAGGTGGTTTCTCTCTGTTTTTGAGGCTGAAGCCTCCTCTCCGTGGGGGAGTGCTGGAGTTGGGTTTATTAGTCATGGATGCTATAAAACCTCGGAGAGGAGGCTTTAGCCTCATTCAATACGGTAGGATTATTTTTTATATAGTGATAAACCACGTCAAAATGTTTCTCATCTCTAATGAGTTTATCGTAATAATCCCGTGCCCAAAATTTCCCACTTCGCCCCAATTTTTCATTTATTATCTTCGCACTACCACCTTTGATTTGTTGCATCACTGTTGCAAGTTTTTGCAATGGTTTTATGAGTAGATGGACATGATTAGGCATTATGCTAAAGCAATATAGCTCATAGCTAACACCGTTTTTCATTTTCAGATAATCACTTAATAACTCTAATATTTCACCGTTTAGATAAGCTCCATTAGTGGATTTATCCAGATAGTTGTCGATCGCCATTTGTTGTTTCTTATTGGGCATGTTTTGTTGTGTGAGTTTTTTTACAAATTTATCAATACTGTCATGTGTGCGGAATATTATGAATTGGTAGTGATCTGGCAAGTCTTTATGTGGGAGGTATTTTTGCTTCATATTCATCTTATTTTACCATCGGAGATGAAGCTTTAGCTTCATTTTTGGTCGCTCGATTGGTGTGCTTGTTTCCAGTTACTAAACAGTGTGGTGCATATTAGCATAAAGTAGCTAACCATTTTCTGACTTGCAGAATCCATAAGCTCCAACTTGTTGTAATACTAGTTAAAATATACAAAAAACAGGGGGGGTGGGTTGTATGCCTTGTAAGGGGTATACTACAGGAATGAAAAATATTCGTTCTCAAAATCAATCTACTGAAACGCAATCACTGCACTTTCGTATTAATAATGCTGAAACTCACCCTGTTGCTACACCAATCTATCAGAATAGTGCTTTTACGGCGGATTCTCCTTATTTTTATACACGCAAGAGTAATCCTAATAGTGTTGAGCTAGAGGGGGCTTTGGCTATTCTTGAGAGGTCTAAACACGTTGTTACGACCACTACGGGAATGTCGGCGATTATGTTGGTATTGCAACAGCTAAAACCTGGCGATCATTTGGTTGTTAATCAATATATTTATGGTTGTAGTTATAAGCTTTTTCAGCGTTATGCGCAGCAGATGAATTTGACGTTAACAATTTTGGATTTATCTGAGGGAGTAGGGCGGGAATCTATTCCTGATGATGTTTCAATGGTGCTTTTTGAAACACCTACCAATCCTTTTTTGAAGACGATTCCTATTGCTGAAGTTGCTGAAATCATGGCAAAGAAAAACCCGAAGGCTTTGCTTGTGGTTGATAATACTTGGGCGACGGCGTTGTTTCAAAATCCACTTGAATGTGGTGCGCATGTTTCTTTGGCTAGTGCCACTAAATATATATCAGGCCATAGTGATGTGATGGGTGGTTTTATCGCGGTTAATGATGATCAATTAGCTGATGATTTGCTGCAAAGCCGTTTTTATTCAGGGGCAATTCTTGATCCAAATAGTGCTTGGTTATTACGCCGTAGTTTGCATACTTTTCCTATTCGAATGCGTGAACACCTGCGGATTACGCAAACACTTGCTACATTTTTAAAGACACGAGATGAAGTTGGAAAGATTTATTTACCTGAAACTTCTAAAAACCAATTGAGGAGTTATGGTGGGATTTTGTTTTTTGAGTTTAGTAAAGATGATAGTGAGCTAAACTCATCTGAAGATGGCTATACTCAATTTAGAGATGCGCTAACTTTGTTTGATTCAGGCACTGGCATGGCATGTGTTAGCTCAATGGTGGCTCAACCGTGGTCGGGTAGTCATGCTTCGTTGTGTGATGTGGAAAAAATCGAAATGGGCATCAATACTGGTCTGGTGCGCTTATGTTTTGGATTAGAAGATGCTGATGATTTGATTCGCGACTTAGAGAATGCTTTTTCGGCAATGTCTTTGTTCAAACCACGTGAGACAAAAAAAGAAATAAGAAAGAGGGTGGTAACAAGGCGAGCAAGAAGATGGACAAAAAGGTAAGCAAGGGAATGAATAAGAAAGCGGGTAAAACTAAAATAGAGAATAAAAACTTCCCTTGGAAGTTGGGTATTTATCCCTTGCTTGAGTTGGTCTTTTTTATTGCTGCAAATATGGTTGATAACCCGCTTTTATCTTTGATATTTGTTGTTATCGCTGGTGTGATGCTGAGTTTTAGTATTCATATCTTTTTTCATGAATGTGTGCATGTTCGTGAAGAATTTCCTATGCCTATCAATATAATTAATACCATTTTTTTAGGGCTTCCCTTCGATGGTTACCGCGTGCATCATTATAATCACCACACTTACGCCAATGGTCTTAAAGATTTTTCATCCACTTGGTATATTAAAAATAGTAAGAAAACAGCATTTAGTGCTTGTCGATATACTTTTGGCTGGCTGCAACAACTTTCAAAAGCTATGCAAGAACCTAAGCCTTTTAATGAAAAGCTAGGCGATGTTGCTGTAATTAAAGCACGCATTTACCCTCAAAAACTCACACTATTTTTCTTCTGCTTGTTGCTTGCTTTTATCGGCTTAAAAACATTTATTCTATATTTTATTCTTGTGTACTTTGGCTGGGCATTTTCATCATTGCATAATTATGGGCAACACCCACCGATTCAAAAAGAGCTAATCTGCACTTATGAGAATAAACTTTATAATAGAGTGACCTTTAATAATGGGCTACACTGGGAGCATCATGATAAGCCATGGTTAAGTTGGGAGCAGTTAGAAATAGATAAAAAAAGCTCACGTATTAATCACCCCCATTTGATTCAGCCTTGTTTCTTCACCAGAAACACCTGAAAATACCCCAATAGTCAGTTTTAAGGGTGCTTGAGTGACAAAACCTCTGATTTGCTATAGAATGCCTAGCAAGCTATCTGAGTGCTAGTCAGTTACCCCATAAATTAAGCAACTTATACAGGGCTCTTTGTATAAGTCTGTGAGTGAGTCGAGACCCCAGTTAATGAAAGAAAATACATTGGATGTGCTTTTTTACTTGTTTGATAATTATGCAGAAGTTGATGATGTGACTCAAAATCGTGAGGTGTTACATGGCTACCTCGAAGAGGCTGGGTTTCCTAATAAACGTATCAGTAGGGCATTTGATTGGTTAGAGAGCCTTGCTGATGATGATAATATTTATATTTCAGCTCCTAAGACTGTTTCAATCAGGTGTTTCTCAAAATTTGAAAATCGTTTCTTAGATTTTGAATGTCAAGATTATATGCTTTCTCTTGCGAATGCAGGGGTGCTTAGTTCTGAAATGTTTGAACGAACGATCGACCGAGTGCTTTCACTAGGTGATAAAGAATTTGATCTTAATCGTTTGAAATGGGTGATATTAATGTTATTACTCAATCAACCAGATTCTGAAGCTGAATATATCTGGATGGATGATGTGGCTTTAGGCGAAGAATTGCCTGTTTATCATTAAGCTTATTGTTGGTCGGATTAGCGAGAGCGTAATCCGACACAGTGCGATAATTTGTTGGTTTCCTTAACCTACTAGAGTATCCATTAAGTCAATCATAAATTCAGTATCTTCATGCTCTTGATTTTCCCAAGAAGAAATTCCTAGACTATTTAACACCCCAGGGCCTTTTTCATCGTTAAGCATATTTAATAATACATTTTTAATGTCTTGATGTTTGTCTTCTAATTTTGGTCCTGCCAGCATGACATGGCGAATTACAAAAATTTGGCTGCGAATCAGTATAGATAATTGTTCTTTAACAAACTTTGATAAACTATCAAAAGATTCATCTAAGAAAAAACCAATATCAGCATTGCCTTGTATTAATTGTTTGGCAACCAAAGGGTAACTATCAACAATAGTTGTTGAAGTGTTCTCTTTATTCAGATCAGCAGGTTCTAGCATAATCATGCCCATCATATTGACATCGGGATCATCTGTTGTCACAATTCGAGTCCCCTCTTTAAGATCTTCTATATGAGCAATCTGACTACCTTCTTTAACCGCTATAATTGCTTCATCTGATGAGTTTTCAGGAGCAGCAACAGCAGTAAAGTTTTTTTCACGAACTAGCATAGAAGCATCGTATGGATTAGCAAAAATCAGATCAATTTCATTATTGGCAATTGCTTTACGTTGTTCATCAAAATTATTATAAAGCTCAAGATGTATCGGTATATTTAACTGGCGTTGTAAATATGTATTGAAAACATACCATCCAGCAATATGATCAGGAGAAAAATCAGGGCTTACGGTCATTGTATAACTCATTTTATTGTTCCTCTTGCATCATATTGGCATAAAGCTCAATGCATTCGTTAATCTGTGTTCGTGATGGTTTACGGCGTACAGATGTATACCCCATGATTTCACCTTTTCGGATATTAGGAATAGCTATTGCATAAACCCAGTAATAGCTTCCATCTTTGCGTAAATTTTTGACATAGCCGTGCCATTTCTCGCTTCTTTTAAGAGTGTCCCATAGGTCTTTGAAAGCGGCTCTTGGCATGTCTGGATGCCGCAAAATGCTATGAGGCTGACCAATAATCTCTTCTTCTGTATAGCCTGACATATCTACAAATGATTGATTGCAATGCGTGATAATGCCTTGTTTATCTGTTCTTGAAACAATTAATTTTCCATCAGGGTAGGGTATTTCTTCATCAAGAATAGTGACCTGTTTTGAACTACCATCAAAGTAGTTGATAGTTGTTGTTTTTTCTGTTCTTTCGATAACATCTGTGCTCATAATTATCTCCGTTTATGTCTTTAAAGACATAGGATTGAAATATATAGAGTTAACGAGTTATCTAGTTGGTATTTAGTTAGGCGATGGGATAAAACTCAAGTTCTATGCTATTGTTTGTTGAATCTTAAGTCTTGAGATATAACAGATCTATCTGTAGTGCCCTTCTCGATGCGCAGTTATTGCAATTTCACTAAGAGTTGCCAGAGAACTAGGATTTGCAGTCAATTCTTAGTTCTCGGGTAACTCCTAGAATTATGAAATTACTGATGTGAGCCAAATAGTTTATTCGAATACTGCCAATATTTTATTGTCAATATTGGCTACCTATTCTCTGTCTTCACCGTTATAACCACTCCCCAATAAAAAGAATGCCGTGGAACTCATTATATTTCTTTTGTTGATAGTTGGTCTTATTAAGACATTATTTTGTGAATTGCTGCAGCTGCACGTTTTACATCAAGGAAAATAAGACCAAGACGAGCATCTGGCTTGGTGAGAACAGTGACAACCGCATCAGGACCTGCATAGATCATTAGAATAAAGCCTTTGTCACCCTTTATTAATACTTGTTCTAATGTGCCACGAGCAAGTTCTTCAGATGTTCTGTCACCAAGTGATAGCATTGCAGCACTCATTGCACCAACGCGGTCTTCATCCATTCCAGCAGGAAGGATCGCATCCATCATTAAGCCATCTGTTGAAAGTACCGCTGATGCTTCGATATCAGCACTTGATCCATTTAGGTCACTCAAAATTGAGTTAAGCATTTCAGAACGCATTTTTTGCCCCTTATTTTTTTTATTAATTTAAAAGTGTGTATTAAGAATACTAACAGTGTTAGTTATGTATTTTTATTCATTGTTCTATATAAAACTATAATTGATTTCTGTTTAATCAGCATTGTTTAGCAGATAGAAGGTCTATTTTTTATTCGCATATCGTTTTACTAGCATCCAAACTAAATGTTTAAATGCCGGTTGATTAAGCTGTGGCAGACCATGCAAGATTAATGTAAAAATATTGTTATCAATATAGAGTGGCCAAAAACCTACTTCTGCATTACCTGCTGCATCGACTAAACCCCATGCATGTTGACTAAACCCCATGTTACCTTGAAGTAAACCTTTGTGTCTTTGGTAAACATCAGAGAGGCTGGCACTGATTGCGGCAAGCTCCTCAGCTGCTTCATGTGGAAAACCCGAAGTGCCTAAATAAAGCCCGCTTTTATCTGCCAATAAGGCTTTTCCTGTGTCAGATAAAGATCCAAGTAGCTCTGGTAGTATGTGCTCTAAATTTCCTGAAGGTGCTGATTCAGCTTCTTTTTGCCCAGAAATAAACCCTGATTGTTGCATTCTTTGTAAAAGACTGTAATCATCATCAGGAAAAATCTTTTCCATAGTTTCACTAGATAACTCAGGAGTTTCGTCATACTGTAATAACGTGGTTAAAATATTTTGGGTGATATCAGTATCATTGTCGTGTACAGCATAATATGCGCCCCGAGGTGTGATATTAATATACAAACCATCATTTAAAGAAAATGAAGTCATTATGCGGTTACTCCTGGGTCTAGCGTGTAAAGTAAAGCCTGAATAAGCGAAGATACATCTTGTCTTTCTCTGGCATCAACACTAAAAACTGGTGCACGAATTTGTAGCTCATCAATCCAATTTCTGTAATTATTAATATCAGGTTTGTTTGTATCATCTATGCGAGTGATTCCTACAACTAACTCACCCTTGCTAATAAATTCACTAAAAGCTTGGGTATAAAACTTTAGATCCTGTTGCGGGTTTTCTCTTGAGTTATCTAGCAATAAAATAAGGCCTAATGCACCTTTAGTTAGAATCTCCCACATGAAGTCAAAACGCTCTTGACCAGGTGTACCATATAGATGGATTCTCTCTTTATTGCCTATTTTTATTTGCCCATAATCCATAGCTACAGTGGTATTTGACTTGCGCTGTTTTGTCATATCACTTGCTGCTTCATTAGTGCTAATAATAGGAATGTCGCTCATGGATTGGATAGCTGTGGTTTTTCCTGCTCCTACTGGTCCAGTAAATATTATTTTTTTATGTATGGTTTCTGTAGACATGGTTTAGCTATTAATCCTTTTGAGTAGACGGGAGAAAAATCCTCGGTTTTGGGTTTTCTTTAATGCGTTGTTTTTACGTGCAACTAAAGATACTTGCTTATGATCTAGCTCAATAAGTTTTAGTGAAAGCGCGGCATTGTAGAATGAAAATATATAGCGTTGTTCAATACCTAACCAAGTTGGTAAATCCCTTAAAGAACCTGGGTGCTTATAAAAAACAGCAGCAATTTGCATTACATGAGGGATGGTTTCAATACGTGTAAGATCAGGCCAGTATTTTAAAGCTACTCTTTTTTTAATATCTGTTCCCTCTGGCAATCTTCCTCTTGCTGTTAAGAGGCTTGTTGTCCAGGTAAATGCTTCAAAGCTATGTGCTAACTCTACTTCTTTGTTAATAATATTTTTGTATAGCCTTATTTCACTACTATCTAAATAATGTATTTTTATATTTTCAGCACTAATAGGATTAAAACAAATATTGGCGTATGAGCTTTTATAAATAGACATATCACAATATATGGTTTGTAAGTCAGGCAGCACAACAATAATGATATTGTTAAATTTCAAACGCATGACTTTTTCGGTACTTTTAGATTGGTTTATAACTTTTAACAAAGTCATTAGCATGTAATCATTAGGATTATATGTAGTTTGTTTATTTGAAGCTGGGTTACTTTCACCGCATGTTAGTGACCAGCGTTCTTCTGCAAAGGTTGGTGTGTGACGCTGACTTTTTGAATTTTGTCCATTGATAGAATGGTTTATTGTAGCGCTTCTGCCTTCTGCTTCATGGCGCACCTCTTCGAGTAATGACTGTAATTCTTCCTCGGCTAATAATCTTGCCTGTTCTTCTGTTTCCTCTGTATTTGAAGGATATTGTGCCTGTTCAGGATCTGTAATAACCTCATTTTGAGTCACATCGATGTTATCAACAGAAGAACTTGTTTCTATATTTGCTAAGTCAGTTAATTGCTCCTCTAATGAATTTATTGACGTATCGTTAGAGTCGCCAGTAGTTTCGTTGCTTTTAGAGCTATTGTCAGAGATGTTCTCTAAATTATTTTCAAAACTGTTATCAATTATTTCTGATCCAGTAAAAGTATTATTTGCTTCAGTATTAAGAATATTTGTATCAAGAGCATCTGCTGCTGGAGTGCCTAATCCCAAATGGTTTTCACTGTTGCTATTAAGATCAGTAATAATATCATTACTTAATTGTTCATTAACTTGATCTAAAATTCCTTTGGGATTCTCGATGACTTCATTTCTAAAAGGTAAAGGCTCTATTTCAGAATTAGTGTTGTTGCTAATATTTTCCTCAAGGCTTTCAAATGTAGAAGAATTATTTATTTCAATATCTTTATTAGTATCTACGTTAATACCTTCATTGTTACTAGCAAAACTTTCAACATCAGAAGTGATTAATTGATTTAATAAATCATCAATTTCATCATATGTATTTGCTGGAGGAGTCTCAATAACTTCTGGTTCTGTTATTTGAGGCTCAATATTTATTTCATTTTTTTGAACTTGGCTATTATCAAATGTGGTATCAAAAATATCTGCTGACTCTTCAAAACCAGCGAAAGCAGGGGCTTTAGTTTCTATTGTATGGCTATTTAGTGTGCTGTCTTTTTTAGCTTGAATATTTTCGGTTGATACTACTTCTGGGCTTTGTATATTCTCCAAGCCATTATTAAAATCATTCTCAATAGAAATCGAGTTGAGCAATATATCTTCTTGAACGGGTGTGCTCACCTGTTCCTCTACTATTGTATTATGAATAGGTGGGGTAGTTGATGAAGTGACAGATGAAGTAACAGGTGAAGTAACAGGTGAAGTGGGTGCAATGACTTCTGGTTCTATTGTTTGAGTAATTTGAGGCTCAATATTTATTTCATTTTTTTGAGCTTGGCTATTATCAAATGTGGTATCAAAAATATCTGCTGACTCTTCAAAACCAGTGAAAGCAGGGGCTTTAGTTTCTATTGTATGGCTATTTGGAACGCTGTCTTTTTTAGCTTGAATATTTTCGGTTGTTACTACTTCTGGGCTTTGTATATTCTCCAAGCCATTATTAAAATCATTCTCAATAGAAATCGAGTTGAGCAATATATCTTCTTGAACGGGTGTGCTCACCTGTTCCTCTACTATTGTATTATGAATAGGTGGGGTAGTTGATGAAGTGACAGATGAAGTTGGAGTAATAACCTCTACAGTTTTTTCTTTCTGTTCAGATGGTGCTGAAAGCGCCGATATAATGTCAGAAATTTTCTCATTAGCACTGGATAAAGCACATATAGTTAGCGGTTTTGGAATCCAGACGGTATCAGGGAGATCGACTTCCCTTATCGAAATAATAATCCCCGGTATTTTTGAAGAGCTATATGTTTTTTCAGCACTTTCTTTAGCGTTTGGAAAGTCATAATCAATAATATATGCTTGAGCTTTATCAAGACTACTTTCTTCAAAAAGTAGTTTCCCTGAATTACTAAAGAAAAACTCAAGGATAGCCTTGTTTTGAGAGCTCATCTCAAGAATACATATTTTGATTTTTTTATTATTCAAATTTGACATTTATAATGCGCCTGATTAACTACTAGTAGGAACGGTGGTTGTTGATACTGTTTTTTTGTTTAGCCATCGTACAATAATCCTGTTCTTAGTTATCATTGTTCGTGTATTGTAATAAATTATCCAGCTCTTCTTTTAGCTCAGTATTATTTTCATCGAGTGCAAGAGCCTCTTCTAAGGTTTTTTGAGCGAGGTTTAGCTGTCCATATTCTATATATGAACGAGCTTCTTCTATCGCTGAAAGCTTTACTTCTGTTGTTGCAACTGTTTCCTGAGTAAGCAATGCATTGTCTGCAGCTAATAAGCCTTTGGAAAGCATCGAACCAAGAATCCAGTTATAACCATAGTTTTTATTTGTTTCAGATTCTGGCTCTGATTTAATCCAAGTCGTAAAATAAATAATTTCATTTTCATTTAAATAAGGTACAGAGGCTTTAAGTAAACGGATACGAAGTGCTCTTCCCTTGTCTTTCAATATAATAAAAAGATCCTGTATTGCCCCAGATAAAAATGAAGAATCTTTGTACTGAATTGCAAGAAATATTCTGCGAGTGTGAGAAAGTAAATCATAACGATTTCTCTGAATAGCATGAGAATAAAAATGCCATGCAGCATCAGAATCAATATCTTCTTTAGGGCTGTTGGCAAGTTGCTCATAGGGAAATATCAATGGCAATTTTGAATGTATTGATACGAGCTTACTTGATGACATTAAGTTGTCCTTATTTTTATTATTATTAAATCCTGAAACTGTGAGGTCACTACAGCACTGGGCGTAGTGACCTCACAGTTTCAGGAAAATGTTCACACAGGGACTACGTACAAACACCTCCTTTCTATTTGTTGAACTATAAAATAATACCGCTTAATAGAAGCTGAATTAAAAAGCTTGGTTTGATGGCTTCATCGAGTCATAAAGATTTTAATAGGATTGATTCTAAGCCGATGAAGTATTATAAAAAATACAAAAAAGGGGGGGGGATGGGTATTATAAGTTTGCTTTGACCTCATCTACTCGGATACCTTGAGTTTTAAGCCTTAAATTTCCCTTTCTTAATACGATCAGCTTCCATTGTTTCAATTTCTCTAGAGCCAGATACCACAATTTCAGGATCAGGAATAAAATCAAGATCAGGATTAACACGTTGATAAGGTACACTGTTTAATATCACTTTTAAAACATTTAGGCGTGCTGCTTGTTTGTTATTGGAGCGTACAATAGTCCACGGAGCAGAAGAATTATGTGAACGACTTAACATCTCATGTTTTGCATTAGTAAAATCATCCCAATGATCTTGAGCCTGAATATCAACCTCTGATAATTTCCATTGACGCAAAGGATCTGTTTTACGTCGTTCAAAACGCTTTGCTTGTTCTGCCTTGGTAACACTAAAGTATATCTTGATAAGAATTGTTCCCTGGCGCACCAAATCTTTCTCAAAACCCACTACACCTTTCATAAAACTTTTGTGTTCTTCAGGCGTACAAAATCCAAATACTGGCTCTACCATAGCGCGGTTATACCAGCTACGATCAAACATGACGATCTCACCACCATGCGGGAATTGCTCAACATAACGCTGAAAATACCACTGTGTGCGTTGATGCTCTGTTGGTTTTCCTAAAGCTACCACCCGATAATGTTTCTCATTCATATAGCGAGTTACGCGTCTAATCGTTCCGCCTTTACCCGCAGCATCACGCCCTTCAAAGAGAATAATCATACGTTTTTTAGTATCTTCCAAATAGTTCTGCAAGCTAATTAACTCCGCCTGATAAGGCTTAAGTGCCTGTTCTTTTGCGTAGCGTTTTTCAGCTTTTGTTCTAAATGAAGTCATCTCCTCGATTTCTTCAGTAAGAGCTGCTATCTGTTCTTCAGGGGGCATCTCCTGATAGTCTTCTGTTTTTTCAGGCTCCATTTTATTCCTTTCCATTTCCTCTCCTGTTGACACCAAATCATCTACCATTATTTTAGAGGTGGTGTCTAAAACCTCTTTTTTTCAACTATTATATTATTCTTCCTAAATACGATTGTACGCCTCTTCAAAAGTCTTTTTAAGATAGTCTCCGACTAACAGTACTTTATATAGTCTGTTGGTGATATTTATCAACTTGATTTTTACCTTTAAGGCTATGAATAGTATATTTTTTATGGATTTGGGTTAATTTTATACAACATACGAATTACTTACTATATCCAGTCAATATCGTTTTTTCATTAAATCATCTTGCAAATAAAAAGTAAGCGTCTAGCAAACCCCCCCTAGCCAAGATCTCGATTAACATTAAACTAAGCTCCATTTTAAAGGAGCTAGTATGGCTAAGCGCAAGTATCGGAACACGGAAGATTGGAAATTATTAATCGAAGCACAACCGGGAAGTGGATTGA
>JALSLM010000127.1 GCA_026988295.1 Thiotrichaceae bacterium
GTACAAAAAACCACTGGATGTGTATGAAAAAAGCATCACTTTTCAACAATCTTGCAGTGAAGCTGCTTGATGGGAAATTTAAATAAGAAATTTGAAAAAACAGTCTAGACTTTTGGGGTAGTGTAAAAGCCAGTAAATTATTGTTTCTTACGCCGCAAACAATTAGTGGGCAACTGACTCAATTAGAAGAGCAGTTTGGTGTTTCGCTTTTTGAAAAATCGGGACGAAATTTAAAATTAACTCAAAGTGGTAAAATTGTACAAAGCTACGCCAACGATATTTTCTCATTGGGTAATGAGCTACAAGAAATTATCCATAACAAACCCTCTAAAAGACTTCCGCATTTAAAAGCAGGCATCGCTAACTCTATCCCAAAATCTATTGCTTATCATTTATTAGAGCCTGTACTATACCTTGATGATCCAATGCGTATCATTTGTCGCGAAGATAACCTTTCAACGCTGTTAAATGAACTTGCCGAACATAAGTTAGATATTGTTATTTCTGACCGAGCTATGCCGAGTAGCAAAGGAATTAAAGGCTTTAATCACACCCTTGGTGAATGTGGTATAACTTTTTTTGCCACCCAATCTTTGATTGATACGATGAAAGGCGACTTTCCTCAATGCTTAGATAAAATGCCGTTGCTTTTACCTGGTGAGACTTCACCAATAAAAAACAAACTAATGCTTTGGCTTCGTCATAAAAATATTTATCCTTATATTTTGGCGGAGTTCGATGATGGCTCCTTAATGAAAGCGTTTGGACAAAAGAGTGCCGGTATTTTTGTTGCACCATCAGTTACTGCAAGTGAGGTTAAAACGTCGTACAGCGTCAAAATTATTGGTGAAACAGAAGATATAATGGAAACTTTTTATGCTATTTCTATGGATCGTAAAGTAAAACATTTGGGGGTAGTAGTGATTTTAAGTAATGCACGTGAACGATTCTTTCTATCGAGTGAGAATCTCAGTGATATGTAGACTATTTCTTCTGTACTTATTTGACGTTTGAGGTAGGAAGAAAAAAGCCCTGATACTGTAGTGGTCTAATAATCTTGTAGAAACTTATGTCTATAATTCACACAATTATAGGAAATTATGATGTCAGAAATAAACCAAAGAAATATCAGGAGCAGGTGAAGCCCGTTCATGTCACCGGAGATGGTGGGTGTAGCCGGTTTCATTTCATGTCTTGCTGACTAACAAAAAATCAAAGGAGTTTACCCCCTTTGATTGCTAATACATTCTTTGCCATATTAGTTGATATGTTTCAATGCTGGTTAAAGTGTCAATAAAAGGTTTAATATCTGGTGTAAAAGCCCAGCAGATCGCGATGCCGATAATAATCAATGTGCTTGCTTGAATCTGTCGTTTATCAAAGATTTTTAATGCTGTTCCAAAAGATCGTTTGAGACGATGCCCCATAAAGTCAACGCTATAAATCTCATCAAGCAATAGATGCAAAATAAACCCTAAAAAGACAAAGAAGCCAATAAACCAAGACGCAAAAGGTTGCCTAGAAAAGATATAAAAGCTAAGTAATACTGTCAATAAACCAAATAAAATAGCACTTATAACTGAGTGAAGTACGCCACGATGAACGGTAAATTTATTAAAGAGCTTCCATAGTGGATAACGAACAAATAGATAAATCCCTAAGCCTGCTAACCATAGTTCAATAATAGATAATTCATTTTCTGTCGCAAAAATCCATAGAAATGACATTAAAATACCCAGCAATGAGAAAATAATTCGACTGGGGTGAGAATAATGCAAATCAATATCTGGCAAGATACCACCAATTACGCCTGCAAATGCTAATAAAATAGCATCTTTTGCATCAACAAAACCCACTTGCAAACAAAGTGTTGCGAGCATTCCTGAGCCAATTGCGGCTACACCAAGATGAGTTGAGAAATTAGCCATGAACTATGATTTCTCGATGCCGATATGAATTTCAACTTGTGATTCACTTTTATAAAACTCAAAATCTGTTTTATAGGCTCTTTTGTATTCGATACTGTTTTCTGTGTTCTTATCTGCTTTCTTGCTTGTATTACCTTCAGAAAAGAAATCCCAGATTTTCATCCACGTATCAATAACTGCTTGTGGCATTTCTCCTTCACCTTTAAACACAAGGTAATCACCTGCCACAATTTTTGCCTGCTGTAATTCCACAGTAGATGATTCGATACGATCAGCCCCAGCTAATACAGAAAATTGACCGCTAGCATCTGATTCATAGTCGAAATAAACCCCATAAACACGCGCTCCATGTTGATAATCAACTACAATATTTTTATCAAAATCTTCATAAAGTGTTGCTATCTTGGCAGTTTCAGGGTTCATTTCATTGGCATTAGTCGTTCGGATACTAATACCTTGGATGGTTTTTTCAGGGATTTTGATAGGTTTCATAGTTTAAATTCTCTAAAGGCTTTTTAAGGATGATTAGGAAATACGCAGGGGGTTAGGGTTATACTCTTCACATTAAAGATCACATCAAATATGCTGTATTTTTTCTCCCCCTGCAAACTGTATTTATAAAAACACTTCTCTTTTGCCTATTCATACAGCTTCTCGTATATGTTACCTTCTTACCCTATGAGAATTCGAGTAAAAATCTGTGGTATTACATCAGTAGATGATGCCCAATTAGTTTGTGATGCTGGAGTTGATGCGATTGGCTTGGTATTTTATGCAAAAAGCCCGCGCAATGTCAGTATTCCGCAAGCCACTAAAATTTGTTCTAGTTTGCCACCTTTTGTTAATAGTGTTGGTTTATTTCTTAATGCTACAGCAGAATTTGTTAATTCAGTTCTGGCAAGTGTGCCTATTGACTTGCTACAATTCCACGGCTCTGAATCGCCTGAATATTGTACCTCTTTTAACCATCCTTATATTAAAGTGATTGGAATGGAAGGTGTCGATAGCTTTGAGAAATTTGATGCCATCGCCCAACAATACCCTGATGCTAAAGGCTTTTTAGTCGATAGTCATGCAACGGGTAAAGCAGGTGGCACAGGAAAAACATTTGAGTGGTCAAACACTCCCCTTGATTATAAAAAACCCATTATTCTTGCTGGTGGATTAAATGCCGAGAATATTGCAGTTGCCATTCATCAAGCCCCTGTTTATGGCTATGACCTGAGCAGTGGCGTTGAGAGTAAACCTGGTATAAAAGATAAACAAAAAGTTATGCAGTTAATGAGTGAGGTGAAGCGTGTCCAATGTAAACAATAACGGTTTTGATGACAGTCTGGCGAATCTAGATTTGAGTAAAATCGACTGGAATTCATTTCCTGATGATAAGGGGCATTTCGGCATTTATGGCGGTCGTTTTGCTGCTGAAACACTCATGGAAGCCATCGAAGAACTTGAGAAAGCCTACTACTCTCTCAAAGACAATGCAGATTTTCAAGCAGACTATGATAATGACTTGCGTCATTATGTGGGTCGTCCTAGCCCACTTTATCATGCAGAACGCTGGTCAAATGAACTTGGTGGTGCGCAGATTTATCTTAAACGAGAAGACTTAAACCACACTGGTGCGCACAAAGTCAATAACACCATCGGACAAGCCCTACTCGCTAAACACATGGGCAAGCCACGCATAATTGCCGAAACTGGTGCAGGTCAACATGGTGTGGCCACAGCAACAATCGCGGCACGTCTAGGGCTTGAATGTGTTGTTTATATGGGTGAAGTTGATGTGCAACGGCAAGCACCTAATGTTTACCGCATGAAACTTTTAGGTGCTGAAGTACGCCCTGTTTCATCAGGCTCTAAAACACTCAAAGATGCACTTAATGAAGCCATGCGCGATTGGGTAACCAATGTTGACAACACTTTTTATTGTATTGGCACAGTCGCAGGGCCTCACCCCTACCCTGCAATGGTACGAGACTTTCAAACCATAATTGGTCGTGAAGCCAAACAACAATGCCTAAAACAAGCAGGTCGTTTACCTGATGCACTCATTGCCTGCATCGGTGGTGGGTCAAATGCAATCGGCTTATTTCATGAGTTTTTGCCTGATCTTGAAGTTGATATTTATGGTGTAGAAGCAGCAGGTCGTGGGCTTCAAACGGGTGAACATGCCGCGCCTTTATGTACGGCGAAACCAGGTGTTTTACATGGCAATCGCATGTACTTAATGGCGGATAAAGATGGTCAAGTAATAGAGCCTCATTCTATTTCAGCAGGGCTAGATTACCCAGGCGTTGGCCCTGAACACTGCTTCTTAAAAGATACTGGCAGAGCCAATTATGTTGCAGTTACTGATGATGAAGCCATGCAAGGCTTCCACGCATTAACACGCATCGAAGGCATTATCCCTGCACTAGAAAGTAGTCATGCATTAGCCTACGCCATGAAACTCGCACCAACCATGAGTAAAGATAAAATTATTATTGTTAATTTATCAGGGCGTGGCGACAAAGACATCAATACCATAGCGGCACGCGAGGGGGTTACATTATGAGCAAGCGTCTAGCAGAGTGTTTTACAAAACTAAAAACATCTGGCAAAAAAGCCTTAATTCCCTACATTACAGCGGGAGACTCCAACCCATCAATCACCGTCCCACTGATGCATAAAATGGTTGAAGTCGGTGCTGATATTATAGAACTAGGCATCCCCTTCTCTGACCCAATGGCAGATGGCCCCACCATACAACTTGCCTGTGAGCGCGCCCTTTTGCATCACACCAGCCTACATGATGTGATTGATATGGTTGTCGAATTTCGTAAAACAGACACCACCACCCCCATTATTTTAATGGGCTACCTCAACCCAGTTGAAGCAATGGGCTACAAACAATTTGCAGAAGCCGCCGCACAAGCAGGTATTGATGGCTTACTCACAGTAGACCTTCCCCCAGAAGAAGGCGAACAACTCACCAGCATCTTAAAAACAAATGAAATAGACCCTATCTTTTTACTATCACCCACCACAACACCTGATCGAATTCAAAAAATAGCAGATGCAGGAAGCGGTTATCTCTATTATGTCTCATTAAAAGGCGTGACTGGCTCTGCCGCACTCAATGTAAAAGAAGTTGCTGAAAAAGTTGCCGCTATAAAAACAATCTCATCATTACCCGTAGGAGTAGGCTTTGGTATAAAAGATGCTGACAGCGCATCAGCAATTGCCGCAGTTTCTGATGGAGTAATTGTAGGCAGCGCCATTGTTAAGATTATCGAAAACAACCCTGATGATAGCGACACAATACTCAGAGAAATTGGAGAACTACTCGCCTCAATGCGAGCTGCTATGGATTGAAGTAGCAAAAGAGGAGAATTCAAATAATTCAGTCATTTATAATTACTTTTTCATGATAAACTAAGAGAGGGAATGCACAATAAACTCATGTATATTGTGTTGTAGCTAAATTTTCTTGTTTATTTTTATCTGATTTTCTTTAAAGGTAGTGTCAAATGAACTCTGACTCACTTGTATTGATTGGTATTGTTGTTGCCAGTGTCATACTTATTATCGCACTTATTGCTATTGTATATTTTATTTTTCGTACAAGTTACCTTTTGCCTGAGAGGGATCAAGCCTATATACGCACAGGATTTGGCGGTGAAAAAATAGCTCATGGGAAAGGGGTGTTTGTACTTCCTGGTTTGCACAAGAAATTACTTCTTGATATGAAAACCCATAAAATCACGGTTGAAAGAAAAGAGGAACATGCTTGTATAACCAGTGATCGCCTGCGTATTGATATTACAGCTGATTTTTTAGTCAGGATTTCACCTGAGGACAGTAAAATCTCTTTGGCTGGTCAAACTTTAGGTGACGCAGCTTTTAATGAAAAAAAATTGATTGAGCAAATTCAAGGCACTTGTGTTGAGTCACTTCGTGATGCTACAGCTAAAATGAGCTTTGAAGCCCTTCATGCAGATAACCAACGATTTAATGATTTAGTTGAAAATGCCTTAGCTGAAGATTTAGCAATGTGGGGATTACAATTAGAAGCAATCTCTATTGCCACATTAAAGCAAACAGATTTAAAGTTTTTTGATGATAATAATGCTCTGGATGTTGAGGGCATAACTAGCATTAAAGAGAAAATTGCAGAAAATCAAAAAAAGCAAAGCCTGATTGAAGCTGAAAGAGTAAAAGAAGTTGAAAGAAATCAATTAGATGCGCACAAAGAAGTTCTTAGATTACAAGAAGAAAAAGCAAAAGCCCAACAAGATCAAGATTTAGCTATTGCTGAAACACAGTTATCTACAGAGCGTCTAATCGAACAGGCTAGAGCTAATGAGCAAATAGCAATTGCAGAGGCCAATGCTAAAGTTTCTGAAGCATGGATAGAGGCACATAAAATGAAAGCCCTAGAAGTTGCTAAAAAAGAAGAAATACAAACCTCAATATCAACTACAAAAGCACATCGAAATAAGCAAGTTAGAATTATTGATGCTGATCTTCAAGCCTCACGTACCCGTATTTTGGCAGAAGCTGAAAAAGATGCAGAAGTCTTAAGGGTTAAAGGAGTTTCTGCCCGTTATACGGTTGATGCTGAAGGCAAAAAAGCACTCAATAAAGCGGCTAATATATTATCGGATAAGCAAATATCAATGCAGGTTAAACAAAAAATTGTCAGCAAACTACCCGATATTATCAAAGAAAGTGTCAAACCCATTAAAAATATAGACGGCATAAAAATCATGCAAATTGATGGTATGTCTCATCTTACTGGTGGAATGGGTGGCGGTGGCAACGGCGGTGGTAATGGCAGCAGCGGTGATAATAGTGGTGGCGGATATAATGGCGGTGGCAGTCTAGGCGATCAAATTGTAAATAGCGCTCTTCGTTATAAAGCCCAAGCCCCTATGGTTGAAAACCTACTTAAGCATGTTGGTCTAGCAGGTGGCGGTATTAATGATCTAACGGCTGATTTACAAAAAGATATGAATCTTGATACTCCATTACAGAGCAAGCCTAAAGAGATTGAAAGCAAGAAAAAGTCTGAAAAACATAGCTATGCAGAGGGTAAGCCAGTCGGTAATGACTCAATAAATGAACAAAGTCAAAATGATGTATATTCTGTAGCAGAAAAGAATGATACTTATCATAATAATGAGATGGATAAGGAAGATCAAAAAGAGTCATCGTTATCTGAAAATACACCAGAAAATGCTTCTAAAAACGCTTCTGAAAATAATGATCAACATGATAAGAATGAAGAGATAAAAAATAATGACTCTGAACAACCCCAGCAAACTTCTGAAACTGAGACTGCATCAAAAGATAAAAAAACCAACTGATAAACCAGACTCTTAGAAGACTATCTGATACTTCACTGATAGTAACTGAAGCTGTGTTGTAGCAATCCGTCGGATTACGTTATCGCTAATCCGACCTACAAAAGCACAGGAAAATATCTAAAAAAAGGGGGGGATGGGTTTCTATAAACTAGTACTAACAATGACTCAAAATACAGTAAATTACTCAAACTTGCTTCGCTATGATGCTAAACACGTCTGGCATCCCTACTCTAGCATGTCTAATCCTGCGCCTGTCTTAGCTGTTGTTTCTGCTAAAGGTGTTTACCTTGAACTTGCAGACGGTACTCGTCTAATAGATGGCATGTCATCGTGGTGGTCGGCTTTACATGGCTATAATCACCCTATTTTAAATCAAGCAATTCTTGATCAAAGCCAAAAAATGTCGCATGTCATGTTTGGTGGTTTAACGCATGAACCAGCGGTGACATTAGCCAAAAAACTGATTGATATAACTTGTGATAATTTACAGCATGTTTTCTTTGCTGATTCTGGTTCGGTAGCAGTTGAAGTATCTATCAAAATGGCTTTGCAATATTGGTTTGCACAGGGAGAAAGCCAAAAATCAAAGCTACTAACAGTTCGCAATGGTTATTATGGCGATACCTTTGGTGCTATGGCTGCCTGTGATCCTGATAATGGAATGCACAATATGTTCACGGGTGTTTTAGCACAACACATTTTTGCTGATGCTCCTGCGACATTGAGTGAAGGTGCTTGGAAGGCTGAATATATTGATGATATTAAAAATAAACTTAAAAATAACCACCAACAAATAGCAGCCGTTATTATTGAGCCAATGGTGCAAAATGCGGGTGGAATACGTTTTTATCATGCTGAATATTTACAGCAGCTGCGTTCTCTTTGTGATCAATATAATGTACTGTTAATTTTGGATGAAATAGCCACTGGCTTTGGACGCAGCGGAACATTATTTGCCTATGAACAAGCCAATATTCAAGCCGATATTGTAATTGTAGGCAAAGCTTTGACAGGTGGTTATATGACACTTGCAGCGGTTTTAACATCAAATAAAGTGGTGCAGGGAATCGAGGCTGATGGCAAGGGTGTGCTTATGCACGGCCCGACATTTATGGCAAACCCACTCGCCTGTAGTGTTGCTAATGCAAGCATTGAGCTATTACTAGAATCCCCTTGGCAAGAGAATGTATGCGCCATTCAACAACAATTAGAGCAAGGCTTGAAGCCCTGTCGTCAACTTAAAACAGTAAAAGAAGTTCGTGTAAAAGGTGCTATTGGCGTGGTTGAATTATATGAGCCTATCGACATTAAATGGTCTCAGCCTTTGTTTACTGAATTAGGTGTATGGCTACGACCTTTCGGTAAATTAGTGTATTTAATGCCACCGTTTATTATTACAAAAAATGAGTTAAAACAGCTCACATCGGCTGTTTGTGAGGTAGTGGCAAAAATTTAGTTTAGTTATTGTCATTTAACATTTCGCTTATTCTGGTCGCGCTTATCGCTTCTGATTTTACACCTGCAAGCAACACTTCTTTACTTGCCACAATAGTTACTTTTTGTTTGGCTCTGGTGATTCCAGTATAGATCAATTGTCTTGTTAATAAGGGCATGACTTCATGGGGTAGAATGAGTGTGACTTGATTGAACTCTGACCCCTGACTTTTGTGGATTGTCATTGCCCAAGTCGTTTCATGCGCAGGAAGCCTTATGGGAGTAAGGCTTTTATAGTCGCCTTCTTCCTTATCAGGAAAATAAACTTTAAGTTGCCCATTTTTGATGAGTGCAATACCCGTATCACCATTAAATAAACCTTTCTCATAGCTATTTTGGGTGATCATAACAGGACGACCATGATACCATTTTGCAGTTGCTTGTTGGCTTGACTGTTGCCTAGTTTGAACAGAGATGAAGTTTTGTTTTATAAGTGTTTTTTCTATACGATCACTTAATATCAAACTACCATTTAAGCCGCGACGCAAAGCACAAAGTATACGATATTGATTAAATGCTTCAAATATTTCTGGGAGTGTTGCTTGGGGATTCTTAATTACCTCAAAATAGGCTTCCCAAGGGCTTATTAGTTGTTTAGCCACCATCTGATTAGACAAAATCGAAGCTGATAATAATTCACAGCTTGGCTGATCTTGATCATTTAACACTGCTAGCACTGTTTTATGATCGCCTTTATTTGTTGCGATAGCTAACTGCCCTATTCCGCTATCTTTTACGAAACGCCAGTTTTTTTGCAAGGTCACCAGATACGGAGTGTCTTCAAGCCCTTGACAAATATCTGCAAAGACAGAGCCTGTTTCAACCGATGAAAGCTGATCTTTATCGCCAATTAGAATCAGTTTGGCATGGGCGGGAACAGCTTCAATCAGCTTTGACATAAGTGCTATATCAATCATAGAAGCTTCGTCAATGAGTACGATATCAGCTTTTAAAGGATTATTTCGATTATGCTTGAAACTAATCGAATCGGGAATATATCCCAGTAGCTTGTGAATAGTGCTCGCTTGTTTGGGGATATAGTGCTGTATCTGCTCAGTTAATTCCATTTTCTGCATTTTTTGCATTTTCTGCTGTGCATCACGAATGGAATCCAACATGCGTATGGATGCTTTTCCTGTTGGTGCTGCCAATAAAATATCAAAAGAATGCTTCTTATACCCATCCCCCCCCTTTTTTACACTTTTTTTATTGTCTAGCTCATTAGCTTCATTAGCTTCCTTAGACTTTTTAGCAATGTATTCTTCTATCAGCAAGACTAAAATTCGTGTGATTGTGGTTGTCTTACCCGTTCCTGGTCCGCCTGAGATAATCAGAAATTTATTTTTTAAGGCTTGTTTAGCTGCTAATTGTTGCCAGTTTGTTTCACCTTCCTGACTATCGCTTTTAAAATAATAATCAAGGCGTTTATCTATCCAGCTTTCCTCTGTGATGCTTAATGCTTGTTGGTGCATCCGTGTCTGTATTTGATCAGCTAATAGCTTCTGATATTGCCAATAGCGTCTTAAAAAGAGTTTGCCATTATCCAAGATCAGAGGTTTATAGTTGTCATTATCATCCTCAGCTATTGCGACGACCTTGCTGGCTAATAATTGTTTTTGTTGTTCAGGCGTGCAAGCAATGGCGATACAGCCCTCGCGGGTTTGCTTACTTATCTCTAGCGTGCATTTTTTTAAGATTTGATTTTGTGTTTTGCTCTGTTCTTTATCAAGTGCTAAGAACAAATCAGCAAGCTGGTAATCCAAGGCTTCATAGTGAATTTCTTCTTTAACAGCTGGGGCAGATTCAGAAGCAGATACCGAAAAATCTAAACCAATTTGTTCACCTGGTTGAGTCATTCTAAAATTTCCATTATTTTGAATCCATGAGGCTAATGTGAATATGGAGGAATAAAAGGCTGACCAAACAAGCTATCCATCGCTTCAATCAGCTCACGCTCTGGTTTATGAAAAAATACACCTGAAGAATTAGTAGTAAACCCATCCCCCCCCTTTTTTACACTTTTTTCTTCTGGACTCATGCCGCGAATAAACAAATAATAAGCTCCACCAAAGTGGCTATCCCAACTATATTGAGCAATACGTTTTTGCAAATAACGATGCAAAGCAACGCTATACAATAGGTATTGTAGATAATAATGAGAATCAGCCATAGTCTTTAAGAGATTATCTTGATCATAAGCGGTGAGTGTATTTGATTTGTAATCTGCTAGATAATACTGACCTTGATGCTCAAAAATCAGGTCTATATAACCTTTTAGATAACCCTCGACCTGTTTAAAGTCAAGTGTCTCAACAGCATCCCGTACTACTTGCCATTGTTTGGGCAAATGCTTGAATAAAATCTGTTTCAAATTTTCTATTTGCAACTTTTCCAGAGGGAGATAAAACTCCATCTCATCGAGTCGCTTATCTTTGGCTAATTTTTGTAGGCTGAAATCATCAAATAAAGCGACTTTTAATGAATTATCTATCAGTCTAATTGCTGAATTCTCATGCTCGGCATCAAATGACCATTTATCCAATACCTCCGAGACAATTTTAGTCTGCTCATTAATTGGCTGAATAAAATCCAGATTCTCATAGATTTCATGCAGTGCCGTACCTGCCGCCGCGCCCTTTGGAAATTCAGCATCAGTGGGAGGTTCAGAAGGTATTGCTTGTACATTATTATCTTGCAGTGCTTGTTTATCAAAATCAGGCATTTCAGAATGTGCAGCCGCAGTTAATCCGCTAAAACTGGTGATTTGTGACTGCTGGATTATTTTGCCAGTGAAGCATCGTGCCGTTAGCTCCTGCTCTTCTTGCATGGGCTGATAGCACAACTTATTGTCATAATAAGGCAAATCAGTCAGCGTAATGGCATTTTCAGAAGCGAGTTTATCAAGCTGTTCATTATATGCTTGATAATAAGCATTATTATTTTCTTGAATTGCTTTTGTTCTACCTGATTGAATACTTTGACCATTGCTCAATAACCATCCTAGTGCCGTTCTATCGGGAGTTCCACTAATCACTTCAGGCACACAAACCACAGTGCATTGATATTTAGCACGAGTTAAAGCAACATAAAGTAAACGCGTATCTTCTGCTCGCGCTTCTTCAGTTTTAATCTGTTGATGTTGTTCTAATTCGGATGAGCCAATTTCTAAACATGCTTTTTTGTCCTTATGGAAAATAAAAAGTGTATTGCTTCCCATATCCCTACTTCCAACACCTACAAATGGACAATAAACAATGGGGTATTCCAGCCCTTTAGATTTATGAATGGTAACTATTTTTACCAATTTATCATCACTTTCAAGTCTGAGTTCTGATTCTTTTGAGTCAGAATTTTGTTGTTGCTTTCGCAACCAGCGCAAGACTTCCTCCATACTCAAAGATTGACGTTTACTTTGTTTATGAATTAGCTCTGAAAGGTGTATCACATTGGTTAAACGTCGTTCTCCGTCATCGTAATTAAGCAGATGTTGGTGCATTTTCTCGGTATGCATGAGTTCATGCATCATGGGTAGAAAGCCTTTTTTCTGCCACAAATAATGCCATTGTTGCACCGCAAGCAACTTATCCTCCCAAAGGTTGCCATCTTCTTCAAAAGAAAGTAGGTCTTCAGCATCATAAGCCATCAACTCAGTAACTAACGCACGGCGCACATTGTCTTCTCGTTGTGGTTCTGCAATTGCAGTAACCAGCCGATACATTTCTTCTGCTTCTTTAGTCTGAAAAATGCTGTCTTTGCTACTTTGTACGCTCGCAATACCTCTAGCACTTAATGCTTGTTTAATAAGATCACCCTGCGTATGTGAACGAATTAATATAGCAATATCGCCGCCTGTAATTGCATTCTCTCCTATTTTTGCCTGCCCTTTTTGTGCCGCATTTAAAAGCATGGCGATATCACCTGCAACGGCATCTGCAATTTCTTCTCTGATTATTGGGGCTGATTTTTTACTAGCGGTATTGTTTTCATTCTCAGGTTCTTCGCCAGTTACATCCACTTTCCAGAAGCTTAGTGAGTTTCGCTTGTCGGGGGTTATCAGCTTGTCAGTGACAATATTTCCTGCCTTAACAAGGTTGTATTTTATGTCTTCATCTCGAAAAGGGTTATCTGCTGATGAATACAAGCTATTGAATGCTGAAATCAAATCAGGATGGGAGCGCCAATTGGTTTCTAGCGTATAGTGATTCTCTTCCAAGGTATCTGTTTTAGCTTTAAGATAGGTATGAATATCACCCCCTCGAAAGCTATATATTGCCTGCTTAGGATCACCCACAAAAAATACCGCATGTTTAGGCTGATGAGCAAAAATACGATTAAATATTTCATACTGAATGGGGTCTGTATCTTGAAATTCATCAATCAAAGCGGCTTTATATTTTTTGCGTAAATCCTGTGCTAATTCAGAATTAATACGCAGTGCATTTTGTAGTTGTAAGAGCAGATCATCAAATGATAAAACACCTAATCGCAACTTTTCTTTAGGCAGTTCTTGTTGTAAATATGTTAATAATTGAATACGAATTTGATTAAGAAAAGTATCCGAAGCCTCACTCAAAATTTTCCAGCTATCTAAAAAATCTTGCCAAAGCTGAAAAAATGGGTGCTCTAAGCTCTCGTAATTAGCTTTTGTTTTCTCTTTTGTTCCGAGCCAATCTGTTTTGCTATCAATACTAGCAGGAGGTCGCTTTAAACAAGCATAATCATCCATTATAGAAAAAATCAAATCACGATGATCAACAATAGCTTTGTAATAGCCTTTTTCAAGCTCTGGATTTTGCAACAGGGCCATAACCTCAGCGCGCTGTTCTTTCCAGTATGTCATTGCAGTTGTAAATTTAATTTCTAATTCAGTCCCTATTGCTGAATCAGCATCATCAGTTTGTGGACCATATAATTTAAGGTAGGGTTTTCCAACAGCACTATAAATATCA
>JALSLM010000128.1 GCA_026988295.1 Thiotrichaceae bacterium
CCGCAATGAGTATTAGTTTTTGGTTATCCTTTTCTGCTGTTGCATTGATTCTTATTATTCTTAAGCGTCAAATGCTTATACCACGCTTTAAATTACTAAAACTGCAACTATTGCTATCTCTTGGAATGTTGCCCTTAACGCTGATTTTTTTTAATACAGGATCATTATCCGCTCCGCTTGCCAATTTTATTGCCATTCCTTGGGTATCAATTTTTGTTGTGCCAATTACTTTGTTAGGGGTAATTTTTCTTCCTATATCAGATTTTATTTCTAGTGCCTTATTAAACCTTGCAGGAATAGCCATTGAATATCTATTTGAGTATCTAAACTTGTTAAATGAATTACCAATATCGAGCATTAGAGCGGCAAGTGTACCATTTTTCTTTCTATTTCTCGTAATGCTAGCCGTTATTTTTATATTATTACCAAAGGGTTTTCCTGGGCGTTGGTTGGGTCTGATTTTATTACTTCCTGCACTTTTATTTGTAGAAAAAACGCCTAAGCAAGGTGCTTTTAGCTTTGCACAGCTTGATATAGGACAAGGAACGGCATCAGTGATTCATACTGCAAGCCATACATTAATTTATGATACAGGAACTCGCCTGAGTAATAGGTTTGATATGGGTAAACTGGTTGTAATTCCCTATCTGAGATTTAAAGCTGTGAAATCAGTTGATACGATGATTTTATCACACAAAAACCTAGATCATTATGGTGGTGCTAAGGCTATCATTAATAAAATAAAGGTAAAGAAGATACTCAGCAGTGATACCGAAATCTTAAAAGGGATAGATGTTAAAGCTTGTCTCGCAGGTCAACACTGGCAATGGGATGGTGTTAATTTTGATATAATATGGCCAGAAAAAAACTCTCAGCTTAATGCCAACAATCGTTCCTGTGTTTTACGGGTATCAAATGCTTATCATTCGATACTTTTGACGGGTGACATTCAAGGAAAAGCAGAAAGGTTAATAATTAAAAACACTAAAGAACTATTAGCCAGTGAAGTTATTACCATGCCGCATCATGGTAGTAAAACATCCTCTACACAGCCTTTTATAGAAGCCGTATCACCAAGCCTTAGCTTAATCTCAGCAGGTTATCGCAATCGCTTTGGTCATCCAAAGCAGGATATTTTAGATCGCTATCAGGCATTATCAGTACAAGTTTTAGACACCATAAATACAGGAGAAATAGAAGTAGATTTTCCTGAAGATAGTAGCTCTATAGTGGTGCGTCAATATAGACAGATGCAACGACGCTTTTGGAATCGTTAAAAATATCCTGAATCCGTGAGTCCAATGCGGATAGCAGGGGATAAGATATTGGTTTAGCACGGGATTTAAAAAATCTTAGCTTCACCCTTAGGTTAAGTGGGTATTTTTTAAACCCGTGATGAATCAATAGCTTATTCACTGTGCCGTAGTGGACTCACGGATTCAGGAATATGCAAAAAAAGGGGGGGATGGTAATATAAATTCCCTAAAACTATCGGGGAACACGGATAACTTGACCAACATATATACGAACAATTTTTCCTTTTTTAAGTCTTGGGTTTGCTTTTAATATTTTAGGGTACTTAAATCCACTTCCATAAGCTTTTTTAGCAATACTCCAGAGCGTATCTCCTTTTCGAGCTACGATAGTACGAAGTGCATTTTTTCTTACTTTGGCTTCTTTTTTGAGTGCCTTGGTAAATTTTGTTGTGGGAATATCTTTTTTACTGACAAGCTGATTGATCTTATCTTGTAATACAACTGATTTTTTAGCTGAATCTGATTCAATCTCAATATAGACTTTTTTAGTTGATACAGGTCTATGATTAGTCGTGCTGTTATCTTTCATGAGCAAAACAATATTATTCATCTGATCTGAGGTACTTATTCCAGCGGTCTTGGTAGTAACATCTGTAGCGACGATAGTTGTTGCCATCTTCTGATTTACAGTTTCTTCTGCTGATTCTTGTTTCTTTTTTGTTTTTGTGACTACGTTAGCAAGGCGATTTTTTTCACTTTCAACAATAGTCATAAAATCTTTGTCATTTTCAGAGGTGTTTTTAATAGCATCATCATAAAGTTTGCTAATATTTTTACTAACTTCTAAGTTTTTTCTTAACTGTTCCGATAACTGAGAGTTTTTTTCTTGTTCAGTTGATAATTGATTACTTAATTCTTTCAATTTATTTACTAGTACTTGATTATTTTTAGCAAGAATATTTTCCTTTTCAAGAGGGTTTTTAGGAGCGGGAATTTGAGAAATATATTCTGCAATTTGCTTAAAGGTATTATCATTCATTCTTTTTATGATTTTAAACATAGCGGGGTTCACATTAAGTCTGCGACCATCACGCATACGTTGAAGTTGAAGTAATATATAGGCTGAGTTTTGACCTTGTAGTTTAGGATAAGTATCTTTAAGATTTCCCTCCCCATTTTTGCCATGACAATAAGAACACTTTTCTAAAAATATTTCTTTTCCGCTATTGGAGTTATTGGTTTGCGTTATGCTGGTGGTGATTAAATTATCTTGTAAGCTGTTTTCAGTAATTTCGATTGTTTTAGGCTCTTGATCTTCTATTGCTTCCATAGTTGGGTTTGTTATTGTCACTTCAGCGTTCTGTTTAAGAAATTGATTGAAAAAACCCTGCTTCCAAAAAAAAGCTCCCAAAGCAATGAGTGCAAGTAAAATAATCAGAGGAATAATAAGTCCTTTTTTCTTTGATTGAGCAGAATCTAAATTTCCTGGGTGGAGATATTCAATTGAATAACGATTGTTAAATTGCTTATTACTCATTTTTTAACCTCTTTACCTGTATTTTCACCAGTATTTTCATTAACTCTATTTGCTTCAGATACAATGGTAATAAAGCCAAAAAGCTTCCAGACTTGTAAGCCACCACGATAATATTTTAACTTGCTTGCAGGATAACCCGCCTTAAATAAAGCCTTGATAGCTCTTGGGGATTGACCACATGAAGGTCCACTACAAAAAATGCATAATTCAAGCGCATTTTTAAAATCAAAAGAACCATCAGCTTGCTTTTTTACACCGAGTAATTTAAACACCGCTTCCTTTTTTTCTTCATTGGTAAAGAGTACCCAAGGAATGTTTACAGAACCAGGGATGGTTTCAGTCTTGTAAAAACTGGGTAATCTAGCATCAACTAAAAAGCCCTTACCTGATTTTACTTGGTTCTCCAAAAAATCAATTACCTCAAGTTCACCAACAGGATAGATGCCAGGCTCAATAAATATAGGCCATAAACAAAAAGGAGGGCAAGGTCGAGAAGTTCTTGTGAAATCATCAACCAGCCTATGATTAGTATCCTGTATACGTTTAAGGATCACTTTTTGCCCTTGATGATGGACAGTGATAAAAGGAAGGTCAGGTTTGATTTTAACAGGGTATTTATCTTCTGCTATAGCAGTTTGAAATACAATAATTTGCAAAAAAATTGCCAGACTTGTTATCGCTTTCAAAAAAAGCTGTTTAATATAAAACATCATTATTGTTCTACCCTTCATCCATGAATGAATAAAAAGTAGTATAAACTGCTATGAAATTCCATTAATTTGCAATATTTCTAAAGATATAGATCAATATATAATCTATCCCGTCGATTGATAGGATTTATTTATTATTACATTTTAAACCTTATTACCACTTAAGCTTAAAAAACAAAAAAAAGGGGGGGATGGGTAATATCTATATTACCCATCCCCCCCTTTTTTTGATAAATTTTCTATTATCATTAAAAATGATTATTCCTAGTGATTCTTAATGATAAAGACAACTTCTACGCCTAACAGAACTTCACCGTCTATCTTTAATTCCTTCCATTTTATCCTCTTTTACAGGTAAAGTTACACTATAGATTAATGTGGATTCAACTAAGGAAAACCTGATTAAGTAGATTAGAATTTAGTGCAAAAAAATTTGTCACTATTTTTCATGAAGTGAGTCGTAATAGTCATTCTATTGCGCCGATCTTCATGGAAAATATCAGCAGATTTGGCAAGCTAAAAATAATTGGACTTGATCAGGGCCTCCCTAAGGGATAACACAATAATAATTAAAAAAATTGAAGTTCTTATCGATATTTTTACATTGAGCTTCCAATAAAATAGGATCAAAAGGCAATGTCTTATATAAATACGGTTTTAATCGCTGATGACTCAGATACCCAGTTAGTACATTTAAAAAATATTCTTGAGTCGGCTGGCTACAAAACTATAACTGCAAATTCAGGAAATGAGGCACTTGAACTATGTGAGACGAATAAACCAGATCTTATTATGCTTGATATAGTTATGGACAATGGTGATGGTTATAAAGCCTGTCGATCAATTAAAAAAAATCCAGCACTTTCTGATACTCCCGTTGTTATGGTTTCAGGTAAGGCTAACCCTGTTGATAAACAATGGGCAAAGCAATTAGGAGCTGTTGACTATATTGTTAAGCCCTATGAAAAATCTGAGATATTAAATACACTTGCTATTTTATAATAGCGACTGAAAATCAATCGCTTACATAAGATATCTTATCATAATTTTAGGTTAAAGCTAAAAACAAGAAATTATTGAGTGCCACTCCTTAGAATCAAACTCATTTCATAAGTATCTTAACCATATAATAATAAGAATGGAGTCCTCTGTGTCTCAAACACTTAAAAACAATAATAAAATTGATCATAAAAATGAGACAACATTTTTACAGAAATTAAATACAAAGACTGGTATCAATGCTGGGAGTGATGTAGAGAATAAGGAAACTTCGACTGTAAATTATCGCTTTTATTATTCTGTTGGTTCCTTCAATATTCTATTAGAGCAGAATATTAAAGCAGAGAACTTATCACTTGATAAAATCTATGAACTTCCTCATCCAGCTTCTTGGTGTGTCGGAATCGTGAATGTGCGAGGAATTATCGTGCCTGTTGTTGATATGAATATTCTTCTTGAAACTACGCAAAAAACAGCGACAAGAAAAACTAAACATTTACTGCTTCAGCATGAGGATTTCTCTCCTATTGTTTTACAAATTGATGAGCTTCCAACAATGATTGATTTTGATAATTACAACATAGGAGAAACATCAGAAGAAATAACTGAAAAACCGCCTAGCTGGTCAATAAAGCATTTAAGATATAAATCAAATATAATTCATAAAGTTAACCATAAAGAATTATTAAAGCAGCTTTTAAGGCAATAAAGAAACAAGCTGAGTAGTTACACAATAATAATAAGAAACAAGGTAGATCATGCTAAATAAACTATCCATTAATCTGCGAATGATTTTATTAATCGTTTTGCCAACTATAGTATTAATCCTTACAAGTTTTATTGCTTATAATATTATTACAAAAAACACTCAGGCACTGATGCAGTCAGAGCTATCTTTTAAGGCTGCGAATGCGGCTAATGAGGTTAACCACAGTATCACTACTCATTATACCCAGCCTCTTTCAAATATTAATGCTGGCTATATTTTCTGGAAAGTAGCTCAACAAAAAACAGAAAAAGGGATAAAAACGATAAGACTTAGTGTCAACCGATTTAATAAGCTATTAACAGATAAAGAGAAAAATACTACTGAAATACAACTATTGCTAAAACAGCAAAAACGCTTACTTTCATCTTATGAGAATCTCATAAAAATATTTTCTACCCCTGAAAATGCAAAAAGCAAAAGCACTTTAAATACTTATGTGTCAGAAAAAATGTATCCACTGACAAATGAGTTAACAACATCGATGCAAAAAATAAGTCATAAAAAATATGAAAAAAATGAAAAGCTTATTTCAAATACTATAAATACATCTCAACAAGCCATGCAACAAGGTTTGTTTTATATTCTTGGTGGGGCAATTATTACCTTAATCCTAGCCTTATTGATCATACAATCCATCAAAAAGCCAATCAATAACCTTGCCCAAGTTGTAAAAAAAGTATCTCAAGGTGAATTTAATGCGCGAGCAAACATTATCGGGACAGATGACTTTTCGAAGTTAAGCAAAGCTTTCAACCTGCTTTTGGAAGAGAGAACAAATACGCTTGAATACACAGAAAAGGAGCATCAAAAATTAAATGAATCTATCTTTAAATTGCTCCAAGCGGTAGCAGAACTAAGCGAAAGAAATCTAACTATACGTGCTGAAGTTACAGAAGATGCTACTGGACCTGTTGCCGATGCCATTAATTTATTGGCTGAAGAAACTGCAACAACATTAGGCCAAGTAAGAGATGTTGCTATCCGCGTTAATCAGACATCTCAAACAGTTAATACTCACCTAATGTCTGTCAATAAACTGGCAATGAAAGAGCAGGAGCAAGCAATAGAAACTGCTGATCAAATGGATAAAATGTTGCAACGTATAGATGCAATTGCTAGCTCTGTTGCTGAAACCAATGAAATGGCGGATAACACCAAAATATCAACTGAAAAAGCTCATAAATCTGTATCTGGCACACTTGAGGGCATGGCTGAAATTCGTGAAACAGTACAAGAAACTGGTAGACGTATTAAGTTACTAGGAGAACGCTCTCAAGAAATCTCTCATGTTATCGAAATCATCAATAGCATTGCTGAACGTACCACTGTGCTTGCGTTAAATGCAAGTATGCAGGCTGTGGCAGCAGGCGATGCGGGGCGTGGATTTTCGGTAATTGCTGAAGAAATCCAGCATCTTGCAGAAAGTTCACGTGATTCGACAGGAGAGATTTCAACCCTTGTGCGTAATATTCAACAAGAAACTAACACGACCATTGCCACTATGGACAAGACCATTGAGCAGGTAATTAATGGTTCTACACGCGCTGAAGATGCAGCAAAACAAATGAAAGATGTGTTAAAAACAACCACCCAATTAATCCACTCTGTTGATTTGATTGCCTCTGCATCACACGAACAGATAGGTATAAGTGAAAGCCTCAAGCATAAGGCTCAAAGCATTTTGACATCTACCCAGTCAACAGGACAAGAACTTCTTTCTCTAACAGGTCTAAGTCGGAATATGGCCGAATATGCTCAACAACTCGTTCACTCTGTCAATGTTTTTACTATTGACGAGAGTACGCCTAAGCGTAACAGTTAATCATTCGGGAGCAGTTGTTAAATGGAACAAATTAATAAAAATTTAGCGTTAGCTGAACTACTGGACAATATCACCTTAAACCTGACAAATATTGATTTTTCTAACTCTGAAGAGGTGCTGCAAGCAAGCATAAAGGTTCTAAATATTATTGATCAAGTTGCTCAGAAAATGAATATTCCAAGTTTAAGAGCTTTGAGCCACTGGATGTTATTAAATACGGAGAAAAATGATAGCAATGCAGATTCAATCAAAGAACTATGCTCTTCTGGTAGCTACTTTAACTGGATTGAAATTCTATCTTCACTATTGCAAACTGAAGAGCAATCATTATTAGACGAACTGCAAAAGCATTTAAACCATCCGAATTGGTTTATCAAACCTTCAAATATCTTGATAACAGATCTTACTGACTGGATTGAAACAACAACAAATATTCAGGCAAAGGTTGAGCTAGAAAACTCTGCAACAACAGACAAAGATAACTCACTTGCAAATAATAATGATATATCTCATGCTTACAAAGAAACCGAGCTAGAAGACCCCAGTTACTACAAAGAGATTGCGCTAACGAAAACTGCCTCTGAGCATCCTAAACAGCATACGCCTATACTTAACAACCCTGTAGTAAATACAGAAAATAAAGCATTTCAGAACGAAGATTGCCTTGGTAAGCTAGGTTTAGAGCTCGATGAAATTGTAATGAGCCTATTTAATCTTAGTAATACCTCTGAAGATGTTTTACAAGATTATGAAATATTTAATAATAAACTAGAACAGCTCATAGTATTCGCTAATTCATGTTCATATTCTAGTATTGCTCAGATTTGTCGATGGTGTCAGCGTAATATTGACTTATTTGCACGTAATAAATCTGTGCACCACTCTCACTTCCTAGAATCAGGAGAGAGCTGGGCTTGGCTTGAATTGGTAAGCTATTGCATTAATGAGCCAGATGAACCTTCAAACTTATCACTCATGAATTCCGAGCTAAATCGAAAAGAATGGATGGAACCCATTGCGGTTGAAGACTTACAAAACCTATTTTTATTTTTAAAGGACCCTAAAGATCAAGTTGCTAATAAAGGAGAAGAAGAAAATAATAATGCTGAAGAAGGTTACAGCAAGAATACATCAGCTTCCCTGCCTGATAGTAACGATAGCATTGATTTGCCAAAGGACAACCAAGAAGTCAATACATCAGCTGAACTAGAGCAACAAACAGGCCTAAGCTTCACTTGGGATGAAGATACACATCCAGAATTATTATCTGCATATTTTGAAGAAACACCAGATCTGGTCACAAAAATAGCTGAACTATTGCAGAAAATATATAAAACAGAAACCTCAAAAGAAGAGCGTCAACACGCCTCGCGTATTGCTCATACCATAAAAGGAGGCAGTGCCGTTTTAGGTATTACAGCCTTATCTGAACTCTCTCACAAACTAGAGGATATTCTTGATTATTCAGTGAATAATGATTTATCTAAAGAGGTATTAACACATCTTTCTGAATCCTCAGAGCATCTTATAAAATTATTTGACTCTATAAAAAACCAACAAAATCCACCAAAAAACTATCCTCAAATACTAGCCAAATTAACTAGTGCTGCCGACTCTCTAGCATCAGAGAATCCTGAAGATGATGATTTGTTGACACTTTCTATGCCAACTCTACCAGATTTTATTAACCCTGTAGACGTGGATAGCCTTGATACTGATTCGACCGAGGAAATAGAAGGTAGAGATGAAAAAAATGAAATAAATAATAAAATCAATACAGACGAAGAAACACTGATTGAAGAAGCAACATCAAAGACGCTAGAAATCATTAACAAACCACCTATAGCACTTGATAACGAAAATGATAATAGTGATTTCAGTGCCGAGATGGATGATATTGTTATGTCTTTATCAATGATAGAGATAAGCCCAGACAATCCTTTTCTTGAGCTAAATAAAAATAATTTAGTCAAAATCAATGAAGAACTTCAACGACTAGACTTGCTATCTGAAATATCTGGCTACCCAGAAATATCTAAAATTAGCCAATGGTGTCAAAATAATTTACAACAACTATTTAATCAACAAAATGATAATAGTAAAGATTTTCTTATCTCAGGAGGATGCTGGACATGGCTTGAATTAACAAGTGCTAGCCTAGCTGATCCAGAGGAGACCTCTTATTTAGCCGAATTAAGTCAAGCTTTAATGAATCCTCAATGGATTGACCCTATCAAAACAGAAGATTTACAGGCAATACTCTTACTTCTCAACTCTGCTAGGCAAGCTAATCATGCTAATCTTGACGATACCGAAGAAAACAATAAAACTGATTCTTTCAGCACACCAAAAGATAATCTAGCAAATGACTTGGCAAACAATATTGATAATAATATTAAAACTAGCCAAGAAAATTTAGAGCAATTAGCCCCTGCAACGACTAATACTAGCCCTGATACACAATATTCATTTAGCTGGGATGATGATATTCACCCCGAACTTCTTTCTGTTTATCTACAAGAAACTCCTGAGCAAATAGCAGAAGCGGCTCAACTTATTTATAAAATAACTGAAAACAAAGCCAGTAAAGAAGATCATCAACACGCTGCACGCATGGTTCACACGATAAAAGGAGCCAGTGGCGTTGTTGGGATAACAGCTCTAGCTGAATTCACTCACAAACTGGAAGATATTCTTGAATATTCTGTAGGACATTCGATATCAGCAGAACTATCATCATTACTTAATGAATCTGCGGACTGCCTAGAAGATTTATTTGAAACAATAATCAATAAAAAAACACCTCCTTTAGAATTTTCTCCTCTTTTAAGCCAGCTTACTCAGCAAGCCACAGCACTGCAAAATAGTCATGGCGATGACACTTTTGACGCTCTTGAATCTGAAGAGCTAAAAATGCCTGAATTACCTGATTTTATAAAGGCACAAGACAGTAATAATCTTGAAACGTCTCTTTCTAATCCAGCAGAGGACAAAATATCAGAACCAACTGAAATAACTGAACAAAAGACTCAATCAACAGCACCTACAGTAGCGACAGAAACGCATATCAGAGTTCCTATTAAAGTTATTGACCAATTATTAAACCTAGCGGGAGAATTGGTAACTACCACAACTCAAATCTCTGACAAAATAGAAAACAGTCTATTAACCAATAAACAAACGAAAGAGCAAGATCATCATGTATACAAAATAATAGACGAATTAGGTGCTACCATATCAAAACAAGAAAAAAATCAATCACAGCGATTAAACACCCTTCAAAACAGTACCTTTGACTCGCTGGAAATGGATACTTACAACGAACTTCATAGCATCACGGGGCTATTAGCAGAAAGTATTTTAGATGGTGAAGAAATTGATAGGCAATTAGGTCAACAATTAACCGAATTATCTGACTATACCCGTTCACTTGGTCGATTAAACAAAGAGCTTAGTGATTTGATACTTCATTCACGCATGGTTTCAGTCAATACACTTATCCCAAAATTAGAACGAATTATTAGGCAAACTTGCCGTAAAACAGGTAAAAAAGCCGAATTAGCTATAACTGGAAATGACATTAATATTGATACCGATATTCTTAATAAACTAAGCGATCCATTACTGCATTTATTGCGTAATTCAGTTGATCACGGTATTGAAACACCTCAAGAGAGAAAAGCAAAAAATAAATATGAAACAGGACGTATTCACTTAACATTCTCCAGAGAAGATAAATATATCTGTATGGAATTGAAAGACGATGGTGCTGGCATTGACACGAATATAGTTTACCAACGCGCCCTAAAAATGGGAATGATAAATTCTGAAGCTGAGTACACCAAGAAAGAAATACTACAACTAATCTTACAAGCTGGTTTTACCACACAAAACAAAGTAACAGATATTTCTGGTCGCGGCGTAGGTATGGATGTTGTCAACGATGCCGTTAAATCACTCAAAGGCACATTAGAAATTAGTAGTGAGAAAGACCAAGGAACATGCTTTACAATTAAAGCCCCTCTCACACTTGTCACTTCTGCAACCCTGATAGTTGAAGTATCTAAGCACCAGGTTGCTATTCCTGCTGATTCTATCGAACAACTTTTTTATCTGGCCTCATCACTGGTAATAGAAAAAGATGGTGCTCAATATATTCAGCATGACAACCAAGAACTTCCTATTATCTCACTTGCCAGTCTGCTAGGTTGGCCCGTTAAACAGCCGGATTTTTCAATAACCAATACCCTGCTCATCATAAAAGGCAAAAAAGAAATACACGCTGTTTATATTGACAAAATAGTTCAGTCTCGCGAGATTGTTATAAAAAGCTTAGCACCTTGGATAAATACAGACAACGGGCTTATTGGCGCATGTCACTTACCTGATGGAGGTGTCGCACCTGTAATAAACTTATCACAGTTACTAAGCAATGGAGAGAAAAGCACTGAGACAATAGAAAAATTCCAGCTTACAACAACTGAGCCAGATAATTCTATCGATAAAACACCACTAGTTCTTATTGTGGATGATTCATTAAGTAATCGAAAAGCACTAAGCTTAATTATTGAGCAAACAGAATATGATGTAGTCACTGCTGTAGATGGACTTGATGCCTTAAAAATTATAAATGAAAATGAAATTGATATTGTCTTTACTGATCTTGAAATGCCTAGAATGAACGGACTAGAGCTGACACAAGCTATACGTGCTTGGGATACCCAAAAGCATACGCCTATCGTTATGATTACATCTCGCACAACCAATAAACACAAACAATTAGCTCAAAAAGCGGGGGTTAACCAATATCTGACTAAACCAGTAATCACAGAAACTTTATTGGAATCTTTAGAGCACTGGCTAACATATCGCAGGCAGGTACAGGAAACGTAAAAAAATTAAAAGTAACATCCTATCAACCCATCCCCCCCTATTCTTACAATTATTTAATTTGAATACTTAGGGAATAGTTGATAATTCTTACCTGAATCCGTGAGGTCAATGCGGATAACAGAGCATAGATATTAGTTTAGTACAGGATTTAAAAAGCTCTACATAATTGAGTTCACCATTTGCTAACGCAGATGGGAAGCTCGCTAAATCTTAGCTTCACCCGCAGGTTAAGCAGGTATTTTTTAAACCAGTAATGAGTCAATAGCTTACGCCCTGTGCCATAGTGACCTCATGGACTCAGGTTTTAAGCAAAAAATAATAACAATCTATCTATAAATATAATAATTGAGGGACAATATGAACACCAATAATACGGAGAGTATCGGAATATTCTTCTCAAAAATAAATGACAAAGACAAAAAAATCTTTGAGCGAGTTATTGCTTTCAATAATTCGCATGGCTTAAAAATACATTATTGCACAGAGCCTACTTCATCCAATATTATTATTACTCATGAAAATGACCTACCACAACTTGAACAAGACAACGGTGCAGTGTTATTAGTCATTAGCAATGATAAATCATTAGGAAATATTCAAGTAGCCCCTCCCCTGCTAATTACACGCGTAATGAAAGCCATAGAAAATGCCATCAAACTCATTGGGCAAGATAATCGAACAGAAACCCAAGAAATGGGAGAGACAGAAAAGGCTACATCCTCTGAAGAATACACACCTAAAAGACAATATCATGCGCTAGTCATTGATGACAGCGCCTCAATTAGAAAGCAAGTTGAACTAGAACTACGTGATGCAGGAGTTAGCACAGATTTTGCTGAATCAGGCGAGCAAGCGCTTGAAAAAATTAAAACTGCACAATATGACCTCATATTTTTAGACATTATCATGCCAGGCATAGACGGTTATGAAACCTGTAAAAAAATGCGTGAGTCAGTTGAATACAAAAAAACACCTATAATCATGCTAAGCGGAAAAAGCACACCACTTGATGAAGTTGCAGGTGTAATCGCTGGCGCAACTTGTTACCTAACCAAGCCTGTAAAAAGTGTCATGTTACAACAAACTTTGAACAGAGTAACAAAGTGGATTGATAACTTTGCAGATCTTCAAAAAGAAAAAGCCAAAGCTTAAGGAAAACCTGATTACGTCGATTAGAATTTAGTGCAGAAAAAACTGTCACTATTTTTCATAAAGCTAAAAAATAATTAGACTTGATCAGAGTTTCCTTAAATTACGCCCCATCCCCTTCCCCCAAAATATGTAAAAAAAGGGGGGGATGGGTTTATATATAAAAACTTAGAGATTAAATTTTCATTAATAGGATGTGCTGTATCCACCCTGTAATTTTTTGAGATTAATAATTAATTCTTAGTTCTCGGACGGACTTAATATCCACCCTTACGAGTAGTTGCAGGCAAGCCAGCAACTTTTAAACCTTGTTTGCTTGGAGCACGAGGAAAAAGTGAATATAAATCTTTACCTTTTAGCTTTTCACCCCAAACCTTTGACATATGTTTGGTAATGGCACGTTCCATTGGTTGATTACCACCATTGTTGATATATTCATCCCGTAAAAACTCAAGTACATCCATGTGTCTATCTGTTAGCTCAATACCTTCTTCTGCCGCCAAAGCTTT
>JALSLM010000129.1 GCA_026988295.1 Thiotrichaceae bacterium
CACATCATAAATATTGCTGGGAAACAGCAATCGCTGTTGATTTTCTGTTGGGGCTGTTTTAAATAAAGGGGTCATTCGCTTATTTTACACTTTATTCTTTGTTAGTTCTCGGACAGCCTCCTAGGGTTCACAAAGAGCCACAGAGTCTTTTATTGGACTTATAAAGCTAAAGCTTTATTTCCAGATAAAAGTGTAAAAAAGACGGGGGATGGGTAATAATTCCCTTGTTCTCAAGCTCCAGCTTTGCGATATGCGAAGCTGAACTTCTCGTTGAATCTCCAAGCTATGTATATGTTTTTAATTTTTAATTGGCAAACAAAGTAAATGTAGCCTTACTCTGGCACAAACTGGGTTAAGTTAATTTCTTTTACTATTTTGTAATGTTTTACATTCCCTGTTACTAAAAAATCACCATGTGCCACTGCGGTAGCTCCGATTAAAGCATCAGCTAACTGTACTGAATGACTAAGATAATGTTGTTCAACATAAAACATAGCTTTGCTTGATATTTCTTCTGTAATATAAATAATTTTTGTCTCCCAGTTCTTCAAAGCTTTGCGTAGGAGTGTTAGTTCTTGTTTATTCCTCATTCCTTGAACAAGCTCCATATACGTTATAACTGAAATTTTAAATCCTTTATTTTTACTTAGTATTTCAAATGCTTTTTGATTTCCACGCATATACCAAATGATAATATCTGTATCAACTAGCACTGAATCGACCTTTTCTAAGGTTTCTTACATACTTATCGACTTTCTCGGTTTCATTATTATTCTCCCATATTCCGAATAATTCGTTTTTTTCTATTGGTTCTTCATTATCTTCGATAGGCACAAGTTTTGCACAAGGCTTGCCACGAAAAGTTATAGTAACTTCCTCGCCTCTTTTTACAGTGTTTAATAACTCTGTTGAGTGGAATCTTAGATCTTTTGCTGTCGCTTCCATTTTAATTAGACCTCAGTTTTTTATAGTTTATATTACGAAGTGTAATCTTTAGAAGGGTGTAAAGTCAATATCAATACTCTGCTTTCGTATAGCAGTTTATTAGACAGTTTCTGTATTACATAGTTAGTACAGCCAAATTTTTTTAGTATTAAAGAGGGTATCCATTAAATTCTGGTTAACGGTAGATTATGATGGATAAAATTATGGATTCCTGATGTGTTCAATAGCTTGCGAGACCGGTAAAGGCTGGGTCTTATTTACAGCGTTTGATTATCCTACTGAAGTTTCCTAGAAATTAAAAAAACATAATTACATTTACTTTTAATGAGTTACAAGAAGTTGATACTATTATTAGGTATAAATTAATCATTTTTAAAACAAGTAGATCTACTCCTCACTTGTACCTAATATTGATGAAAAGTGTAGATTTCTAATTTCTAGGAAACTTCAGTATCCTATATTTTTAACTACCGTTAATCGGGATTTTTATACCCAAAGTTGATGAGTATCTTTTTTTCTAATGTCTTTCTATATAGAGTCAGTACTTTTACTGATAGACTAAACCATAGGAAAGGAAGCCATGAAAAAGCTATTATATTCTCTACTTATCTCACTTGCTTTTGTCGGTATTGCAAATGCTGCTGATATTGATATTACAAGCTGGAAAAACAATTACCCATCAGGGAATTCAACTTGGATAGAAGTAGAAAACAAGCCAAATAATTACACAGACTGGGTGGGTATTTACCCCAAAAACTCTGATAACTCATGGAATAATGTTGTTGCTTGGTCATGGGCAAGAGATACAGCACCTGATACAGTTGATCCAGGTGATTGGTATGAATTTACATTGGAAGATGGTGATTATGAAGCAAGATTTTTTCTAAACAATACTTACGTTGTTGAGGATAAAGTTTCATTTTCTGTTGGTCTTGCGAATACTGTTGATATTACAAGCTGGAAAGACAACTACCCCTCAGGGAACTCAACTTGGATAGAAGTAAAAAACAAGCCAAATAATTACACAGACTGGGTAGGTATTTACCCAAAAAATTCCGATAACTCATGGAATAATGTAGTTGCTTGGTCATGGGCAAGAGATACAGCACCTGATACAGTTGATCCAGGTGATTGGTATGAATTTACATTGGAAGATGGTAATTATGAAGCAAGATTTTTTCTAAACAATACTTACGTTGTTGAGGATAAAGTTTCTTTTAAGGTAGGTTCTGTAGATCCTGTAGATAATTTTGGTGAGAAAGGAAACCATGCATTCGCAACTATTAAGTTTGAAAACAATCTGCTTAATAATAATACATATGCTCATTACCCTACAGATTTAAATGGGCAGTCTGCACCTGTGGTCATTGTTGCACAAGGAGGGAAGTCTAAATATAATGAAAACAAGTTTATAACATTAATGAATTTTATTGCAAGTCATGGCTATTATGCTCTTTACACAGATGTTGCAAGTTATGGAGCTGAGACATCTGCTATGGTGAATAATTTTAAAATTGCTATTACTGAACTCAAGAATTCTGGTCATAATATTGATACATCTAAAGTTGGAGTATTTGGCTTATCTTCTGGAGCTAGTAGATCATTTGGGATATTACATAAGTTGAAAGCTGCTAATATTGGCAAAACTCAGAGCTTTATCATGGCAAATGATACTTGGGCTGCCCTAGGTGTTACAAAAACAGAGCTAAGAAACTTATCAGATAATACAACTAATATAGTTATTCTACAAAATGGTGTAAAAGGTAATGAGCCTAAAGATGGTTTTGGTGGCGACTATACAACAGATTCATTATTTCCATTAACAATCTATGCGCTTCTTAAGCAACAAAATCACTTGGATAGATTGGATTATCAGGTTTTTGAGGGAGCAGGCTTTCGCGGACATCTCTACGCACAAGATAATTCAGTCGTAAATGGTGTTCTTGGTCAAAATTATGAAGAGATGATAGGTGTTCTAAAACCACTTGGGGCTTTGATTGAATTAACATTTAATGGTACAGAAAGTGCTAGAAATATTGCTCTTGAAAGTGGCAGTGATAATCCTGTAAGTGATGGTATCCAAGAAATATTGAATAAGGATGAACATGCTTATCCATGTGATAAATACACAGATGATCTTGATATTGACTATTGTGCCATGAGTAGAAATAATCCAGGAAATTTATAATAGTGTATTTTTTTACTTCTGAATGAAGTAAAGAAGAGGCTTTATCTAAACCTATGTACTGAAAAGTACATAGGTTTTTTTTTAAGCCCATAATAAAATACTAAACAACCACCAGCTCAAGCTGGTGGGTTTGAGCGATGAAAACATCGGTCTTTCGGCGGACTAAACCGCCGACTGAAAGAGAATGCGTCTAAAAGACGGTGGTTTTAACCACGAGCTACCGCACATCCGTGCGGGCTAAAGCCGCTTAATGGAAAATAAAAAGGGTATCAAAAAAATAGCAAAAGAATTCTGGGGATATAATACTTAATTATTATTATTTAGTACCTTCGGCTCTGACTTTTTCTTTTTTAAATCACGATCAAGCAACGATTCGGTCATTTCAATAAAACTATTATTACCTAAAGGTCGTCCTGTCCACTCATATTTTGCAAAATCTTCTATGGACTGATTTTGGGTACCTAATAAATAACTTTTCCAATCAGCACAGTAGTGCAGTAGATTAGGCTGACGTTAGGAAGCCCAACAAAAAAGGATGCACTATGGCTTTGTGAGGCTTCTTTCCTTAGCCCAATCTAAAATATTACAACTATCAAATTTTCAATACAGAATATGGGAAACAAGAAAAACTCTGTGACTCTCTACTGTTACAAAAAATATATAAAAAAAGGGGGGGATGGGTATAGAGTTTTGAAATGTAATATATACCTGAATCCGTGAGGTCAATGCGGATTCAGGTATAATGCATGGATTTATTATTGTCCTAAACCTAAGCCGAGTAAATATGACTCTCTCGAATACCACATCTATTAAACAAGGTTGGAAAGCAAAGCTTGATTTAGGCTTTACACAGCAATCAGCAAAAACAGTGCTTTCTAGTCGATCACAATCGGGACCGTTAACGGTTCAACGTCCTTTTTATCCTGAAGGTGATGTCTGTCATTTGTATTTATTGCATCCTCCGGGGGGCGTGGTGGGTGGTGATGAGTTGCATATTAATATTACGTTGTCAGATCAGGCAAATGCGTTGCTGACAACACCTGGGGCAACAAAATTCTATCGTAGTGCGGATTTAGAGAGTGATGGCAGTTTAGCGCATCAGGTGCAAACTTTAAAAGTGGGGGATCAATGCTCTTTGGAGTGGTTTCCTCAAGAAAATATTTTTTTTGATGAGGCTCACACGCATCTGTCAACTCGTATTGAGCTAGAAAAAACAGCACATTTTATTGGCTGGGAAATCAATTGTTATGGGCGACCCGCATCTAATGACCCTTTTAAGAAAGGTATTGTGAAAACCCGTTTAGAACTTTATCGAGATGCTAAGCCTATTATTTTAGATGGCTTGCTTGTTAATGATAGTGAGGCTTTACAAAGTGCCACAAGTTTAAATGGCTATCCTTGCTTTGGTACGCTGATGGCGACTGATGTATCTCAGGATTTATTGGATAAAGTGCGCGAGCTTCTTGCAAAAAATGAGATTTCTAGTGATTATAGCGATGATGCTGATAACAATACTAATTGCGTACAAATTGGTATAACACGTATAGATGATATTCTTATTGCTCGTTGTTTAGGTCAGTATTCAGAACAAATATCGACTACACTAAAACAGATATGGTCAATTTTACGCCCTGATGTTTTAAAGCGTGAAGCCTGTCATCCCCGTATTTGGTCAACATAATTCTGAATCTGTGAGGTCAATGCGGATTCAGGAATATGTAAAAAAGGGGGGGGATGGGTATGTATAGTATTAAGAATTTAAGTAACACAGCAGGTAGAAACAAATGGATTTAACCCCAAGAGAAAAAGATAAACTCCTCCTTTTTACTGCGGCTCTTCTGGCAGAACGGCGTAAGGAGCGTGGTGTAAAACTCAATTATCCAGAGGCTGTCGCATTTATTAGTGCTGCTATTATGGAGGGCGCGCGCGATGGCAAAAGTGTCGCTGAACTCATGGGCTATGGTCAAACATTGCTTAAGCGTGAGGATGTTATGGAAGGTATTCCAGAGATGATTCACGATGTGCAAGTTGAAGCCACTTTCCCTGACGGTACTAAACTCGTCACTGTTCATAACCCGATTGTTTAAATGTGGAGTAGCCCATTATGATTCCTGGAGAAATGTTTGTCGCCGAAGGTGATAACGGTGAAATTGAATTAAATCAAGGTAGAGAAACCCTTAAGATTAAAGTTGCTAATACTGGTGATCGCCCGATACAGGTTGGTTCACACTATCACTTTTTTGAGACTAATCATGCGCTTGAGTTTGAACGCAATAAAACCAAGGGGTTTCGACTGGATATTGCTGCGGGTACTGCCGTGCGCTTTGAACCTGGTCAAACGCGCACCATCACACTTGTTGACTTTGTGGGTGAGCGAAATATCTATGGTTTTAATGCCGAGGTTATGGGGTCACTTGATAAAAAGGCTGGGGGAGTAGAAAAATGAGCAAAATAAGTAGACAAGCCTATGCTGAAATGTATGGTCCAACAACGGGCGACCGCTTGCGTTTGGGTGATACTGAGCTCTTTTTACAAGTTGAAAAAGATTTTACGACCTATGGTGATGAGGTTAAATTTGGTGGTGGGAAAGTTATTCGTGATGGCATGGGGCAAAGCCAACGAGCCGCAGCTGAAGTAGCTGATACGGTAATCACGAATGCACTAATTGTTGATCACTGGGGCATTGTTAAGGCAGATATTGGCATTAAAAATGGGCGTATCTCAGGTATTGGCAAGGCGGGCAACCCTGATGTTCAACCCAATGTTGATATTATTATCGGCCCTGGCACAGAAGCTATTGCTGGCGAAGGCTCGATTATTACCGCAGGTGGTATTGATGCACATATCCACTTTATCTGCCCACAGCAAATAGAAGAAGCATTGATGTCTGGCACAACCACTATGCTCGGTGGTGGCACAGGGCCAGCAACAGGCACGAATGCAACTACCTGCACACCAGGGCCTTGGAATATCCACCGCATGTTGCAAGCTGCCGAAGAATTCCCCATGAATTTAGGCTTTATGGGTAAAGGCAATGCCAGTCTGCCAGAGGCACTCAATGAACAGCTTGAGGCGGGTGCATTAGGTTTAAAACTACATGAAGACTGGGGAACAACACCAGCTTCTATTGATAATTGCCTAACGGTTGCTGAAAAATATGACGTGCAAGTTGCTATTCATACTGATACGCTGAATGAGTCAGGCTTTGTAGAAAATACGCTGGCAGCATTTAAAGATCGCACTATCCACACATTCCATACCGAAGGTGCGGGTGGTGGTCATGCACCTGATATTATTAAAGCCTGTGGTGAGCTAAATGTATTGCCATCATCAACCAATCCAACCCGACCATACACAGTAAACACGGCTGATGAACATTTGGATATGCTAATGGTTTGTCATCACCTTGACCCTAGTATCTCAGAAGATGTTGCCTTTGCTGAATCACGCATCCGTCGTGAAACCATAGCGGCAGAGGATATTTTGCACGACCTTGGCGCATTCTCAATGATTGCATCAGATTCACAAGCTATGGGGCGTGTCGGGGAAGTGATTACTCGCACTTGGCAAACTGCGCATAAAATGAAAGTACAGCGTGGCAGCCTCAAAGGTGACCCTGCCGAACATGATAATGCACGTATCAAACGCTATATTGCCAAATACACAATTAATCCAGCACTTTCTCATGGTATTGCCCATGAAGTTGGCTCTATTGAAGTTGGCAAACTAGCGGATATTGTTCTTTGGAAGCCCGCCTTCTTTGGCGTTAAACCCAGTATTATCATAAAAGGTGGTTTAATAGCTGCAGCCCCAATGGGTGACCCAAATGCCTCTATACCCACGCCACAACCTGTTCATTATCGCCCCATGTTCGGTGCTTATGGTGGCGCACGATTAGCAACCCGTATGACATTTATGTCACAGGCAGGCATTGATGCGGGTATAGCAGAGCAACTTGGCTTGAATAGCTTAATCAGCGCAGTAAAAGGCTGTCGTGGCGTTAAAAAGACGGATATGATTCATAATAACTATATGCCAAAAATTGAAGTAGATTCACAAACCTATGAAGTACGAGCTGATGGTGAATTACTCACCTGTGAACCTGCTGAAATTTTACCACTGGCACAAAGGTATTTTTTATTTTAAAATAGAACAAAAAGAAAACATGTTGTTTGTTAGGGGTTCTAATAAATGATAAATAACCTTTGGAGTTTCTAAGCCGATGCCTGCAATAAATACCATAGCCCAATCCAATCTAGTATTTGATATAAAAGCCGAACGTGCTTGTAAGAATAGTTTAATTTCCTTGTTTGCAGGTGCGGGTGGTCTGGATATAGGTTTTCATAAAGCGGGGTTTCAAACTCTATGGGCGAATGAGTTTGATAAGCATATTATTCCCTCCTATAAAAATCATTTTCCTGATGTTGCCTTTGATAGTCGCTCAATTACAAATATTCCCAATTATGAGATTCCTAATGCAGAAGGAATTATCGGTGGACCTCCATGCCAGTCATGGAGTGAAGCAGGAGCTAAAAGAGGTGTGAATGATCCAAGAGGAAAACTTTTTTTTGAGTACATTCGCATTCTAAAATATATACAGCCCAAATTTTTTGTTGCTGAGAATGTTTCGGGTATTCTTCACAGTCGTAATAAAGAAGCATTTACAAATATCGTCAAGATGTTTGAAGAAGCAGGATATGATGTCTTCTGGAAGCAGTTGAATGCAAGTGACTATGATGTCCCACAAGATAGAAAAAGGGTTTTTGTCATTGGTTTTAGAAAGGACTTGCAGGTTAAATTTGAATTTCCTCATATTCAAAAAAATAAAAAAACATTGAAAGATGCTATTTATGATTTAAAAGATATTCCTTTAGGAAAAGACACTATTATTTCCAATCATGAAATAACTGATACGGGTTATTCATCCATGTTTATGTCTAGAAATAGAGTACGATCATGGGATGAACAATCCTATACGGTTGTCGCTATGGATAGGCAGACCCCGCTTCATCCTCAAGCTCCTAAAATGCTTACAACAGATGAAAAAGATAAAAGAATATTTGTACCTGGAGAAGAACATAAATATAGGCGTTTCAGCATACGAGAGTGTGCTCGAATCCAGACTTTTCCTGATGATTATAAATTTATTTATTCGCATCCGCGAAATGGTTATAAAATGGTTGGTAATGCAGTCCCAGTTAATTTAGCTTTTGCTATTGCAAAACAAATTAGACGCTATCTCGGATAGGAACATAGGAGTCTGAATATATATGGCATCCCAAGTTATAAATGGCAAGGCTTTTGAATGGGCAGTAGGAAATGAAATAGTACAATCATACGGATTTAAGTTAAAAAATGATGATATAGCGGAATATAATAAACAGTGTTTTTTTCATAATCAAATAACTCAAGTTAAAAGAGATAATTTTTTAAGAAGTGCTAGTGAATCTGTAAAGCATATTCTTGAGAAAGAAAAAATAACAGAATCTAAAGGATTGGTTTCCTTTTTACCCGATTCTAAAGGGCAGGAAGGTGATGTTAGGGATATTGTGATTACGACAGATCATAAAGAATTAGGCATTTCTTGCAAAACCAATCATGATGCTTTCAAGCACTCTCGCTTATCTCAAAAAAATGACTTTGTTAAACGCTGGGGCTTACATTCAGATGGATGTAGTAAACAATACTTTGATACAATTTTTCCAATTTTTGAAGAGCTGAAAGAAATTAAAAAAAAGAGTGCAGGAAAAGCAAAATGGGCAGATATTGAAGATGTTCCTAAGCGTTTCTATTGGCCATTGCTTAATGCTTTTAGTGATGAAATAGAAAGAGTTTCAAGCCCTGAAATGTGTCGTAACTTTATAAAATATATTGTTGGGAGTTTTGATTTTTATAAGATTATATCAACCAATAAAAAAGTACTGATACAAGCCTTTAATATTAATCAAACACTCAATACAACAAGCCAACCGCTACCAACTCAAATAGACTTCGTTAAAGACAAGAATACAACTCAATATTCAAAAACCATTAGTTTTGACAAGGGCTGGGTGTTTAACTTTCGTATTCATAATGCTTCATCGAGAGTAGAAGCGTCATTAAAGTTTGATGTAACAGCATTAGCATTATCGTATAAGCATTATACGCATCATATTGATTATTAGATATATACCCATCCCCCCTCTTTTTTGTATATTTTTGTAATGTATTTATAGGTGCAAGAGGGTAGGGGTAAATGTCTCTATTTATGTTTATAAATTTTTTATATAGAATAAATTTTAATCAGTTGCTAGAATAACAATAATATGAACAAGGAGTTTCTTATGAAAATATTGTATTCTGTTACACTTGCTGTTTTATTGCTTTTTTCTTCTGCTTATGCAGATAGTAAATTTGATTATTTCTATGAAACGGCTGGAATATCAGCTGAACAGCATGAATTACGAAAAGCAATCAAATACTACAATAAGGCGTTTGAGCGTGCGAAAACAAAAAAACAAAAGATAAAGGCGCTTGGTGGGCTTGTTTCTGCAAATGAGAGATTAGGGCATAAGAAATCAGCTAGACTTGCTTTGAAAACACTTTTAAGAATAGACCCTAAGAATAAATGGGCTCTTAAAAAACTTAGAAAAAAGAAAGCGCGCAATAAATCATCAAATAAATTTTCATATTATTATGAAAATGCAGGGATAGCAGCTAAAGAAGATGACTACTATGAAGCTATAGAGTTTTATACGAAGGCATTTGAAGTGGCAAGAACTAAAAAAGAAAAAGTGAAGGCTCTTGGTGGCTTAGTAACATCGTATGAATATAATGATCAATATTCTAGAGCAAGAGCAGCACTTAGGGCCCTGTTAAAAATAGATCCTAAAAATAAATGGGCGTTAAAAAAGATTTAAATTTTTTTATTGCATCATTCTTTAGGAGTATTAGGAGGCTGTCCGAGGACTAAGAATTGACTGTAAATTCCATAAATATCATAATCTAAACCCATCAAATTCGTTAGATAGAACAACTATTCGCTTCTTTTGATAAGCTCACCTTATAATATTTCTGAGATTTTCGTTTTAACCCTAGTTCTCAGATAGCCTCCTATATATACCCATCCCCCCTCTTTTTTGTATATTTTTGATTAATTTATAGGTGCAGACGGGCAGGGGGTATTTATTAGTTTTTATACGACATAAATTTTAATAAGTTGCTAGAATAATAATAATGTGAATAAGGAGTTTCTTATGAAAATATTGTGTTCTGTTACACTCGTTGCTACTTTATTGCTTTTTTCTTCTGCTTATGCAGATAGTAAATTTGCTTATTTCTATGAAATAGCTGGAATATCAGCTAAACAGAATGAATTACGAAAAGCGGTCAGATACTATAAGAAGGCGTTTGAACGTGCGAAAACAAAAAAACAAAAGATAAAGGCACTTGGTGGGCTTGTTTCCGCAAATGAGAGGTTAGGGCATAAGAAATCAGCTAGACTTTCCTTGAAAACACTCTTAAAAATAGATCCTAAGAACAAATGGGCGCTTAGAAAACTTAGAAAAAAGAAGACACATATTAAATCATCAAATAAATTCTCATATTATTATGCGAATGCTGGGATAGCAGTTAAAGAAATTGACTACTATAAAGCTATAGAGTTTTATACTAAGGCACTTGAAGTTGCTAGGACTAAAAAAGAAAAAGCGAAGGCTCTCGGTGGCTTAGTGATATCGTATAAACATAATCGCCAATATCTGAGAGCAAGAGCAGCACATAGAGCATTGTTAAAAATTGATCCTAAAAATAAATGAGTGTTGAAAAAGATTTAATTTTTTTATTGCGCCAACATTTTTAATGTGTATGTGTAGGGGGGTAAATACTCTTGCCTGCTTAATCAGGTTTTCCTTAATTAATCACAATTAAGCGTTTTATTTTTCCCCAATGCTTGTGTTCTAGTTTTAATTCTATGGCTATTGGTAGGTCATTATTTGAGCCCCAGTTTTCTTCCCATGCACCATTTTTTCCTAAAAAGCGTAGCTCAAATGATTCGACATTTTTGAGTAATAGCATGGTAACGGGTTCGGTATCATCTGTGTGATCGACTAATTTCCAGCTTAATCTTGAGAGTTCATTATCTTCTAGTACATAACGTACTCGTTGCAATGAGCTACGTGTTAGGTCTAAAGGGTTGGATACGCCTGCACTGGTAAATTCGACTATCCCGACTGAGTCTAGTCCTGATGTTAATGCGGGTACGAATTCTGATTTATCAAAACCAGTGCGTCTAGGGCGCGCAACTAACTGACGCATATCACGCTCAAAAAACATCATGGTGCGTTTTAGTGTTTTAAGCTTTACTTCTAAAGAAGAAATCACCTCATCACTCTTAAAAACTTTAACTAAGCCACCATAGGCCATAACGGACATCAATGAAAAAATTATCATTGAAACCAATACTTCGAGTAGGGTGAAGCCAGTGTTTGTTTTTTGGTTCATAAAATTTATTGACTTAAAGTGAGATGGATTACTATGGTTTTTTTAGAAAGCCAATGATGGTTACATAAGGAGTAGCTGATGAATCATCATTTTCATTCCAAACGGATAATTCAATTCGCTTTATGACTTTACTTTCATTATCTGGCTTAATGGTTTTCTGTATCCAGCGCCATTTTTGGTTTGCCATTTCAGCTTTACCTTTCTCTTCACCGTATGCTGGCCATTGATTACCGATTTGAAGTTTGGCAATCTGATTGAGTCCTACCCACTGAGCAAAGGTTTTGTTTGATAATCGTGTTGTATTGAGTGCGGCATTGCCCATGACTTTGATGACACCACCTAAAGCAACTGCAATCACAAATAAAGCAATCATCACTTCAAGTAGTGTAAAACCATTGTTATTTTTTATCTTCAAACTTGTAGTCCTTTTTGATTGTTCCACCTGCATCGACATCAATGGATACATAGCTACCATTTTTATAGCCAAAAGAATAAACAAAAGGAGTCATTTCGCCACTGGAGTAAATAACAATCTGTGGCCCTGTCTTGCTTTTATCTTTTAACTTTATGAGTGTTCCTTCTAAGTCAAGTGCAGAGACAGGACTTCCTGATAGTTTTTTAGGATTAAAAGGCTCGCCTTCAAAAACTTGCCATGATTTATCTTCTCTTTTTAAAAAGGAATACCCTGAATCATTAATGGCAATGGCTAAATCACGAGATTCTAAGATTGCCTCATCTTGAGCAAGAGACAAAAGCTCAGCAAAGCGATCTATATCTTGTTTTAATAGGTCATCATTTGAATGTGGAAAAGTCAGGCTTACCGCACCGACTAGAATAGAGACGATAACGATAACCACCATTATTTCAATTAGGGTAAACCCTTGGCTTTTCTTGTGCATCGGTAAATAACTAGTTTTTAGCATCCCAGTTGCCAATATCATCCTCACTTTGTACTCCATCAGGGCCCCAAGAATACACATCAAACTCACCATGAGAACCTGGGCTTAGGTATTTGTATGGGTTTTCCCAAGGGTCAAGTGGTGTTTTATCCGCTAACTGTCTCCAGTTTTTTGCCGCAGGGTCGCCATCTGGCTTGCGTATTAATGCCTCTAAACCTTGCTCAGTACTAGGGTAATTGTAGTTCTCAGCTTTATAAAGTTGAAGCATTGAGACAATACTTTTTATATCTGTTTTTGCTCTTGAAATACTCGCTTTTTCAATATTCCCTATTAATTTAGGACCAATTGCTGCTGCCATAATGGCTATAATAACCACAACGACCATGACTTCGAGTAAGGTAAAACCTGTTTGAGATTTAGACTTTCTAAAGATATTTAAATCTTTTTTTGATTGAATCATAATTTTTCCCTTTTAATAATTGTTTATGTTCTCTATTCTGCCATATTTGTGCGGTGATGACCAAATGATAAGCAAATCCTTCAAACCTTTAATCTTTGCAGTTTTATTTATCACTGTTTCTCTTGTTGCTATGCAGTTCTTGCAGGATACGCTTGTTTTTCATCGCCAGTTGATTGAAAAAGGTCAATGGTGGCGTATCATAAGTGGTAATTTTGTTCATGCCAATACCGCACATTTACTATTGAATTTAAGTGGTCTGTGGATTATGGCGTTTCTGTTTATAGACACTCTTAGTGCTAAAACATTCATTATTAGTTCGCTTATTATGAGTATTTTTGTGGGTTTAGGTCTTTTCTACCTCGATCCTAGCTTGCTTAAATATTATGGTTTTTCAGGTGTTCTTTACGGTTTGTTTTTTGTTGGAGGTGTGACCGCAATATTAAGTAAAGATTATTTTACGGGAATCTCGG